>NZ_NRDQ01000381.1 GCF_002878455.1 Janthinobacterium sp. AD80
GTCGGGGATAGTGATGGCCTTGCCCGCAGAAGGAAAGTACAGGGCGCAGCCAATATCCTCGGCGGTGAGCGTGCGGCTTTCAGTGACCTCGGTATAGCGCACCATGTTTCCTTGCGCCTGCTGCACAAAATCGGCATTGACCAGTTTTTTCGACGCGTCAAACTTGGCCAGCGTCTTCACCTCCTTTAGGCTGTATTGCGGGTGCGGGTCCAGGTCGGCCAGGTGCTGGGCCATCAGCGTGTCGCTGTAGGCGCGGACAACGATGTCCTGGTCATCGACATACTTGCGCGTGGCCAAGATGATGGCCGGATCGATTTTCAGCTCGATGGCGGCCGTGCTGGCGACGATCAGCACCACGCGCACCACTTGCGTGCGCGCGCTGCCCTCGGCCATCACAGGCTTGTAGCTGGGCGGGCAGTTGGCCACCGCGCACAGGTCGCCCGCCTCGTCGTAGATGCCGATTTCGCGTATCCACCAGCCGCCCACGTTCTCGGGCAAGACTTGCTCGACGATGATCTGGCTGGCGTTGGCCGGATCGATGGCCAGTTGGTTCAGGTCGGCCCGGCGCGTCTCGCGCACCAGCGCCTTTTGCG
>NZ_NRDQ01000382.1 GCF_002878455.1 Janthinobacterium sp. AD80
CACTTCGGGCTTGCACGGCTCGACGGACTTGCAGCCGATTGAGCGGGCCAGGTTCTTGGTCGACACCTTGCAGTCGCCATGCATGAGCACGATCATCGGCCGCGCCGCCTCGTCCTGCATCACCAGGGTCTTGACCACCGCATGTTCGGGCACGCCGAGTTCACGCGCCGAGACGCTGGTGCCGCCGTGCTCTTCATACGGATACGGGTGTTCTTCAAAGGAAACTTGGTGCTTGCGCAGCAACTGCGTCGCCTGGGTTTCGGAAATATGCTCTTTTTTAGCCATGCGTGATACGCTGATCGTTCAGTGAGGAGTGCTAATTATGCAGCAAGAAATCCGCTTTGCCACCTTCAATGTCTGCAACCTGGCCGCCGCCGGGGCGAAATTGTATGACAACCTGGATCCCTTGAGCCCGGCGCAATACGCGGCCAAGGCGGAGTGGACGGCGCGGCAGATCGACTTGCTGGATGCCGACGTCATCGGTTTCCAGGAAGTCTTCTCGCAAGCGGCCCTGCGCGACGTGCTGTCGCGCACGCGCCACTACCGCGAGGCCGTGCAGGCCGGCTACGATGCGATGGAC
>NZ_NRDQ01000383.1 GCF_002878455.1 Janthinobacterium sp. AD80
ATATCGAACACCTGAGCGCGCCCGCAATGGACGAGCTGGGCTAAGCGCCGGGTCAAGAGCCGGGCGAGCCGCCGGCGCTGTCCGCCGGCGCCCTGTTTTGCTGTACTGCACAAGCGCGGCGCCCGCCCAGGCGCACTGAAGCAAAAAAATAGTGCTTATTAATTAGGCAGGGAATCGGTTAAAATAGCAGGTTCCTCCGTCCATTCCAGGTTCCTCAGTGCAAATCGGCCCTCACATTCTGCGCAACAACGTTTTCGTCGCTCCCATGGCGGGTGTGACGGATCGGCCTTTCCGCCAGTTGTGCAAGCAGTTGGGTGCCGGTTACGCCGTGTCGGAAATGGCGGCGTCGAATCCGCGCCTGTGGGCGACGGAAAAAAGCTCGCGCCGCACGGACCATGCAGGCGAAATGGAGCCGAAGGCCGTGCAGATCGCCGGTGCCGATCCGCAAGACCTGGCCGATTGCGCCAAGTTCAATGTGGACCGGGGCGCGCAGATCATCGACATCAACATGGGGTGCCCCGTGAAGAAGGTATGCAACAGCTGGTGCGGTTCGGCCCTGTTGCAAAAC
>NZ_NRDQ01000384.1 GCF_002878455.1 Janthinobacterium sp. AD80
GTTTTCGTTGTAGACCTGGGCGATGTTKTTTTCATCCGGCAGCAAGATCATGATGACGTCGGCCGCTTTCACGGCGTCGTTGACTTCCGCCACTTTCAGGCCCGCTTGCTCGACCTTGGTCCAGGAAGCGCCGCCCTTGCGCAGGCCGACGGTGACGTTGACGCCCGAATCGTTCAGGTTTTGCGCGTGAGCATGGCCTTGCGAACCGTAGCCGATGATGGCCACGTTTTTGCCTTTGATCAAGGAGAGGTCAGCGTCTTTGTCGTAAAAAACTTTCATGGTATTTCCTATATATTTGATGATGCGTTGTTGTTTTAAATGCGGCGCCAGGGCCGCGTAGTGCTGCTTATATTTTTATACTTTGAGGATGCGTTCGCCGCGGCCGATGCCGGAACCGCCCGTGCGGACGGTTTCCAGGATGGCGGCGCGGTCGATCGAATCGATGAACGCGTCCAGCTTGACCTTGTTGCCCGTCAGCTCGATCGTGTACGTCTTTTCGGTGACATCGATGATGCGGCCACGGAAGATATCGGCGGTGCGCTTCATTTCCTC
>NZ_NRDQ01000385.1 GCF_002878455.1 Janthinobacterium sp. AD80
AGCGGAAGCCACCGAGCGCGCACGCAAGGCTGTTGCCGATGAGGTAGCCCAGATCAAGGCCATGATGAACGCGCCACGCCGCGCCATCAAAGCCCCTGAGCCGGTACCGGTTGCTGTCAAACCAAAGGCGCCGGAAGGCACCCTGCACAAGCCTGCTGACAAGAAACCAGGCGACAAGCCGGGCGACAAGAAGCCTGCTGTTGCAGACAAGAAATCCATCAAGTCGGCGAATGTGTCGTCCACCTGGTCCGATGACGCGAAAAAACGCGGCACCACCGGTGGTCCAAAGCCACGCGGCAATAGCGGCCCAGGCGGCCGTGACAGCTGGCGCGGTGGCGCGAAGGGCCGTCGCCCGACGCACCATGACGACCGTGAATCGAACTTCCAGGCGCCGACGGAAGCCGTCGTCAAGGACGTGCACGTACCTGAAACGATCACCGTGGCCGAACTGGCACACAAGATGTCCGTCAAGGCATCCGAAGTCATCAAGCATTTGATGAAATTGGGCCAGATGTGCACGATCAACCAGGTGCTGGACCAGGAA
>NZ_NRDQ01000386.1 GCF_002878455.1 Janthinobacterium sp. AD80
CGGCGCGGCCGTGGTCAGCTACACCCTGAGCAACGCCTACGCCACCTCGAAGCCGGGCGTGGTCAACGTGACGGTGACGGCGCGTGCCGACCCGTCGACCGATCCGGAAGTGATCGGCCTGCAGGCGGCGCAAGCCGATGCGGCGCGGCGCTTCGCCACGGCGCAGCTGTCGAACTTCACGCAGCGCCTGGAAAGCCTGCACGGCGACGGCTGGGGCCGCTCGAACTTTGGCCTGAACCTGACGCCGTCGAACGACAGCGGCAACCCGACGGCGGCCCTGGCGCGCTGGCAGGAGCAGGAAGCGGACCGCGTGTTCGGCACGGCCGTGAAGCCGTATATGCGCAAGGCTTCCCTGCGCCAGCCCGATGCCGGTTTCAGCGGCGACAAGGCGGGCGCGGATGTAGGCCAGGCAGCAAACGGCTTGCCGGACATGCCGCAGCGTCCGGAGTCGCAGAAGCAGGCCCTGTCGCTGTGGCTGGGTGGCGCGGTGGACTTTGGCCAGCACTATGTGAACGGCCGCGAGACGGGCTTCCGCTTCCGCACCAATGGCGTGAGCGTGGGTGGCGACTACCGTATCAGCGACCTGGCGACCCT
>NZ_NRDQ01000387.1 GCF_002878455.1 Janthinobacterium sp. AD80
TGTCTCACAATAAGAAACAGGACAGCATTCCGTGAAAATAATAAAGTTCGCCGGCAGCGGCCTGGCCATTCTGCTTGCCTTGCTGGCTGGATCTGCCCAGGCGCAATATGCGCCGGTCGATGCCGAGCGGACAAAGAACGAGGCAGCGGCCAAACTGATGCTTGAATCCTTGAAAGAGACCAGATATTGGATCGTTCCCAATCCACAAGCCATCTCGCGCTATGAGTTCCAGGAATTGGACGAGGACGGGAATCCCGCTGAAAAAAAGTTTGTCGTCACGGAAACGACGAGTTTCACCGTGCATAGCTATGTAGATAAAGACTTCCGGCACTATGCGCGGATCGTCTTCGAAGATGACAAAGACGCGGCGCTGGAGATCTCCAACTATCTATTCGATTCCAGGCCGGGACCGCTGACGCTATTTCGCAATGTGTACGATCCGGCCAAACGCTCGCGGTTGGATTTTGTCGAGTATCTTTTCACCTCGCCGCCCAAAGATATCGAGATAGCAGAGGCGAAAGAAGGCATCCTGGAAATTATCTTCGAGACCT
>NZ_NRDQ01000388.1 GCF_002878455.1 Janthinobacterium sp. AD80
GCGTTCGCCTTGCATACCTATGTATTCAGTATGCAATACCCTAAAAGGGTGGGTTGCCCCATTCGGAAATCTGCGGATCAAAGTGTGTTTGCTCACTCCCCGCAGCTTATCGCAAGCTACTACGTCCTTCATCGCCTGTAATCGCCAAGGCATCCACCATGTGCACTTATTCGCTTGTCCCTATAACGTTAGCCTCTCATCATTTGCATAATGAAAGAGCGCTACAGGGATAAGAAAGTACAACGTTGTTGCTTGTTTGTTGATACATACAATCATTACCCATCGATTTGCTTTTTACGGCAAACCGATCAATAAATAATCTTTACTTCTTCCAGATTGTTAAAGAACATACAGCACTTGGCCTCGAAAAGACCAAACCTAAATCCCGGTGTTGCAATCAACACTGATTTACGTTTGAACTTTTGGTGGAGGATGACGGGATCGAACCGACGACCCCCTGCTTGCAAAGCAGGTGCTCTCCCAGCTGAGCTAATCCCCCTGAGATTTACTACAGAAACTGGTAGGGCTGGTTGGACTCGAACCAACGACCCCCGCGTTATCAACACGGTGCTCTAACCAGCTGAGCTACAGCCCCAAATGCTGTTCTTTATATTAACAGCCGATAAGTGTGAACATTTGATGCGTGAATCATTTACATGATTCGTGCAAACTCTAGAAAGGAGGTGATCCAGCCGCACCTTCCGATACGGCTACCTTGTTACGACTTCACCCCAGTCACGAATCCTACCGTGGTAAGCGCCCTCCTTACGGTTAAGCTACCTACTTCTGGTAAAACCCGCTCCCATGGTGTGACGGGCGGTGTGTACAAGACCCGGGAACGTATTCACCGCGACATGCTGATCCGCGATTACTAGCGATTCCAACTTCATGCAGTCGAGTTGCAGACTACAATCCGGACTACGATACACTTTCTGCGATTAGCTCCCCCTCGCGGGTTGGCGGCGCTCTGTATGTACCATTGTATGACGTGTGAAGCCCTACCCATAAGGGCCATGAGGACTTGACGTCATCCCCACCTTCCTCCGGTTTGTCACCGGCAGTCTCATTAGAGTGCCC
>NZ_NRDQ01000389.1 GCF_002878455.1 Janthinobacterium sp. AD80
GCTGGAGGTATCAGAAGTGCGAATGCTGACATGAGTAGCGATAATGGGGGTGAAAAGCCTCCACGCCGTAAGCCCAAGGTTTCCTGTTCAACGTTCATCGGAGCAGGGTGAGTCGGCCCCTAAGGCGAGGCAGAGATGCGTAGCTGATGGGAA
This sequence comes from Janthinobacterium sp. AD80, assembly GCF_002878455.1. Lineage (GTDB taxonomy): Bacteria > Pseudomonadota > Gammaproteobacteria > Burkholderiales > Burkholderiaceae_D > Janthinobacterium. Next base: position 154 of record NZ_NRDQ01000389.1, read on the forward strand.
GCAGGTTAATATTCCTGCACCGTCGTATGATGCGATGGGGGGACGGATCGCGGAAGGTTGTCTGACTGTTGGAATAGTCAGTTTCTGTCTCATAGAAGGCACTTAGGCAAATCCGGGTGCGCAATTCAAGGGGATGGGACGAGTGAACTTGTTCACGAAGCAATCGGAAGTGGTTCCAAGAAAAGCCTCTAAGCTTCAGTCATACGAGACCGTACCGCAAACCGACACAGGTGGGCGAGATGAGTATTCTAAGGCGCTTGAGAGAACTCGGGAGAAGGAACTCGGCAAATTGGTACCGTAACTTCGGGAAAAGGTACGCCCCGGTAGCTTGATTGGTTTACTCCATGAGGGTGAAAGGGTTGCAATAAACTGGTGGCTGCGACTGTTTAATAAAAACACAGCACTCTGCAAACACGAAAGTGGACGTAT
>NZ_NRDQ01000039.1 GCF_002878455.1 Janthinobacterium sp. AD80
CAGCAATAGCGGTTCTTGCCGGCGCGCTTGGCTTCGTACAGGGCCGTGTCGGCCACGCCCAGCAGTGATTCGACGGAGGTGGCGTCGTCCGGATAGATGGCGATACAGAAACTGGTGGACATGGAGCCATAACAAAAAAGCCGCGCTGTTACCAGGCGGCTTTGTTGTTGGCTGATTCAGCCGGTCTGGCGTCCCCAAGGGGATTCGAACCCCTGTACTCACCGTGAAAGGGTGATGTCCTAGGCCTCTAGACGATGGGGACAGAAAATCTGTCCTGGATGCGCTACCCTGCACCCCGACCTGTTACTTGCTTTACTACACGAATCTGGCGTCCCCAAGGGGATTCGAACCCCTGTACTCACCGTGAAAGGGTGATGTCCTAGGCCTCTAGACGATGGGGACAGAAATCTGTCCTGAATGCACTACTTCGCATCCTGACCCGGCACCGCAGCAATATGGCAGAAACAAAAAAAGCCTGACTTGTCAGGCCCATTCAGCACTGCAATATTGCTTTACAACTAAATCCTGGCGTCCCCAAGGGGATTCGAACCCCTGTACTCACCGTGAAAGGGTGATGTCCTAGGCCTCTAGACGATGGGGACCTGTGCTGGTTTTACTCTCAGCGGACTCTTCGTTGAAGGCTTTGTTTAGCCCCTCAAAAAAGCGTGCGCGAAGTTTAACACGAAGCGATTCACGAAATCAACAGCCGGCCTTCTTATTTTCCATCTTATTGCATTCCCCGCTCCATGCGAGGGCGAAGATGGCAGAAAGCCAGGGCACGGGCTCTCAGTCGGCCTGGCGCAGCAGATCGTCCGTGCCGGCGATGCGCACATCATGCATCTGCCGCAGATACGCCTCCAGGTACGCCTTGTGCGACGCGCCCACCACCACCAGCACCCGCATGCCAGGGCGCGCCATCATCACCTCGCGGATATTCGATGCCATGCGCAAATTGCGCGTTTCCCAGTAGGCCACGTAATTGCGGCCATAATGGCTGGGCGATGGTTCCTCGAGCGCCGCACCGAAATCGCCACGGAAAGCCATCTCGGCCATGGCCGGCCCGTTGTGCGCGCGGTACATGGCCAGCACGGCGGCCGGGGTCGTCGATGCCGCTTCCAGCGCATCGCTGATACGCTTGCGCTGCGCCGCAAACGGGTTATCCCACGCCTTCATGATCGCCTCGCCGTAGGCCTTCTCGTCCGCCTCATTTTCGGCAGGCGCATCGGCCGTATGGTCATCCATGGCATACACGCGCTCGTGCCCGCTCTTCGCCGCCACCACGGCAGCGATCCGCACATCCTCGCCGCGCCGTTGCAGCCTGGCATTGAGCACGGCCACCAGCGCTGCATCGAGCCCGTCACCTGCGCGCCGCTCCGCTTCCGGCAGGCGCAGCCACTGCACCAGCGCGGACGCCGGCTCGCCGCCAGCCAGGAACAGCGATGCCAGCGTGCGCCGCTGCGCGGCAGATGGCGAAGCAGGCCACGCGGCCAGCAGGCGCTGGGCCTGCACGGTGGCCGCCATCACATCCAGCCCCGTCGTCGCCCGTGCCGCGGCCGGATCCCAGCAATAAGACTTGATCGTGTCCGCATAGCGCTGCGGGTAGCTGCGCAGGTACGCACACTGCGGGCCGGACACGGCCTCGATGGCGATGGCATCCGGCCTCCATTCCAGCAAGCGCGCATTCAATGCACTCAGATGCGCGGCATCAAACGACTTCGGCAACTGCGACAAATGCGGCGTGCCCAGCACCATCACTTCATTGATACCCCCCGCTTGCAACTTGCGGGCAGCGGGATCGAAAGGAGCGACAGGCGCCTCCGCCGAGAACGCGGGAACATGCATACAAGCGGCGCACAACATGCTGGCAAATAAACGGGACATTCCACCTCCGGAGTTCAGTGATTTTATGGTGCTGGCAGGTATAAAAAAGACGCGTGCGCGAACTTGGCCAGCCACAGTCCGAGCAATGGATATCTTAAGCACTGAATATCCCGGTGTCCGCGCAAAAACGATGAACGGCAAAAATGGCATTCTGAAATGCAAATGATGTGGATACGCCGAGCGCAGGCAGCGAGGAATGGCAAACAAAGCCGCTCCAGGCGACTTTGATTATCATTTGATTTCTGCGCTGTTGGTGGAGGTAATGCGGGAGCTAAGCACTGACCTCTTGCATGCCATGCAAGCGCGCTAACAGCTTTGCCATATTTCCCCCAGGGGTATGGCGGAAAACAATCCTGAAATAAAAAAAGCCGCCCCAGGCGACTTTGATTATCATGTGATTTCTGCGCTGTTGGTGGAGGTAATGCGGGAGCTAACCGCTGACCTCTTGCATGCCATGCAAGCGCGCTAACAGCTTAGCCATATTTCCCCCAGGGGGATGGCGGAAAACAATCCGGAAATAAAAAAAAGCCGCTCTAAGCGACTTTGATTATCATGTGATTTCTGCGCTGTTGGTGGAGGTAAGCGGGATCGAACCGCTGACCTCTTGCATGCCATGCAAGCGCTCTCCCAGCTGAGCTATACCCCCCGGGCGCAGAAACACTGCTACTTCTTTACTACAACAACACCAGACTTAACTGGCGTCCCCAAGGGGATTCGAACCCCTGTACTCACCGTGAAAGGGTGATGTCCTAGGCCTCTAGACGATGGGGACCTGGATACTACATTTTACTTCTACAGTTTGCTACTTTACTCCTGCGCTGTTGGTGGAGGTAAGCGGGATCGAACCGCTGACCTCTTGCATGCCATGCAAGCGCTCTCCCAGCTGAGCTATACCCCCCGGGCGCAGAAATAATAAAAGCCGCACTTGGCGACTTTGTTCCACTACTTGCTTTCCATCCAGATTCCGCTTTTTACGGGCCTGAACTTACAACAATCAGTACAAACAACTGCCACTACTATACCACAACTACCTGGCGTCCCCAAGGGGATTCGAACCCCTGTACTCACCGTGAAAGGGTGATGTCCTAGGCCTCTAGACGATGGGGACCGCGGAACTACCTAACAACAACTGCACCACTTCAACAACTAACAAAACCTGACTGCGATTTTGCTGCTGGTGGAGGTAAGCGGGATCGAACCGCTGACCTCTTGCATGCCATGCAAGCGCTCTCCCAGCTGAGCTATACCCCCGTTGGTGCAGAAACAAGAGTATAGCAAAGAAGTTTCACTCTGCAAATACCCTTTTTCGTCTATGAGCAACTTTTCATAGGGAGGGTTTCCGCACGCTGTTTCTACGCTGATTTCTACGCGTATTCAATCGCGGCGATTAGAGCCACTTTGCCAGACGCGCCAGCACGGTCTCGCGACCAAATACCACCACCACCTGGTCGATGGCCGGCGTCTGCAGCTGCCCCGTCAGGATCAAACGCAAAGGCATGGCCAGCAGCGGCATCTTGATGGTGTTGGCGGCCAGCACTTCCTTGATCATGGCGGCGACTGCTTCCTTGCTCCACTCCACCGTGGCGATGCGCTCGGCGAACTGCGCCAGCACGGGCTTGATCGCGTCCGTGATGTGCTGCGCCACCAGATCGGCTTCCGGCTGAGGCTCGCGGAAGAACAGCATCGAAGCGGCAGCCAGTTCGTTGACGGTGTTCGCGCGCTCTTTCATCATGTCCAGCACCAGCGCCAGGTCCGGCGCGCCTTCGAAGACGGCGCCAGCTGCCAGCATCTGCGCTCTAGCCAGGTCGGCCAGGCGCGTATTGTCGGCCTGCTTGATGTAGTGGTTATTGAGCCACTTGAGCTTTTCCAGGTCGAACTGCGCGGCCGACTTGGTCAGGTGGTCGAGGTTGAACCACTCGCAGAACTGCTCCACCGAGAACACCTCATCGTCGCCATGGCTCCAGCCCAGGCGCGCCAGGTAGTTCAGCATCGACTCGGGCAGGAAGCCCTGCGCCGGGTAATCCATGACACTGACGGCATCGCGGCGCTTGGACATCTTCTGGCCATCCGAACCGAGGATCATCGGCAGGTGGCCGTACAGCGGCAGCGGCGCGTTGATGGCGCGCAGGATGTTGATCTGGCGCGGCGTGTTGTTGACGTGGTCATCGCCGCGCAGCACGTGCGTGATGCCCATATCCCAGTCGTCGACGGCGACGCAGAAGTTATAGGTTGGCGTGCCGTCCGGACGCGCGATCACCAGGTCATCCAGTTCGCGGTTCGAAATCGTAATGGTGCCCTTGACAACATCGCCCCAGCTGACGTCGCCGTCGAGCGGATTCTTGAAGCGCACGACAGGCTTGCGATCAGAAGGAACGGTTGGCAGGGTCTTGCCCGGCTCCGGACGCCAGGTGCCGTCATAGCGCGGCTTTTCGCCGGCGGCGCGCATGCGCTCGCGCATCGCTTCGACTTCATCGGACGACGAGTAGCAATGGTAGGCGGTGCCTTCGGCCAGCATCTGCGCCACCACTTCGCGGTAGCGGTCCATGCGCTGCATCTGGTAGAACGGGCCTTCGTCGTGGTCCAGGCCCAGCCACTGCATGCCTTCGATGATGGCTTGCACCGCTTCCGGCGTCGAACGCTCCACGTCCGTGTCTTCAATGCGCAGCACGAAGGTGCCGCCGAAGTGACGGGCAAATGCCCAGCTGTACAAAGCGGTGCGGGCGCCGCCAAGGTGAAGGTAGCCGGTCGGGCTGGGAGCGAAACGGGTGCGGACGGGAGTGGCGGTTGTGGTCATCGAAGTAATCAGGCTTGAATAAGTAAAACGCCATTTTACTACCTAAGCAAATCCCTAAGGCAAACCCCGGGGTCAGTCACTTCGTGATCGAAATGGGGCTCACTGGGTCCCATTTCCCCTGAGGGTCTGACCCCGGCCCTTCAAGGGGCTTGTCTTATAGTGCCAGCAGCCGCCTTTTCACCTCTTCCGCCTGCGCATGCAGCGCCTGCTCGAACAGGGCCACCAGCTGCGACAGGGGCCGGTGCAACGGCTTGACCAGGTTCACGGTAAACGGCAGCGACACACTGAAGCGGCGGATCTGCAAGCCCTGCCCCGCATAGTCGAGGGCCGTGAGCGGGTTGACGATGGCCAGGCCCACGCCTTCGCGCACCATGGCGCAGACGGAGGCGGCGCTGTGGGTGTCGAGCGCCATGCGCCGCTCCACGCCGGTCTGCGCGAAGATGGCGTCGATCTGCTGGCGATACGGGTCGACGGCGGCCAGGCTGATAAAAGGCTGGCCGGCGAAATCCTCCGGTTGCAGCACGGCCTTGGACGCCAGCGCATGGCCGTCCGGCAGCACGCACACTTCATCGACGGACATCAAGGTATCAAGCACGGTGCCCGGCGGCGCATTGCCCACTTCCGTCAGGCCGATGTCATGGCGCTGCGCCGACAGCCATTCTTCCAGCAGCGGCGACTCCTGCGGCGTGATGCTGATGCTCACCTTGGGGAAATCGGCGACGAACAGTTTGCACGCCTGCGGCAGCAGCGACTGCGAAAACACGGGCAGGCAGGCAATCGACAGCTGCCCCTGGTCGAACTGGCGCAAAGCCGTCGCCGTGCTGACTATGCGTTCCAGTCCAAAATACGCGCGCTGCACTTCCTCGAACAGCTGCAGCGCCTGCGCCGTCGGGCGCAAGCGCCCCCGCTCGCGCTCGAACAGGGTCAGGCCCGTCAAATGCTCGAGGCGCGCCAACTCGCGGCTGACGGTGGGCTGCGAAGTATGCAGCATGGCGGCGGCGGCCGTCACGCTGCCCGTCGTCATGATGGCGCGGAAGACTTCGATATGGCGCAAAGAGATAGTCATGTCCATATCATAAATGAATAAGGTCAGCTTAAATGGATATTTTATGTTTACAAAGAAAACCCGCATCATGGTCAGCATCGCAGGTCGGATGAGCGGGCAAAGCCCGCGTAATCCGACGCCACCCTAAACATGACAAAGACCACCACCATGAAGCCAGTGCCAGACGCCACCCTCGCCCAACTCGCCCAGGAACACGGCACTCCGCTGTGGGTCTACGACGCGGCCACCATCCGTGCGCGCATCAAGCAGTTGGCGCAGTTCGACACCGTGCGTTTCGCGCAAAAGGCCAATTCGAACATCCATTTGCTCACCCTGATGCGCGAAGCGGGCGTGCACGTGGACGCCGTGTCGCTGGGCGAGATCGAACGCGCGCTGCAGGCGGGCTTCACGCCGGCGCAGACCAACGGCGCCGCCGGCGTGGTCTTCACCTGCGACCTGTTCGACCGCGCCACCCTGGCGCGCGTGGCGGCAGCAAAAATTGAAGTCAATTGCGGTTCCGTCGACATGCTACGCCAGCTGGGACCAGTGTCGCCCGGCCACCGCGTCTGGCTGCGCATCAATCCCGGCTATGGCCACGGCCACAGCAACAAGACCAACACGGGCGGCGAAAACAGCAAGCACGGCATCTGGCATGAAGAACTGCCGGAAGCGCTGGCCGTCATCCGCGCCCATGGCCTGCACCTGGTGGGCCTGCACATGCACATCGGCTCCGGCGTCGACTACAGCCACCTGGAAACCGTCTGCGGCACCATGGTCGACCTGGTGAAAAACATGGGCCACGATATCGAAGCCATTTCCACGGGCGGCGGCCTGTCGGTGCCTTACCGCGAAGGCGAACAGCCCGTCGACACGGACCATTATTTCCAGCTGTGGGATACGGCGCGCAAGCAGATCGAGGCGCACCTGGGCCACCCCGTGCACCTGGAAATCGAACCGGGCCGCTTCCTCGTCGCCGACAGCGGCCTGCTGGTGGCCGAAGTGCGCGCCACCAAGCAAATGGGCGGCAACCATTTCACTTTGCTTGACACGGGCTTCAATGAACTGATGCGCCCCGCCATGTACGGCAGCTACCACGCCATGTCGGTCATCGCACATGATGGCCGTGCTCTGGACGCTAGCCCCGCATGCGCCACCGTGGTCGGCGGCCCCCTGTGCGAATCGGGCGACGTGTTTACCCAGCGCGATGGCGGCGTGGTCGAAACACGGCTGCTGCCTGCGGCGCAGGTCGGCGACTACGTGGTCTTCGAAGGCGCCGGCGCCTACGGCGCGTCGATGTCGTCGAACTACAACAGCCGTCCGCATGCGGCCGAATACCTGGTCGATGGCGAGCAGTCCCGCTTGATCCGCCGCCGCCAGACTGTGGCCGAGCTGATCGCCCTGGAACAGTTCTAAGCCGTTACCAGGCGGTTTCCAATCCGCGCCCGCGTGCGGGCATGCGCATCTGCTACCATCGGCACAACTCGATGAAAGCCCGCCATGCCCGCCACCACCCTCACCTTGCGCCGCAGCGCCAGCTTCGCGCTTCCACTGCTGCTCTCCCTTGTCCTTGCCGGCTGCGCCGCGCTGCCCTCGCTGGAGGGCGCGTGGCGTCCAGCGTCATCACCGATACGGCCAACACGCAACTGGGTCTGGCCATCGCGCCACTGGCGGCGCAGCATCCGGGCGTGTCCGGCATCTATCCGCTGGCCGACGGGCGCGATGCGTTTGCCGCGCGCGCACTGCTGGCAGGCGCCGCCCAGCGCAGCCTGGACGTGCAGTACTACATCTGGCACAAGGATATTACCGGCACCCTGCTGTTCGACGCCCTGCGCCAGGCGGCGGAACGGGGCGTGCGCGTGCGCCTGCTGCTCGACGATAACAACACGGCGGGCCTGGATCAGACCCTGAGCATGCTGGGCAAGCAGGCGAATATCGAAATCCGCCTGTTCAACCCTTTCGTCCCCCGCTCTCCGCGGGCACTGGCCTTTGCCACGGATTTTTCTCGCCTGAACCGGCGCATGCACAATAAATCCTTCACGGCCGATAACCAGGCCACCATCGTCGGCGGGCGCAATGTGGGCGATGAATATTTCGGCGCGGCCGGCGATGTGCTGTTTGCCGACCTTGACGTACTGGCCGTCGGCCCCGTCGTCAACGACGTCTCGCAGGAATTCGACCGCTACTGGAACAGCGCATCGGCCTATCCGGCGCAGCTGCTGCTGACCAGGGCCGTCGATGGCGACGCGGCCACCATCGCCGCCGAGGCGGACCGCATCGACGATACCAAGGCAGCCGAAGAATATGTGCAGGCACTGCGCACTACGCCCTTCGTCAGGCAGATGATGGAACGCACCCTGCCGTTCGAATGGGCACGCACGCGCATGATCAGCGACGACCCGGCCAAGGTGCTGAACCAGGCAAAACCCGGCAGCAGCGTGGCGGAAAACCTGCAAGACCTGCTGGGGGTGCCGGAAAAGGAACTCGATCTGATTTCGCCGTATTTCGTGCCCGGCAAGTCGGGCACCCAGGCCTTTGCCGACCTGGCGCACAAGGGCGTCGGCGTGCGCGTGCTGACGAATGCGCTGGAAGCGACCGACGTGGCGGCCGTGCATGCCGGCTATGCGAAGTGGCGAAAACCGCTGCTCGAAGCAGGCGTGCTGCTGTATGAATCGCGCCGCTCGTGGGAAGCGGGCGACGCGCGCGAACAGCCAGGACGCTTCGGCAGTTCCGCATCAAGCCTGCACGCGAAGACCTTTTCCGTCGATGACCGGCGCATCTTTGTCGGCTCGTTCAACTTCGATCCCCGCTCCGTCGAATTGAATACGGAAATGGGCCTCGTCATCGACAGCCCGGTGCTGGCCAGCCAGCTGGGCCAGGCCATGCGCACCACCATCCCGCAGCGCGCCTACCAGGTCATGCTGGCAGCGGACGGTTCGCTGTACTGGGTCGCTCGCAACGCCAACGGCAGCACCACGCGCTACGACACGGAGCCGGGCACCAGCATCTGGAAGCGCATGGGCGTGGCGATTTTGTCGGTGCTGCCGATCGACTGGCTGCTGTAAGCGGATTGGCCAGCGATGTAATCGGATGACGCAGGGCTTTGCCCCGCTATGGCGGCGCCAGTCCAACGCAGGTCGGCTTAGCGCGCAGCGCGTAAGCCGACTGCATCACAGGATGGGCCAACACTGTTGTCGGATCACGCGGGGCCTTGCCCCGCTAAGCCGACCTACGCTCTTCGCCAGGCCAAGGACGGTCGTATTGGTGGCGGCACCGACGCGCAAACAGTGCCGGTGGTGTTGGTGGCGCTGCCGGCACGCAAACCTCGTAGGTCGGGTTAGCGCGCAGCGCGTAAGCCGACAACACCACAAGCCGGGAAGCTTACCGCACCGCTTCCGTCAAAATGCGCCCTTCCGACGCCGACGGCTGGCGGATGCGCAGCAGGTGGGCCAGGGTCGGCGCGATGTCGACCACTTCCGCGTATTCGCCATACGCGCCCGGCTTGATCCAGCGCGGGCCGAAGACCATCAGCGGCACGTTGGTGTCATAGGTGTACGGCGTGCCGTGCGAAGTGCCGCCGCTACCCTTGCCGAAGTACCAGGCCGGCTTTGTGACGACCATCAGGTCGCCCGACAACTGGCGGTTCCAGGCGCGGCGCATCAAGGTGTCCATGCGCGTGGCCACGGCGCCCGTCTCCATCTGCGTGCGGGTATACACTTGCGCCAGGCCGTCCTGCTGCAGCAGGAAGCGGGCCGCCGCGTCTTCCAGGGCCGTGCGATTGACGCCGCGCTTTTCCGCCAGCGCGTAGTCGAGGTAAATGTTCGGCAGCGATGACGTGGTCACCAGCTTGTCGATACCCAGGCTTGCCGCCAGGTGCTGGTTCAGCGCATCGACCAGTTTGGCGCCATCGATGCGTTTGGCCGAGAAGCCGCGCGTTTCGGCGAATTCCGGCACATTGGCAAAGCCATGGTCGGCCGTCAGCACCACCAGCACATTGTCCATGCCGACTTTTTTATCCAGGTCGGCAAAGAAACCGGCCAGCATGCGGTCCAGGCGCTGCAGGTGGTCGTGCGACATCTTGCTTTCCGGACCGTAGGCATGGTTCACATAATCGTGCGCGGACAGGCTCACGCCCAGGATATCGGGCACGCCCGCCGGGTTGCGGCCCAGGTTTTCGCCATCGATGGCGGCACGAGCGAATTCCAGGGTCAGCTCGTCGAGGAAGGGACCGGACTTCAGGCGGCTGTAGTACTCGCCATCGAGCTTGCCGCTGTCGCTGTAGTAGGCGAACGGGAAGGTGTTGCGCGTACCCGCCTTGGCGGGAACGATGTCGTCGCGCGCGTCATTGGCGTAGGCGCCATCTGCCAGCAGCGGCGTCCAGCTCTTGCCGTAATAGCGGTCCTGCGGCCTGGCCGCCTGGTAGCGCTGCACCCATTGCGGGTGCTGCTGCATATAGTATGTGCTGCTGGCGAAGTTGCCCGTCTTTTCCATGTACATATAGGCGGTGCCGGTTTTCCCGGCCAGCAGGATGGCGCCGCGGTCCTTGCCCGACACCGTCACGACCTTGGCCTGGTTGCCCGTCGAGTAGCGCAGCTCGTCGCCCAGGGTGCTGACGCGCAGCTTGGTCGGCGCCGTACCGTCGTCTGGCTGCGTTTCTTCGCCGATGTAATGGAAATTGCCGTCTTCGGTGCAGTACACGGATTTTTTCGTGACGGGATCGATCCAGTTATTGCCGATCACGCCATGCTGGTAAGGGTAGGCGCCCGACAGCACGGCCGAATGGCCGATGGCGGTAACGGTGATGCCATGCGCCTGGTGCGCATCGCTGAACCACGCGCCCTGCTCCAGCAGCCGGCGGAAGCCACCCTGGACAAACTGGCCGCGGTAGCGCGTCACCTGCTCTTGCGGCAAGCCGTCGACCACCAGCACGACTACCAGCTTGGGCTGCGCCACGGCAGCCGACGCCACAGGAACGGCCTTGGCCGCATGCGCCTGGCATGCCGCCACGCTTGCCACCAGCAGCAGCGCCTGCGCCAGTTGCCGGGAAAGGGAGAAATTCTTCGTCATATCCGCTCGTTTATCAATACACATTATCGGGATGCTATCGGGTAGCCCTATGCTGGCCAGCGGGCAGCATACGCAGACTATATGACGCAATGATGACAATAAGCAACACTATGAAAAAAACAAGGCCGGAATCCCTTGGGAGTCCGGCCTGTCGAGGCGCTGCAAAACTGGCTGCTGGCTACTTGACCGTCACCTGGATGCTTTTGGCCCATTCCGGTCCGTACGACTGATGGGCGCCATTGGCAAATTGCATGGTCAGCGTGTACTGGCCCGGCGGCAACTTGACTTCCGTTTCCGTCTGCCCCTTGCCGAAATGCAGGTGCATATCGTCCATCGGGATCATCTCGCCCGCCTTCATGGCGCCCTTGTTGATCAGCAAATGATGGTGGCCCGTCTTGGCCGTCATATCGCCGGCCGGCTTGACATCCATGCCCTTGACGGCGAATTTGACCTTGAACGGGCTGCTCACCGTGGCCCCGTCAAGGGGTTCGACGAATGACACGGACTGGGCAAAGGCGCTGGCGGCCAGCAGGCTGCCGGCAATCACGACGCCGGCCCGGCGCAGGAATACGGTAGTCAATTGCATAATGTCTCCTCTTGTTTAATAACAACACGGACTGCATGAAACCATATTCCTGGCGACCATGGCGCCGGGGTGCTGCTGGGGTCAGTCGCTTCGCGATCGGAGCGCATCCCATTGGGATGCACTCCCCCGGTGGGTCTGACCCCATGGCCGATCATCAATCGTTCTTGATCACGATGCTCGGGAACTTGCTCGTCATGTCCTTCGCCTTTTCCGCCACCTTGATGGCGATGGTGCGGGCGATCTGCTTGTAGATCACGGCGACAGGGCCTTCCGGCTCGGCCACGACGGTCGGCGTGCCCGAATCCGTCTGCTGGCGAATCGCCATGGTCAGCGGCAAGGCGCCGAGGAATTCCACGCCAAAGTCCGCGCACATCTTCGCGCCGCCGCCGGCGCCGAAGATTTCTTCCGCATGGCCGCAGTTCGAGCAGATGTGCGTGCTCATGTTTTCCACCACGCCGAGGATAGGAATGCCGACTTTCTCGAACATTTTCAAGCCCTTGCGCGCGTCCAGCAGGGCAATGTCCTGCGGCGTCGTGACGATGACGGCGCCCGTGACAGGCACTTTTTGCGACAGGGTCAGCTGGATGTCGCCCGTGCCTGGCGGCATGTCGACGATCAGGTAATCGAGGTCGCGCCAGTTGGTCTGGTCCAGCAACTGCTGCAGGGCTTGGGTAACCATCGGGCCGCGCCACACCATCGGCTCGTCCGGATCGATCATGAAGCCGATCGACGACACTTGCAGGCCGTGGTTTTCCATCGGCTCCATACTCTTGCCATCGAGGGTCTTCGGCTGACCGCTGATGCCCAGCATCATCGGCTGCGACGGGCCATAGATGTCGGCGTCCAGCATGCCGACGGTGGCGCCTTCGGCCGCCAAGGCCAGGGCCAGGTTGACGGCCGTCGTCGATTTGCCCACGCCGCCCTTGCCGGAAGCGACGGCAATGATGTTTTTCACGTTGCTCATCGGCTTCAAGCCGCGCTGCACCGTGTGCGAAATGATCTTCGACGACACGCCAACGCTGACATTGCCCACGCCCGGCAGCACGCGCAGCGCGGCCAGCACGGATTTGCGGATCAGGTCGATCTGGCTTTTCGCCGGATAGCCAAGCTCGATATCGAGCGAAATATCATCGCCATCGACCTTCAGATTCTTGACGGTTTTACTGGAAACGAAATCTTTATGTGTATTTGGATCAATAACCTGGGCCAGTGCGGCCTTGACGTCTTCTACTGTGATGCTCATGACAATCTCCGTATGCAATACGCGCAGTCTAGCGTAAATTTGCATGGCGCGATGGAGACAAAAGCACTACTTGCCGGCCCGGCATCTGCTCATATTGCGTTTCCGCTGTTAAAATGCCCTATTATCCATCCCAAAAGTGCATCAATCATGACTCGCAAGCTGTTCGTCACCACTGCCCTGCCTTACGCAAACGCCGCTTTTCACATTGGCCATATCATGGAATACATCCAGGCCGATATCTGGGTCCGGTTCCAGCGAATGCAACGCGATGGCGCAGCCGGCCGTGAAGTGCACTTTGTGGGCGCCGACGATACGCATGGCACGCCCATCATGATCGCCGCCGAAAAGGAAGGCATCACGCCTCAGCAATTCGTCGCCAACATCGCCGCCGGCCGCGCCCAGTACCTGGACGGTTTCCATATCGCCTTTGATAACTGGTATTCGACCGACTCGCCGGAAAACGTCGACCTGTCGCAATCGATCTACCGCAAGCTGCGCGATACGGGCCTGATCGTCACGAAAACCGTCGACCGCTTCTTCGACCCCGTCAAAGGCATGTTCCTGGCCGACCGCAACATCAAGGGCGAATGCCCGAAATGCGGCGCCAAGAACCAGTACGGCGACAACTGCGAAGTGTGCGGCGCCGCCTACCAGCCGACCGACCTGGTCAATCCATTCTCCGTCTTCACCAACGCGACGCCCGTGATGAAGCCGTCGGAACAGTATTTCTTCAAGCTGTCCGACCCGCGCTGCTTCGAATTCCTGAAAAGCTGGCTGAATACACCCGGCCGCCTGCAGCCGGAAATGGTCAACAAGGTCAGCGAATGGCTGGGCGAAGCCGGTGAAAAGCTGGCCGACTGGGATATCTCGCGCGATGCGCCCTACTTCGGCATCCCGATCCCGGACGCGCCGGGCAAGTTCTTCTATGTGTGGATGGATGCGCCTGTCGGCTACCTGGCCAGCCTGAAAAACTATTGCGACAAGAAAGGCATCGATTTCGACGCCCTCCTGAATGACCCGTCGACGGAACAGATCCACTTCATCGGCAAGGACATCGTTTCCTTCCACCTGCTGTTCTGGCCCGCCATGCTGAAATTCGCCGGCCACCCGGTGATCGACAAACTGAAAGTCAATGTCCACGGCTTCCTGACAGTCAACAACGAGAAAATGTCGAAATCGCGCGGCACCGGCATTTCGCCGCTGCGCTACCTGGACCTGGGCATGAACCCGGAATGGCTGCGCTACTACATCGCCTTCAAGCTGAACTCGAAAGTGGAAGACCTGGACTTCAACGGCGAAGATTTTGTTGCCCGCGTGAACAGCGACCTGATCGGCAAATACGTCAACATCGCCAGCCGCTGCGCCGGCTTCATCGCCAAGAAATTCGACGGCAAGCTGGCATCATCGCTGTCGGACAGCGCGCAAGGCTGGATCAACCGCGCACTGACGGTGGACGTCAACGGCGTCATCGTCGAGCGCCAGGCCAGCATCGCCGCGCACTTCGAGAACCGCGAATTCGGCAAGGCCTTGCGCGAAATCATGGAAATCGCCGACATCACCAACCAGTATGTCGATGAAAACAAACCGTGGATCCTGGCCAAGGATGCGGACAAGACCGCCGAGCTGCACGACGTGTGCACGACGGCCCTGATCCTGTTCCGCCAGCTGACGATTTTGCTGTCGCCGGTGCTGCCGGGCGTGGCGAATAACGTGGCATCGTTCCTCAATGACGCAGAATTTACTTGGGCCGACACGCAGGTGTTCGGCGACGCCGTCTCGAACAGCATGCTGGGCCGCACCATCGGCGCCTACAGCCACCTGATGACGCGCATGGATGCGAAGATGATCGAAGCGCTGTTCGACGCGCCGCAAGCGGTCCCCGCCATTGCCGCACCGGCAGGCGACGCTGCGAATGACGCCGCTCCAGCACCCGCCGCGGCAGTACCGGCCACGGCCATCGAGGAACTGGCACCCGAGATCAAGATCGACGATTTCCTCAAGGTCGACCTGCGCATCGCCAGGATCGTCAACTGCGAACTGGTCGACGGCTCCGACAAGCTTCTGCGCCTGACCCTCGATGCGGGCGAAGGCCGCTTGCGCAACGTGTTCTCGGGCATCCGCTCGGCCTACCAGCCGGAAGAACTGGTCGGCAAGCTGACGGTGCTGGTGGCCAACCTGGCGCCGCGCAAGATGAAGTTCGGTATTTCCGAAGGCATGGTCATGGCCGCATCGAGTGCCGACGAGAAGGCCAATCCGGGCATCTACATCCTGAACCCGTGGCCGGGCGCCGAACCTGGCATGCGCATCCGCTAAGCCCGCACAAGGACCGATGATGAATATCGTGGTGCGCGAAGCAACAGATGCCGATGCACAACTGATCGCCGAGCTGACCCGCGCAGCATGGGCCGGCAAGGTGGCCCCGTCATCGAGCGGGCACCACGAAACAGCCGAACTGGTGGCGGAGCAGTTGCGCCACGGCGGTGGTTTCGTGCTGCTGATCGACGATGTGCCAGCCGGTTCGCTGCGCTGGATGCCGCTCGACAGCGATCCCGCCATCTGGAAGATTTCACGCATGGGCGTGCTGCCCGCCTACCGGGGCGGCAACGTATCGCAGCATTTGCTCGAAGCCATTATTCATCACGGCCTGTCGTGCCAGGCGGAAGAACTGCGCCTGGCCGTGCGGCGCGACCAGCGCAAGCTGATCGATTTTTACGCGGCCTTTGAATTCGACCTCGCCGAAGAACTGGAATATTCGCACGCCAACCCCGCCGAACCGGCGCCGATGGTGATGCGACGCCTGCTAAGGTATTGATTTTTAGCATTTTTGCCCCCGGCTTGCCCATACAACAACCCGCCAGTGCATCCGGCGCGGTAGAATACGGCCGGCTGACCTTACTTATAAGACACTCAGAAGACACTATGAAACTGCCTGCAAAACACAACAACTACGTATCCGACCACACCCTGTTCATCGCCGAACTGAAGGCCAAGAACCCTGGCATGGAAGCGGGCCAGCAAGCGGGCCGCGCCCTGCTGTGGGACAAGCCGCCCGTCAGCATGGATGAGCAGGAACGCCAGATGGCATCGGCCGTCAAGCAACAGGCTTACGTTTACCAGAACAAGAACTAATATCTGGAACCGGCACGATGTTGCCTGAAGAGTCTGCAGTCACGCCGGAAGCCGACGCTTCCGGCGCCGGCGCAGTCATCGAGTCGCCCCAACCTGTCGCTGACGGCGACGGCAGCGGCGACCCTGCAGCATCCGCCACGGCAGTAACGGACGCGGCGCCCGCCGCCGACCCGCTGGGCATCGCCCGCCTGTATGGCGAGCCGATGATGCGCATGCCGACGGACTTGTACATTCCGCCGGACGCGCTGGAAATCTTCCTCGAAGCCTTCGAAGGCCCGCTCGACTTGCTGCTCTACCTGATCCGCAAGCAAAACTTCAACATTCTCGATATCCCGATGGCGCAGGTAACCCTGCAATATCTGAAATATGTCGACCAGATCCGCGTGCGCAACCTGGAACTGGCGGCCGAGTATCTGTTGATGGCGGCCATGCTGATCGAGATCAAGTCGCGCATGCTCTTGCCTTCGCGCAAGAGCGACGTCGAGGAAGATGGCGGCGACCCCCGAGCCGAACTGGTGCGCCGCCTGCTCGAGTACGAGCAGATCAAGCTGGCCGCCTACGACCTGAACGCCATCCCGCAGTTCGAGCGCGATTTCGTGCGCACGCAGATTTTCATCGAGCAAAGCCTGACACCCACCTGGCCCGACGTGGAACCGGTGGACTTGCAGCAGGCGTGGCTCGACGTGCTGAAACGCGCCAAGCTGACCCAGCATCACCGCATCAGCCGCCAGGAACTGTCCGTGCGCGAGCACATGTCGAGCATCCTGCGCCACTTGCAATCGTCGCGCTTCGTGGAATTCAGCGAACTGTTCGACATTGCCGGCGGCGTGCCCGTGGTGGTGGTCAATTTCGTTGCCCTGCTGGAACTGGCCAAGGAAACCCTGATCGAAATCACGCAAGCCGAACCGTTTGCACCCATCTACGTCCGGCTGGCCTATTCGCCTGCCTGACTCCCTCCCTTTGTCACTGACCACCGTACAACGGGGTTTTAGCGAAAGCAATCCATGAAAATTATTTCCGACATCGAAGAATTGCGCGACCAGCTCAGCGGACAGCTGCGCACGGCATTTGTCCCCACCATGGGCAACCTGCATGAAGGCCATCTGTCGCTGATGCGCCTGGCACGCAAGCATGGCGACCCCGTCGTCGCCTCGATCTTCGTGAACCGCCTGCAATTCGGCCCGAACGAAGACTTTGAAAAATATCCGCGCACCATGGCCGCCGATATCGCCAAGCTGGAAAAGGAAGGTGTGTACGTGCTGTTCGCGCCAACGGAAAAGGAACTGTATCCGGAACCGCAGGAATACCGCGTGCGCCCGCCCGATGACCTGGGCAATACGCTGGAAGGCGAATTCCGCCCCGGTTTCTTCGAAGGCGTGTGCACCGTCGTCACCAAGCTGTTTTCGTGCGTGGGCCCACGCGTGGCCGTGTTCGGCAAGAAGGATTACCAGCAGCTGATGATCATCCGCAACATGGCGCGCCAGTTCGCGCTGCCGACGGAAATCATCGCCGCCGAGACGTACCGTGCAGACGATGGCTTGGCCTTGTCGTCGCGCAATATGTACCTGTCTGAAAGTGAGCGCGCGGAAGCGCCGGAACTGTTCAAGGGCCTTAATTTCGTCGCCGAGGAAGTACGCAAGGGCAACCTGGCCGTGGAAGAACTGGAACAGGCGGCCATGCGGCTGCTGGACGGCCGCGGCTGGAAATCGGACTACATCGCCGTGCGCAAGCGCGCCAACCTGCAAGCGCCGAACGCGGCAGAGCTGGCCGCTGGTGAACCGCTGGTGGTGCTGGCCGCCGCCAAGCTGGGACAGACGCGCCTGATCGACAACCTGGAGATTTGACAGGGTCTTTTCAGCATCACCACGACGGGGCCATACGGCCCCGTTCTCTTATGTGTGCTACTTTTCCAGCCCTACCAGCCTGAGCTCGGCGTACAACGCCTTGCCCCTGCCACGCGCCGCCTGCAGCATGTCATAGCTGGCCGCATCGAGCACGATTTCCTGGCCACCCCACAGCTTGCGCTGGTGCGCGGGCAATCTCAGGCTGCGCAGCATGGCGCGTGCCTGCGCCGGATCGGCAGCCAGCAGGCGGATGGCGCGCGCGTGGCGCCGCATCCCCGTCAGGATGGGTAAGCCGCCCTGCGGGCCGCTCTGGCTCAGGCTGACATAGTCGTGGCCACCCACGCGGTGCAGATAGGCATGCCTGCCATCGCCTTCACCGTCGTTGGCCGGCGGCACGGCGGCTTCCTGGGCATCGGACGGCGGCGCTTCATTGCCGACTGACGCAACAGACGCCACCGGCGCAACCGGCGCGACGGCGGCTTGTTCAAGGCTCACGCCGCAAGCGGCCAGCAAGGCCGTGCTCAGGGCAAAAAATAATACGGGTGCTCGGCGCATGCTGCGCTCCTTCTTGTCGGGGGCGGGGACAAAGGGGAAATACTGCAGCGATCATGGGCCAAATTATTTGACGTTTAAAGTTAACTTTGGGAAATATTTTATTCCTTTGCGCAATCTTGCAGTCAGCATCATATTGCCGGGCCTGCATCAGGCAGCGCAACAATGATTATTAACAGAAATTGCACACTGAAGCCAGATACACCATCTTTATCCATCCGAAAATAAAGACCACAATGGCGCCACTGGCTCTTATCCCGGGCCTCCCACCACACAGGAGAAGCACCATGCACACCGCATCCACCCACGCCAAGGTTGCCATCGTCACGGGCGCGTCGCGCGGCATAGGCGCGGCCATCGCCCGCCGCCTGGCACGCGACGGCATGCAGGTCGTCGTCAATTACGCCAGCGGCAAGGTGGCGGCGGAGCAGCTGGTTGCCGCCATCGCCGCCGATGGCGGGCAAGCCATCGCCGTGCAAGCCAACGTGGCCGATGCGGCCGAGGTGCAAGCGCTGTTCGATGCGGCCGTGGCAGCCTTCGGCGGCGTCGACGTGCTGGTCAATAATGCGGGCATCATGCCGCCAACGCTGCCCACCCTGGCCGACACGGACGACGCCACCTTCGACAGCCTGTTCTCCATCAACGTCAAGGGCAGCTTCAACACCATGCGCCAGGCGGCGGCGCGCCTGCGCCACGGCGGCAGCGTGGTCAATTTTTCGACCAGCGTGATCGGCCTGGCCCTGCCCGGCTACGCCGTCTACGGTGCCACCAAGGCGGCCATCGAGACAATGACGAATATCTTCGCCAAGGAATTGCGCGGCAAGCACATCACCGTCAACGCCGTGGCCCCCGGCCCCACGGCCACGGCGCTATTCCTGAACGGCAAGACGCAAGAAACCATCGA
The DNA here is from genome assembly GCF_002878455.1 of Janthinobacterium sp. AD80. Classification (GTDB taxonomy): domain Bacteria; phylum Pseudomonadota; class Gammaproteobacteria; order Burkholderiales; family Burkholderiaceae_D; genus Janthinobacterium. Next base: position 19,043 of record NZ_NRDQ01000039.1, read on the forward strand.
ACGCATGAGCAAGATGGCGCCGCTGGAACGCCTGGGCACGCCGGACGACATCGCCGCCGCCGTGGCTTTTCTGGCAGGGCCGGATGGGCGGTGGATCAACGGGCAAACCCTGCGCGCGAATGGCGGCCTGGTGTAAGCAAGACGCAAGCTGACGAAAAAAAACGCTGCCAGTTCGCACTGGCAGCGTTTTTCCTGATAACGGTCAGACCCGGATCAAGCGCCGGCTTTTTCCAGCTTCTCGAAAATCTTGTTCAGCTTTTCATCCAGGGTCGCGGCCGTGAACGGCTTGACCACATAACCGCTGGCGCCCGCTTGCGCGGCGGCGATGATGTTTTCCTTTTTCGCTTCAGCCGTCACCATCAGCACGGGCAGCTTGGCCAGTGCCGGATCGGCGCGGATATGCTGCAGCATCGTCAGGCCATCCATGTTCGGCATGTTCCAGTCCGAGACAACGAAATCGTAGGATTCCGCGCGCAGCTTGGCCAGGCCCATGACGCCGTCTTCCGCCTCGTCGACGTTGGCATAACCCAGTTCCTTCAACAGATTCCGGACAATGCGGCGCATCGTCGAAAAATCGTCAACGACTAAAAATTTCATCTTTGGATCAGCCATGAATAACTCCGTTGTTTCTGTAGCGGTTTGTTAATAATATCGACATGAATGCCGACATTATGGTCGACACTACGGCAGCAAGTTGTAGGATAGCATTTTCGTTGCTTTTAGGCGAACAAACTTGCCTCAGATCATATAAAACGTGGCTTACACGCGCAAAGCACGCATGCCATGTGCCGCCAGATGGCCCAGCACCATGCCGGGCAGCGCCGTCAGGGCGCCGACCTCATGTGCAGCACCGATGGCAATCGCCTCGCGCGGCATGCCAAACACCACGCAACTGGCTTCATCCTGGGCGAAATTATACGCTCCTGCGGCCTTCATCTCCAGCATGCCCTGCGCGCCATCCTTGCCCATGCCGGTAAGGATCACGCCGACGGCATTCTTGCCGGCCGATTGCGCGGCCGAGCGGAACAGCACGTCGACGGACGGGCGGTGGCGGTTCACCGGTTCTCCCTGGTCGATCTTGGTCATGTAGTTGGCGCCGCTGCGCGTCAGCGTCAGGTGCGAATGGCCGGGCGCGATGTAGGCGTGTCCCGGCAGCACGCGTTCACCGCCCGCCGCTTCCTGCACCGAGATCTTGCACAGCGAATCAAGGCGGCGCGCGAACGAACGGGTAAACCCTTCGGGCATGTGCTGCGTGATCAGGATGCCGGGACAATCGGACGGCATCTGCATGAGGAATTCGCGGATCGCTTCCGTGCCGCCCGTCGAGGCACCCACGATGATCAGCTTTTCGCTCGACGTCAGCGGGCTGCGCAAGGCAGGCAGCGGCGCGGCCGTCTTGTCGCCGGCCGACGGCAGGGTGCGCGCGCGGATGCGTGCTTTCGAGGCGGCGCGGATTTTGTCGGCGATCATGTCCGTGTATTCGCGCATGCCGCTCTGGATCGAAATCTTCGGCTTGGTGACGAAATCGACGGCGCCCAGTTCCAGCGCGCGCATGGTGATTTCCGAACCGCGCTCCGTCAGCGACGACACCATCAGCACCGGCATCGGGCGCAAACGCATCAGCTTTTCCAGGAAATCGAGGCCATCCATCTTCGGCATCTCGACGTCCAGGGTCAGCACGTCGGGATTGGTCTGCTTGATCATCTCGCGCGCCACCAGCGGGTCGGGCGCCGCGCCCACCACTTCCATGTCGGGCTGGCTATTCACGATCTCCGTCATGACGCTGCGGATCAGCGCCGAGTCATCCACGATCAATACCTTGATCTTCATAGTTTTCCTTCCAGGCCTTGCGGCCCTTATTCTTTATTAAATTAGTACACCGGACAAACCGCCGCAAGCCGCACAGCGCGATGCGCAGCAGCTTTGGTCTGGCGTTATCAGAACAGCTCGACCTCGCCGCCGACCGGCGCCACCTTGAGGCGGCTGGCGTAATCGAGTTCGCGGCGGACCAGCGTATCGTTATGCGTCTGCATCAGCTTTTTCACCAGCACCTTGCCGCTGCGGGGGAAAAAATACACTTTTCGGGGATGGATGTCGTTCAGGTCTTCCGCCACCACGCGCATTTTCTCCGCCTTCAGGTAGTTGATGACGAAGGCAGCATTGCGCTCGCCGACGTTGATCGCCGTGAAGCCGCGCAGCACGGCGCCGCCGCCGAATACCTTCGCTTCCATGTTTTCGCGCCGCGCGCCCGCCTTCAGCAGATCATTGATCAGGATCTCCATGGCGTAGGTGCCATAGCGCATGGAGGCCGAGATCGGGCTGTTCGGATCGCTGCCGCCATCCGGCAGCATGAAATGGTTCATGCCGCCCAGGCCAGTCACGCGATCGCGGATGCAGGCCGATACGCAGGAGCCGAGCACGGTAACGATAAGCATGTCCTTGTTGGTGAAGTAGTACTCACCAGGCAGGATCTTGGCGGCGTCACAATTGAACGTCCTGTCGTAATAGACGTTAGTGGCAAATTGCTCTTTGGGTTCCAGGCTCATATTTCACTCTCATGTACGATGCGACGATGCCTTGGGTGCGCTGCCCCGTGGCTGGTCGAGCTCATAGACTGTTTTACCGCGCAGCTTCAATGAATCCGACACGTACAGAAAATTCTCCGAATGTCCCGCGAACAGCAGGGCATCGGGTTTCATCAATGGCACAAAGCGCGACAGGATCTTGCGCTGGGTCGCCTTGTCAAAATAAATCATCACGTTGCGGCAGAAGATGACATCGAACTGCCCCGTCAACGGCCAGCTGTCGGCCAGCAGGTTGAGCGGCTTGAAGGTGATCATCTGGCGCAGTTCCGGGCGCACCCTGACCTGCCCCTCGCGGTCGCCCTTGCCGCGCAAGAAAAAGCGCCGCGCGCGGTCGGCCGGCATCTTGTCCAGGCGGTCCAGGTTGTAGACGCCATTGGCGGCCGTGGCCAGCACGTTCGTGTCGATATCCGTGGCGATGATGGTCACCGGCGGCGTAAGCGTATTGAACGCCTCGCACACCGTCATGGCGATCGAATACGGCTCTTCGCCGGTGGAACTGGCCGAACACCAGATGGTGATCGGCCCGCTCAGTTTCTTCACGTGTTCGGCCAGCAGCGGGAAGTGGTGCGCCTCGCGGAAGAAGGACGTCAGGTTGGTCGTCAGCGCATTCGTGAACGCTTCCCACTCGTCGCCCATGCGGCCCGCTTCCAGGTCGTCCAGATAGCGGACGAACGAGGAAATGCCGGTCGCGCGCAGGCGCCGCGCCAGGCGGCTGTAGACCATCTCCTGCTTGCTGTCGGCCAGCGCGATGCCGGCCCGCTTGTAAATCATGGCGCGGACCCGCTCGAAGTCCTTGCCGGTGAAATCAAATTCCTTGACCGAATCCGTTTTAGTTTGCGGCATTTGTTTTTACCTCTCCATAACTACTCTGAACAATGCCTTTGCAGTATAACTAGCGGGGCCGGGAATACCTTAGAACTCTTCCCAATCGTCGCCGCCGGCTGCCGCCAGCTTTTTTGCGGATGGCGGCGTGGCGGTCTTCACCGCCTGCGCCACCCGCTTGCCACTTGCCGCCTTGAGGGCCGGACGCGCCGCCACCGCCTTGACTTGCGCGGGGATGGCTGCCTGCACCTGCTGATGCTCGCTGCCAAGCTTGAAGATGCTGACGGCATCGGCCAGCTTCTGCGCCTGGTCCTGCATGCTCTCGGCGGCGGCCGCCGCTTCCTCGACCAGCGCCGCGTTCTGCTGCGTCATCTGGTCCATCTGCGCGATGGCCTGGTTCACTTCCTCGATGCCATGGCTTTGCTCCTGCGTCGCCGCCGTGATCTCGCCCATGATATCGGCCACTTGCCGGATCGACGTGACAATCAGGCCCATGGTCTGTCCTGCCTCGTCCACCAGACGGCTGCCGGCGTCGACCTTGTCGACCGAATCGCCGATCAGGCCCTTGATCTCTTTCGCCGCGCCGGCGGAGCGCTGTGCAAGATTACGCACTTCGGAGGCCACCACGGCAAAGCCGCGTCCCTGCTCACCCGCGCGCGCCGCCTCGACAGCCGCATTCAGGGCCAGGATATTCGTCTGGAAGGCGATACCGTCGATGACACCGATAATATCGACGATCTTGCGCGAACTGTCCTTGATGGAACCCATCGTATCGACCACTTGCGCTACCACCTTGCCGCCCTGCTGCGCCACCGACGACGCCGATACGGCCAGCTGGTTGGCCTGGCGCGCATTGTCCGCGTTCTGCTTCACGGTCGACGTCAGTTCTTCCATTGACGATGCCGTCTCTTCCAGCGAACTGGCCTGCGTTTCCGTGCGCGCCGACAGGTCGGCGTTGCCGCTGGCGATCTCGCGCGATGCCACGGTGATCGTCTGCGTGCCATTGCGCACGTCGCTGACCGTCTTCACCAGGCTCTCGTTCATGTCCTTGAGCGCCTGCTGCAGCGCGCTCGTTTCATCCTTGCCTTCGACCACCACGCGCGAAGTGAGTTCCCCCGCCGCCACTTTCTGCGCCACGGCCAGGGCGCCGGACAGCGGCACCGTGATCGAGCGGGTGATGAAGATGGCGCACCAGGCGCCGATCGCCACCGCCGCGCCGCCCAGGATGAACAGTACCAGCATCAGGCGCGCATCGGCCGCCAGCGAGCCATCCATGAAACTTTGCTGCGCCACGTGCTGCAAGTCGAGCAGCTTGTTGATATCGGCCAGGGTCTTCTTGTTCAAGGGATCGATGCGCGTGGCGATGACCTTGGCCGCGCCTTCGCTGTTAAACGCCAGCACCTGCCCCATCGCTTCCTTGAAGGCGGCATCGACTTCGCCGTCGACCTTAGCGATGTTGGCCAGCAGCGCCTTTTCGCTGTCGGACAGTCCCAGGCTGGCCAGCTTGCCGCGCGCGCCGTCATAGACCTTGCGGTGCTCGCGCACCTTGCCCTCTTCCACCTGCATCAGGCCCACGTCGCCCTGCAAACCGATATTGCGCATGGCGATACCCGTTTCCAGCATGGCGCTTTTCATCAGCGAGGCCTGCGTATTCTTTTCTCCTGCCAGCGCCAGGCCAGTCAGCAACTCGGCCTTGTTGCGGTAATTCAGCGCATTCGCCGACACGATCACCACCACCAGGATGGCCAGGATGCTGCCAAAACCAATGCCCAACCGCGTACCAATCTTAAAATCGCGCAAACTCATTACAGTCTCCAATATTTATGTGAACGGCGCCCGTTCAACCGGACTGCACCGTGTTATGGCCTGGTCTCTGACGGACCTTGCAGCCTGCCGGCGCGCCTCAGGCTGATGCCCGCGCCAGTACATGCATATCTGTAGTGATTCTTTGCGTGGTAAAACGGCGGCGCACCTGGCGCCGCCCGCCGGCGTTACGCTGCCAGCTTGTCGATCAGGCCCATCTCGCTGCTCGACATCAGCTTGTCGATGTCGACCAGGATCAGCATGCGCTCGTCGATGGTGCCCAGGCCGATCATGTAGTCGGTCGAGAAGGCGGTGCCCATTTCCGGCGCCGGCTTCACCTGCTCCGGCGTCAGGGTGGTGACGTCGGAAACGCTGTCGACCACCATGCCGACGATGCGCCCGCCGATGTTCAGGATGATCACCACCGTGAACTGGTCGTACACGGGCGTGCCCAGGTTGAACTTGATGCGCATGTCGACCACGGGAATGATGATGCCGCGCAGGTTGATCACGCCCTTGATGAATTCAGGCGCATTGGCGATGCGCGTGACGGCTTCGTAGCCGCGGATTTCCTGGACCTTCAGGATATCGATGCCGTATTCTTCGGAGCCCAGGGTAAAGGCCAGGAATTCACGGCCGGCGATATCCTTGCCGTCGCCCGGTTTGCTGCCGGATGCTTGTTGATTATCTGACATGGTGTGTTTTCCTATCTTGATCTATCGGTGTTACGAAAAAATGGACTCGTCCGCCAGCTGGCGGGAGGAGCGGATCAGTGCGGCGACGTCGAGAATCAGCGACACGCCGCCGTCGCCCAGAATGGTGGCGCCGGAAATGCCCACCACCTTGCGGTAATTCGATTCGAGGTTTTTCACCACGACTTGCTGCTGGCCCACCAGGTCGTCGACGAACAGCGCCGCCTTGCGCCCTTCCGTCTCGAGGATCACGCAGATGCCTTCCGACGGGCTGGTAAAGCGCGGCGCGATGTCGAACATCTGGTACAGCGGGATCAGTGGCAGGTATTCGCCGCGCACCTTCACCACCTGGCCGCGGCCAGCGATGTCCTTGATGTCTTCAACGGCCGGCTGCAGCGATTCGATGACAAAGCCCAGCGGTAAAATATACACCTCGTCGCCCACGCGGATCGACATGCCGTCCAGAATGGCCAAGGTCAGCGGCAGCGAGATGGAAATCGTCGTGCCAAAACCCTTGGCCGAGCGGATGTCGACGACGCCGCCCATGGCGCTGATATTGCGCTTGACGACATCCATGCCCACGCCGCGGCCCGACACGTCGGTGACGGCTTCGGCGGTGGAAAAGCCGGGCGCGAAGATCAGCTGCCATACTTCGGCGTCGCTCATCGTGTCCGACACGTCCAGGCCCTGCTGCATGGCCTTGGCCAGGATGCGCTCGCGGTTCAGGCCAGCGCCGTCATCGGACACCTCGATGATGATGTTGCCGCCCTGGTGGCTGGCCGACAGGAACAAGCGACCCGCTTCCGTCTTGCCGGCGGCCACGCGGGCGGCCGGCATTTCCACGCCATGGTCGATACTGTTGCGCACCAGGTGCGTCAGCGGATCGACGATGCGCTCGATGAGGCCCTTGTCGAGTTCCGTGGCGGCGCCGTTGGTGATGAAATCGACCTTCTTGCCCAATTTGGTGGCCAGGTCGCGCACCATGCGCGGGAAGCGCGAGAAGACGAAATCCATCGGCATCATGCGGATCGACATTACCGCTTCCTGCAAGTCGCGCGTATTGCGCGTCAGGTGGCTGACGCTGTCGAGCAGTTTTTCATGCAGCATCGGATCGAGCGCGCCGGCGCGCTGCTCGATCATGGCTTGCGTGATCACCAGCTCGCCCACCAGGTTGATCAGCTGGTCGACTTTCTCGATCGAGACGCGAATCGACGACGATTCGGCACCTGCCTTGTCGCCCTCTTTCTTGGCCGGCTTCTTGTCCTGCTCCGCGTCGGCGGCAGCCACGACAGCGACCGGCGCCGCAACGGCGGGACTGGCCTTGGCAGCGTCGGCGCGGATCTGCTCCAACGGCTGGAAGAAACCATAACCGCGTTCGGCGTCGCTCTGCACGCCGGCCGCGGCGCGGATGTCTTCGAGCGGCTGGAAAAAGCCATAGCCGGGGTCCGCCGGCGCCTGCGCGGCGGTGGGCGCACCCGGCAACGGGTCGAAGAAACCGTAGCCCTGGGCTTTTTCCTGGGCCGCGCGGGTCGCATCGGCTTCGCCTGGCGCCAGAGGCGGCGCCTGCGTGATCACCATGTCGTCCGGATTGAGCACGAAGGAGCAGATGGCCAGGATATCGTCCAGGCTTTCATGCGTCGTCACTTCCAGCACCTTGCGCGCGTCGGCCAGGCTTGACACCACGACGTCGCCCAGCAAGCCCAGTTCGGCCGCCAGCGCTTCGACTTCGCGCTCTTCCATCTGCGGCAGCTCGAGGCGGAAACGCTGGCCGCCGGCATGGCTGACGACTTCCTTTTCCGCCGTGTGGAAAGCCGGCGCGACAGGCGTGAGCGCCGCCATCGGCACATCCTGCGAAAACGACTGCAGCATCATGCGCACATCGGCGACGGCATCCTGGTCGACCGGGCTGCCCAGGCGGTGGCCGTCGAGCTGCATCTTGAGGATATCCTTGGCCGCCAAAAAGGCGTCGACGTGTTCCGCCGTCAGGGCCATCTGGCCCTGGCGGATGCGGTCGAGCAGGGACTCGAGGATATGCGTTACCTCGCTCATGTCGGAGAGGCCGAACGTCGATGCGCCCCCCTTGATCGAATGGGCGGTGCGGAAAATGGCATTCAGGTCTTCGGCGTCGGGCGCCGCAATATCGACGGCCAGCAGCAGCCGTTCTTTTTCAGCCAGCAGTTCTTCGGCCTCATCGAAAAAGACCTGAAAAAACTGGCTAATATCGATGGTCATAGGGTGACTCCGTCATGTGCATCGTTGCGCTGCGCGGCTGGCATCAGCCAATCACCTTCTTGACCACTTCGATCAGGCGTTGCGGATCGAACGGTTTCACCAGCCAGCCATTGGCGCCGGCGGCACGCCCCTTCGACTTCATTTCATCCGACGATTCCGTCGTCAGCATCAGGATGGGCACCTTCTGGTAGGTTGGCAGTTCACGCAGCAGCTTGATCAGCTCCAGGCCGTCCATGCGCGGCATGTTCTGGTCCGTCAACACCAGGTCCACGGTTTGCAGCTTGGCTTTTTCCAGTCCATCCTGGCCGTCAACGGCCTCCACCACCTGGTAACCGGCGGCTTTCAGGCTGAACGCCACCATCTGGCGCAATGAGCTGGAATCGTCCACTGCAAGTATCGTTTTGGCCATCTTTGCTCCCACTTGTTCCGGGCATCCTGCCCGAATATTTGATTAATCAATCCATGCAACCGCAAGCGTTCCGCATCCTCATGCTAGAACAGCTCGATGTCGCCGCTTTCCAAATGCTGTTGACTGACAGCCTTGCGCAGCACGCTGCGCAACTCCAGGCTTTGAATCGCCAGCGCCATGCTGACCCGCCCCAGCAAGGCGACAATCTCTTCGTTGTCGCTCTCCGGCAGCATTTCCGCACCATGCGAACCCAGGGTTCCCAGGAACTCGCGCAAGCCCGTCACGCGCTTCAGGGTGCGTTCGATCAGCTGGCTGGTCATGTCCTGGAACTGCAGGCTGGTGATGGCGGCATTCACATAGCCCCCTACCTCATCCTGCAACGCCAGCAGTTTTTCCCGCTGCTGCGCCGGCGGCACGCCGCCTTCGAGCAGCATGGCGATGGTGTCCTGCTGCGCCGCGACGGCCGCATGGATCGCCATGAAATTGAAGGACAGCTTCTCGATCGCCTCTTCCAGCAAGATGCCGGTCTGCACCAGGTCGGTTTCCACCTCCGTCAAGTGCTTGCGGCCATGGTCCGACACGCCAGACAGCAGGCGCTTTACATGCGAGCCAAGTATTTTCTTTCTTGTCATAAAGGTCTCATTGTTTCAATACACCACGCGTTGACGGGCCTTGCGTGTTATTTTTTCGCCGCTGCCGGGCTGGGGACGGGCGCCGCGGGGGGCGGCGAACCGGCTACCAGCCCGGAAGCCACAGCGGCGGAGGCGGCGTCGGTCACCGGCAACTCCATCGCCGAACCATCGCGCAGGACGTTTTCTTCCGTGCGCTTGTTCATGACGATGATGCTGATGCGCCGGTTGATCGGGTTGAACGGGTCGAGCTTGTCCAGGTGCGCGGCCGAACCGAGCCCCACCACGCGCAAGACCTTGTCTTCAATCATGCCGCCGATTACCAGTTCGCGCCGCGACGCATTTGCGCGGTCGGCCGACAGTTCCCAGTTGCTGTAGCCGGCATCGCTCATGTAGGGCGTCGAATCCGTATGGCCGGACAGGCCGATGCGGTTCGGCACCTCATTGAGCACGGAGCCGATGGCATGCAGGATTTCCTTGGTGTACGGTTGCAGATTGGCGTTGGCCAGCGCAAACATCGGACGGTTCTGCTCGTCGACGATCTGGATGCGCAAGCCTTCGCTGGTGATATCGAGCAGCAACTGGTTCTTGTACTTTTTCAGCAGGGGATTGGCGTCGATGGTCGCCTCGATGCGTGCCTTCAGCGCCTGCAGGCGGCGGCCCTCTTCGCGTTCCAGCGCGGCCTTGGCCGAATTGAGGTCGAACGACTTGCGCTGCTGGTCTTCCTGCGCCTTGCGCACCTGGCCATCCTGGCGCGACAGATCCTGGCCGCCGCCCTGGATCACGGAATTGCTTTCGCCGCTGCCGGAGCCGCCCGCCATCGCCACTTTCAGCGGCGTCTTGAAGAATTCGGAGATGCCGTTCAGGTCGCCCTTCGAGGTGGAACCTAACAGCCACATCAGCAGGAAGAAGGCCATCATGGCCGTGACAAAGTCGGCGTAAGCGATTTTCCACGCCCCGCCATGGTGGCCGCCAGCCGTCTTCTTGATACGCTTGACGATAATCGGGCGCATGCCTTCATCGGCCATGGCGTCCCCCTTCCGTGTGCTGCAAATGACTCATGATGTCCAAGCGTGTATTCACTGCTTACTTCGTTTTCGATTTCTTGATGTGGTCTTCCAGCTCGTTGAACGTCGGGCGCTCGGTCGAGAACAGCACTTTGCGGCCGAACTCCACGGCCAGCGCCGGCGCATAGCCGTTCAGGCTGGCCAGCAGGGTGACTTTTACGCACTGGAACATCTTGCTCGACTCTTCCAGCTTCTGTTCCAGCAGGCTGGCCAGCGGCCCGACGAAACCGTAGGCCAGCAGGATGCCGAGGAAGGTGCCGACCAGCGCGTGCGCGATCAGCATGCCCAGCTCGGCCGGCGGGATGCCCACCGATTCCATGGTATGCACCACGCCCATCACGGCGGCGACGATACCGAAGGCGGGCAAGCCATCGCCCACCTTGGCGATCACGTGGGCCGGCACGGCGCCTTCGTGATGGTGCGTCTCGATCTCGTTGTCCATCAGGTTCTCGATCTGGAACGCATCCATGTTCCCCGATACCATCAGGCGCAGGTAGTCGGTCATGAACTCGACGATATGGTGGTCGGCCAGCACGGCCGGATACTTGGAGAACAGCGGGCTTTCCTCCGGCTTGTCGATATCGCCTTCGATCGACATCAAGCCTTCCTTGCGCACCTTGCTGAGCACTTCGAACAGCAGCGACATCAGCTCCATGTACAGCTCTTTGGTATAGCGCGAACCCTTGAACAGGCTGGGCAAGGCGGCGATCGTCGCCTTGATGGCCTTGTTATTGTTACCAACAAGGAAAGCGCCCAGGGCGGCGCCGCCGATCATCAGCAGCTCCAGCGGCTGGAACAGCGCCGCCAGATGGCCGCCCGCCATGGCGAAGCCGCCAAATACCGAGGCGCAAACGATGATGTATCCGATTATGACTAACAAGTGCCCTGACTCCCAAATAAGACCGGGCTTGCGCGCCCGGCATGCTCTAAGCAGTTCCCGGCGGCCTGCGGCTGTGCCGCGGGCGGGGAACAGCGACAAAAAAGTAACCAAAGGTAGATTGAAACGACCTGCATTTCAACACTATCCTGAGAAAATGCCGTGTGGAACTACAATAACGTGAGATTGCCCTACGGGCAAGCAAATAACGCAGACAATTGCTTAAAAGCACCATATGTAGAGCAAGGGGCCACGCTCTGTGGCGGCAATGGTCTTATCGGGTGCACGCGCGGCAATCTTGAATTCGTAACTAAGAAGCATGCTACCGGGCAACATTTCCGCTTCCGCCTTGCGCCACAGGGCCGCCATCGCCGCCGGCGACAGGTAGGCGAACACCGCATCGTACTGGCTGAAATCGAGTGATTCGTAGTCGCCGCGCAGGAAACGCGCACGGCTGCCTGCCAGTTTCGCGCGCAGGCGGCTCACCAGCCACGGCAGCGGCGCCAGTTCGATGCCGTCAAACTGCCCGTCGGGACGGCGCCGCGCCAGGTCCAGCACCAGGCCGCCCAGGCCGCTGCCGATGTCGACCACGCGCACGCCGGGCCGCGCGGCGATCAGTTCCGCCACGGCTTGCCACACCTTCGGCCCCGAGGGATAGAACGGTACTTGCGTGCGGAAGGTGGACCAGTACAAGCTCAGCAGAAAGATAAAAGCCAGCAGGAAGACGATGGGGGGCAAGTCCAGCCGACTGGCGCCCAGCAAGGCGGGCGCGAACAGCAGGCCGATGGCGCACCACCAGCGCGCCAGCCCGGCCCGCCAGGTAATCAGCGCCGCCAGCGCGCCCCTGCACGCCGGCCACGGCCAGCAGCGACAGCCCGACGCCCGGCGCGCGCCAGCGCATACACCAGCAGCAGCATCAGGGGAAAGGCCAGCACCTGGATGAGGATGGCCTTGAGCGCGGGCGCGCGCAGGATCTGTTGCAGCATGGGCAGGTGCATGGAAGAAAACGCCAGTGTAATCGATTGAAGCGTGGCAATGGCGGCAAGAAAAAGCCGGAGCGGTCAGGCGACCGGCTCCGGCTTTCTCTGTATATATATGCTGTGACTCAGGCGGCCACGCCCGGCACCGCGGCGGCCGCTTCGTCGCGCGCCTTCTTGGTCTTGCCGGCACGCGAAGGCATGTGGCACAGGCCGCAGACATAATCGGCGTTGAGGTCTAGGCAATTGACGACAAACTTGCCGCCGCACTTGCCGCACGGCGCCATGTCCAGCATCTTGCTGCTGAAGAAGCGCACGAGGGTCCAGGCGCGGGTCAGCGAGAGCAGCGGTTCTTCGCCCGCTTCCGGCGGCATTTGCTCCAGGTACAGCTTATAGGCCTTCATCACCGCCTCGATGCCGGTGGCGCCGGCGTGGTCGATGAGGAATTTATGGATGTTGATGAACAGCGAGGAATGGATATTCGGCTGCCAGGTGAGGAACCAGTCGGTGGAAAACGGCAGCATGCCCTTGGGCGGCGAGACGCCCTTCAATTCCTTGTACAGATTGAGCAGACGTTCGCGTGACAGCGAGACTTCCGTCTCCAGCAGTTGCAAACGGGCACCCAGCTGTATCAATTCGATGGCCAGCTGAATTTCCTGCGCTTCCGATACGACACTTTTCTTGGCCATGCTAGTTGCTCCGCATTTTACTGATATTGACTACAGGTTTCCGGCAAAATGTTCAGGGCAAGGCGCGCTGCCGAAGCCAGTACAAAGGTACGGCAAGGCAATGCAACGCCGCCATGGACGTCTTGAGGGGAAACCTTAGGCGATTTCTTCGACGCCCTGGCCTGCCATCAGGATGGCGGCATGCGACTGGGCAAGCGAGCGGTCTTTATTGTAGTTCGTCAGCATGCCCAGGATGGCGCTGTCGTCGAAGCGGAAGCGGGCCAGCATCATGTTGCCGCCAGCCAGTTTCAGGATCTGCGCATTGCTCATGCCTTCGATCAGTTCAGCGATGTCGGCGGCAATGCCCAAACGGAAGATGGCGGTCACCTTGTCTGCACGAATCATTTGCTGGGCCAGCATCAGGTAGCTCAGGTTAGCGTCGCGAATCTCGGCCATCATATCGTTAGCAGTCATTTCCATCTCCTCAATCCGTTGAATTCAGCTGGCTTTGTGTGTTGCCAGTGAGATACATTCTGCAGGAGCAACATCAAACGCAACAGAGGCGCAGCTCTGTATTTTTGGTCGGGGAATAGCGGAAAGGACCGTAGGTGTTTGTCTGACAAACACTGCTCGATCATGGTCGCACGCCAGTAACGGCGCGGATTCGGGAGGTATGCAAGGCGTCAGGTTTGACTGACTTTTGACCTGCATTTAATATCACATTTTTACAACAACTTGACCTGAATCAAGCCTATCTACCTATGTAACGGCAACCTCAACAGGAACTTTAGGGGCTTTTTAAAAAATATTTCAACATTCCGGCTGCGGTGTCCTGCCCGATTTCCGCCGTTCATGTATTCATTGACGGCGGCGTTTGCGAGAACTTTAGGGTTTTCTGAAAATATTTTTAAAAATCGTGATTTTTTTCGTTGACGCCCCGCAGTCAGGCCATTTCCGCAGGCCTTACGTGCTGGAAATCTGGCGTTATCGGCGGGATTTGTTACACTGCCAGCTCTTGCGTGATACTTTAAGCTTCAAACAATATCATGCCATCCAGACAAGTATCAACATGAAAGCCACCATGATTTCTCGACACGATTGCAGTGCGCGCGACCTCGACGACCCGCTGGCGCCCCTGCGCCTGCAGTTCGACTTGCCCGCCGGCGTGATTTACCTCGACGGCAACTCGCTTGGCGCGCGGCCGAAAGCGGCGCTGGCCCGCGCCCAGCACGTCATCGCGACCGAATGGGGCACGGACCTGATCCGCAGCTGGAACACGGCCGGCTGGTTCGACTTGCCCAAGCGCCTGGGCGACCGCCTGGCGCCGCTGCTGGGCGCCGCCACGGGCGAAGTGGTGATCACCGACACCACCTCCGTCAACCTGTTCAAGGCCCTGGCCGCCGCCCTGCAGATGCAGGCAAGCGATCCGGCACGTGCCGCGCGGCGCATCATCGTCAGCGAACGCAGCAACTTCCCCACCGACCTGTACATGGCACAAGGCCTGGCGGCCTGGCTGGACCGCGGCTACCAGTTGCGCCTGGTCGACAGTCCTGCGGAACTGGCGCAGGCCATCGATGCCGACTGCGCCGTCGCCATGCTCACGCACGTCAATTACCGCAGCGGCTACCAGCACGACATGGCCGCCATCAGCAGCCATTGCCACGCGCAAGGCGCACTGGCGCTGTGGGACCTGGCCCATTCGGCCGGCGCCGTACCGCTGGACCTGAATGGCGCGGGGGCCGACCTGGCCGTCGGCTGCACCTACAAATACCTGAATGGCGGCCCCGGCTCGCCCGCCTTCATCTGGGTGCCGGAAAAGCACCAGGCACGCTTCCGCCAGCCGCTGTCCGGCTGGTGGGGCCATGCGGCGCCGTTCGCCATGGAGCCGGGCTTCGCGCCGGCCGACGGCATCGCCCGCGCCCTGTGCGGCACGCAGCCGATAGTCTCGCTGGCCCTGGTCGAATGCGGCCTGGAGATCTTTGCGCAAACCAGCATGGACGCCATCCGCCACAAATCGCTGGCCCTGACCGATCTGTTCATCGCCCTGGTGGAACAGCGCTGCGCCAGCCATCCGCTGGGCCTCGTCACGCCGCGCGAGCATGCGCGCCGCGGCAGCCAGGTCAGCTTCACGCATCCGCACGGCTATGCCGTGATGCAGGCGCTGATCGCGCGCGGCGTGATCGGCGACTACCGCGAGCCGGCCATCATGCGCTTCGGCTTCACGCCCCTGTACACCAGCTTTGCCGACGTTTGGGATGCCGTCGAGATCCTGCGCGACATCCTCGACACGCAAGCCTACGACATCGCCGCCAAGCGCGATGCCGTCACCTGAATCCCCCCATGAGCGACGACAAGAATATGAACAAGGAAAACAGCAGCGGCTGCCCCATGCACGCGGGCAGCCAGGATGCACAGTGGCATGGCGCGCAGATGGACTTCAGCGAATCGATGAGCTATGGCAATTACCTGGCGCTCGACCGCATCCTGACGGCCCAGCATCCGCTCTCCCCCAACCACAACGAAATGCTCTTCATCGTGCAGCACCAGACCAGCGAACTGTGGATGAAGCTGATGCTGCACGAAATGCACGCCGTGCGCGCCAACCTGCAAAGCGGCGACCTGGCGCCCGCTTTCAAGATGCTGGCCCGCGTGGCGCGCATCATGGACCAGTTGGTGCACGCCTGGGACGTGCTGGCCACCATGACGCCGCCCGAATACACGGCCATCCGCCCCTACCTGGGCGCCTCGTCCGGCTTCCAGTCCTACCAGTACCGCGAAATCGAATTCATTTTGGGGAACAAGAACGCGGCCCTGCTCAACGTGCATGCCACGGCGCCCGAAACCTACAAGGTGCTGGACGCGGCCCTGCGCACGCCATCCGTCTACGATGAATCCATCAAGCTGCTGGCGCGCAGCGGTCTGCATATCGCCCCGGAACGCCTGGACGCCGACTGGAGCCTGCCGACCGCCGCCGATGCCACCGTCAAGGCGGCCTGGCTGGAAGTCTACCGCGACCCGTCGAAGCACTGGGCCCTGTATGAACTGGCCGAAAAGCTGGTCGACCTGGAGACGGCCTTCCGCTTCTGGCGCTTCCGCCACGTGACGACGGTGGAGCGCATCATCGGCTTCAAGACGGGTACGGGCGGCACGGCGGGCGTGAGCTACTTGCGCAAGATGCTCGACGTGGTATTGTTCCCGGAGCTCTTTGCCTTACGCACGGAGCTCTGAAAATGCCAGATCAAATCTGCTGCGCGGCGCGTCTTGCGGCCTGCGATGCTCACTGTGCTTGCGCACAGCTGCGCGTCTCGGCCACAATGCGTTGCCGCTCGCTACGATTTTATCAGGCATTATAAAAGGAGAAAAAATGATGTCGCCTCTGGTCCTGACCCTGGCCGGCCTGTGGAATTCCGGGCCGCAGCACTGGCAAACCCACTGGGAAGCGCGCCACCCGCAATGGTCGCGCGTGGATCATGGTGAATGGCAGACGCCGGACAAGGACGCATGGGTGGCCGAACTCGATCGCGCCATCGCCGCCTGCCCGCGTCCACCCGTGCTGGCGGCGCACAGCCTGGCCTGCGTGATGGTGGCCCACTGGGCTGCCAGCGGCTCGCCGCACAGGATCGCCGGCGCCTTTTTCGTCGCCCCCAGCGATGTGGATGCCCCCTCCTACCCCGCCGGCACGACGGGCTTTGCACCGATGCCGATGCAAGCCTTGCCGTTTCCGAGCCTGGTGGTCGCCAGCGGCAATGATCCCTACGTCAGCTTCGCGCGGGCGCGCGCGTTTGCCGCCGCCTGGGGCAGCGATTTCACCATGATCGGCGACGCCGGCCATATCAATGGCGATGCCGGCTACGGTCCCTGGCCGGAAGGCGAACAGCTGCTGCTGGACTTCTGCGCCGCGCACCAGCCCTGAGCAGGGCGCGCACGGGCGCACGATAGACGCGCATACATTTGCCGACAAGGAAGAACGCAGGCAGAATCGTGGCCTTTCCATTGCGGCGCCCCGGCGCCAGCCACACGATGAAACGTCTGCTTCTGCCCTTGCTGCTCTGCTCCGCGCTGGCCCACGGCGCGCCCTTTTACGAAGGCAAGAGCCTTGCCCATCCCGCCATCAGCGCCTCGCAGGACAGCGGGCTTGACGTCGCCTTCCTGAAGGAAAAAGATGGCGTGAATGGCTATTACTGCGAGTGCAAGCGCGACACCTCGAAACCCGTCCTGCTCGACCAGTTCGGCAACGCCGTCATCCGCTCCGTCTTCTATGCCTCGCTGGACAAGGAGTCGGACAGCAGCGTGCAGACCATGCTGGTGCTGTTCCGCCAGGACCGCAAGCACGGCTTGCGCGCCTACCGCTACCACCGCGGTTCCGGCAAGTACCGGCGCCTCGATGGCCTGCAGCCGGCACTGGACCGCATCGTGGCGCAAAGCAGCGCGCCCAACGCGGGCCAGGTCAAGGCGGCGCTGGCCAAGCTGGCGCCGATGGACTACAGCGTCGCGCGCGGCAAGAGCGGCAACGCCGACTTCGACGCCATCGATCACACGCAGGGCAGCATCGTCGGCTACTACAACGATGACGGCGAGCCGGTGGCGGCCGGCGGCAAGGACGCCATCACCTACAAGAAAACCTTCCAGAAAAAAGGCGCGCTTTTTCTCACCGCCAGCTACACCCTGTACAGCGACGCGGGCGCGGGCATCCTGCCCAACTACCGCTTGTGGCAAGTGACGTGGGAAACGGCGCCTAAGCAATTCACGGGCAGCGCGGAGGGCCCGTCCGTCATCTACAGCCTGGCCTGGGATGACGGCTCGGTGGTCGAACGGGGCCAGTACCTGAAGGGCAAGCGCCAGGGCCTGTGGGTGCGCGAAGGCATGCACGAAGGCACTGAAAAGGGGCATTTCGTCAACGGCCTGCAAGAGGGCATGTGGTACTTCAACTATCCCAAACAGGGCGAGAGCGGCATGTACCGGGCCGGCAAGCGCGAAGGCCGATGGACGGTCGTGAATTACGCCGATGCGGAGGAAGTGACGGGTTTCGACACCTACGCGGGCGGCCAGCTGAATGGCCCGCATGAGCGCCGCATGGGCGGCAAGGTGCAAACGCGCGGCAACTACGTCGACGGCTCGCGCCATGGGCCGTGGATCACGGAAGACGGCGACGGCAATTTCATCGAAGGCTTGCGCGACGGGCCGTGGAAGCTCAAGCTCAAGGACAAGGCCACGCAAAGCGTCACTTTCGTGAAAGGCAAAAAACAGGGCGAGGCGGTGGACACGGATGCCCAGGGCGCGCTGCGCCAGCGCGACCATTACCAGGCGGGCGTGCTCGAAGGCAGCCGCACGCGCTATCTTGGCCCGGTGGGCAAGGAATACGTCGTCTACACGGCCACCTACCGCAATGGCCAGCTCGATGGCCGCGAACAGGCGTTTGACGACAGCGGCAAGATCCTGCGCCTCGATACCCTGTGGGACAATGGCAAGAAGCAGGGCCTGGACGCGCGCTACTACCCGAACGGCAAGCCCGAACGCCTGGCCGTCGTCGACAAGGGCCGGCTGCTTACCCACCTGCGCGAATACTATGAAGACGGCCAGCTGCTCAACGACATCCACCGCTGCACCTTCAAGGAATACGGCAGCACGCGCGACGACGTGTGCGAATACCACCACATGTACTACCCGGACGGCAAGCCGCAGTACTACTACGCCTTCCAGTACGGCCAGCGCCAGGAAGGCTATTCGAACTACCCGAATGGCAAGCGCAAGGACGAACTGCTGGTCGACCGCGCCGCCGACACCTCCGTCGTCAACGCGTATTACGAAAGCGGCCAGCTCAAATGCACGGAGCCGCGCAGCGGCCACAGCACGCGCACGGTCAACGGCGAGACCATGATCAGCTACGCGTCGGCCGACCGCGATGGCGACAATATCTGCTACCACCCGAACGGCAAGGTGGCCAGCATCTATACCTTCCGCAAACGCGTGCTGGTCGAGTGCGGCAAGCGCTACGACGAGACAGGCAAGCAGACCTTCCCCGGGCCGGAGGGCTGTCCTCCCCCCAGGAAAGTGGACTATCCGATAGGACTATGACGATGACGCAGACACGGCAGCCGCAGCGCATCCACAACCCGGCCAGCATCGATGCGGCCGCCCTGCGCGCCGCCATCGCCGCCGACGGCAAGGTCATCGTGCAGTTCGGCGAACATTTTGATGCGGCACCGCTACTGGCGGACCTCGATGCGCTGGCGGCGGACTGCGGCGCGGCGCTGGAAATCCGCTTCTACGGCTACCACTTCTCGCCGTTCGACGCCGCCATCCTGCGCGCGCTGCCGCATGTGGCCAACCTCTCGCTCGATTGCCATACCAGCGCCATCAACCTGGAGTGCCTGGGCGAACTGCGGCAGCTGCGG
This sequence comes from Janthinobacterium sp. AD80, assembly GCF_002878455.1. Taxonomy (GTDB): domain Bacteria; phylum Pseudomonadota; class Gammaproteobacteria; order Burkholderiales; family Burkholderiaceae_D; genus Janthinobacterium. The sequence goes on from NZ_NRDQ01000039.1 coordinate 38,199, forward strand.
CAGCTGCAGCTGGGCGTCTACGAAATGCAGGAACACGACATCCTGGCGCTGGAGAATCTGCGTGCGCTGGAATACCTGAGCCTGGGCGAGACGCGCAAGGCCAACGTCGACCTGGCGCCGCTGCGGCATTGGCCGCAGCTGGCGCAGCTACACACCACGGGCCACGTGAAAAACATCGCCGCCATCACGGTACTGCCCGCGCTGGCGCAGCTGTCGCTGTCGCAGGTCAAGAGCAAGGACGAGGTAGACTTCATCAGCGCCATGCCGGCGCTGGCGCGCCTGCGCTTCATCCTGGGCGGACGCACGTCGGTCGCCCACGTCACGGCGCCGCTGCTGGAAGAACTGGAAGTGGTGCGCGTGCGGGGCCTGGAAGACCTGGGCGACATCGGCCGCTTCCCGCGCTTGCGGCGCCTGGCGGTGGAAGACCAGATCAAGCTGCAGGAAGTGCGCCTGGGGTCCAACCCCGCGCTGGCATGGCTGGTGCTGCGCAACTGCAAGACGCTGGCGCGCCTGCCTGGCCTCGCTGCCCTGCCGGCGCTCGACAACCTGGGCGTGCAGCTGACGCAGCTCGACATCGACGCGCTGCTGGCCGATGGCTTGCCGGCGACACTGACCCACTTGACCCTGGCGACGGGAAAAAGAAAGCGTGACGAAGAAATCCGCGCCCGGATTGAGCAGCTGGGCTACGCCAGGGCGCGCTTTTACTGACGCAGATATGACGGCAGGCTAGCGGCCGGCGGACAGCTTGCGCTGCCACAAGGCCACGTCGATCATCACGCCATCATCGCCGGTGTTGCGGATGTAGACGCGGTAGCTGCCCTGCCCCATGTCGCCATCGAGGTAGGCGGTGCGTTCGTTGCGCTGCACCCGCGCGCCCTTGGCCATCTGCCGGTAGCGCTCGACCACCGTATCGAAACTGGCATAGCTGCGCAGCGCCACTTCCAGGTCGCGCGGCGGACGCCCCTCGGCCTGGTCCAGCACATTGTTCTGTTTTTTGCCCTTCAGGGTGAGCGGATAGGCAAACACGCCGGCGCCGCGCCGAAGTCAGCACCGTGGATTTATCCAGCAGCAGCGGCAGCAGCGCCGGCGGAAACGCGGGCGGCAACTGGGCGCGGTTCCAGCCTGGCAGCGCGGGCCGCGCCAGCACGTATTCGACAGTGGCGATCTTCTGCCCTTCGGCGGCCGTGTCCTTGTCGCCCGCGATCAGCGCCAGCATGGGCGGCAGCTGCCGGGCCCACGCCAGCAGGGGCGCCGCTTCGCCGACCAGCATGCCCTTGCGGTGAAACACCGTCAGTACCGTGTTCGGATCGGGATTGCAGACCTTGGCCAAGGGCTGGCCCCCGAGGCGGCAATGGCCATTGACGAGGCCAAAGGCGACGACGGTGCCGCGCTTGTCGATCAGCATGGCACCCCGTTCGCGGCCCTGGTTGCGGTCATTCATCGAGGCCAGCAACTGGCGGCCGTCGGGCAGCATGGTGCGCGTGGCGTCGCGCTTTTCGCTGATGGCTTCGAGCGCTTGCGCCAGCAGCAATTCATCGTCTTCCGTATAGCTGCCGCGCGCGTAGCCGAAAAAATCAAACAGCGCGGCGCGCACTTGCGGCTCTTCGCTCAGGCGCGGCAAAGGGCCGCCGGCCAGCAGCGAAGCGAGCTTTTTTCCGGAGGCCGGCGATGCCGCCGTACTGGCGCTGGCCGGCAGGGATAGGATGCTGGCGGCCACCAGCAAGGCGCCGCCCAGGGAACGGTATGTCGATAAAGTGATATGCATGTTTCTGTCTGCCCGGGATCTACCCGTTATTCCGGCCACGCGTGGCGCGTCGGCGATTCTAGCATGGCGCCAGCGCCCACGCCGTGCGGCAGTCGCGCGGTACGCCGGGGCGATGGGCTGCTATGATGGCCGCAATGACGACATCAATGACGACATCGACCGACGCCCCGCCCCTGCTAGTCCTGCTGCCTGGCATGGATGGCACTGGCCGGCTGTTCCAGCGCTTTGACGCGGCCATGCGCGCGCGCACAGCCATCACCACCCAGGCCATCGCCTTCCCCGCCGCGCCGCTCGATTATGCGGCGCTGGAAACCTTCGTGCGCGAACGCTTGCCGCAAGAGCGCCCCTATGTGCTGCTGGCTGAATCGTTTTCCGGACCGCTGGGGGCAGCTTTGCGCGCCGATCCGCCTGCCGGCATGCGCGCCCTGATCCTGTGCTGCTCCTTCGTGCGCAATCCGCGCCCGATGCTGGCGCCGCTGCGCCACCTGCTCGGTCTTGTGCCCTTCGGCGCCATGCCAGGCATCGCCCTGCGCCAGACGCTGCTGGCGCCATTCGCCACGCCGGCGCTGCAGGCGGAACTGGCCGCCGCGCTGGCGCTGGTGCCGCCAGCCGTGCTGCGCCAGCGCCTGCGCGCCGTGATCGAGACCGACGCCACGCGACTATTTGCGCGTGGCAGCCTGCCCGTGCTGTACCTGCGCGCGCGCCACGACCGCCTGGTGCCGCCGACGAACGCCATGCAGATACTGCGCCTGGCACCGGGCGCGCAACTGGTCGATATCGCCGCGCCGCACATGCTGCTGCAGGCGGCGCCGGAAGCGGCCAGCGTCGCCGTCGCCGACTTTGTCGACAGGCTGTCAGCCGCGCAGACGTTCAGCTAAACGCGCGCTGGCCAGCACGGCCAGCCAGCTCAAGGTGCCCGACAGCACGCTGAAGTAAATCGCCCGCAGCGGATGCTGGGGCAGCAAATAGGCCAGCACGGCCACGCCCAGCAAGGCACACAGCACAGCTTTCCACCTGCCGGGCGGCAGCAGCGCCAGCAGCAGGTTTGTGCCCGCATACACGTAAAACACCAGCAGCAGCGCCAGGCCGCCCGCCACGCCGCGCGAGCCGAGGCTGCCGAACAGCTGCGTGTACAGGAAAAAACCCAGCCAGCTCAACACAATAAACACCACGCAGCCCAGCGCATGCGCGCCCAGGCCGGCCATCAGGCGGTTCTTCATTATCATCATCCGTATCGTCCCATGCAAAGCCGCATCATAGCGATTCCGCGGGCGCTGCGACCGGTTGACTTGTCTACCTACTAGATGGTAGACTTATTTCGAAGCCGGCATTTCACCCGGCAATCCTTCCGCGCCACGGCGCATTCGATCCTTTGCGAGGCATTACATGCATCAACTGTTCACTCCCTATGACCTGTCCGGCATTTCCCTGGCCAACCGCGTTGTCATGGCGCCGATGACGCGCACGCGCACCCTCGAAAACAATCCCGATGCGCTCACCGCCCTGTATTACGCGCAGCGCGCCTCGGCCGGCCTGATCGTCACCGAAGGCTTGCCAGTCTCCGATGAGGGCCGCGGCTATCTGTACACGCCCGGCATCTACAGCAGCACCCAAGGCCAGGGCTGGCGCCAGGTCACCGATGCCGTGCATGCCAAGGGCGGCAAGATCTTCGCCCAGCTGTGGCACGTGGGACGCATGTCGCATGTCTCTATCCAGCCTGGCAACGTGGCCCCCGTCGGACCAAGCGACGTGGCGGCGGAAAACACCACGGTGTATGCCTGGATCGAAGCGGGCAAGGCCGGACCGGTGCTGCCCAGCGTGCCGCGCGCGCTGACTGTCGACGAGATCGCGCGCGTCACCGCCGACTTCGTACATGCGGCAAAAGTCGCTATCGAAGCTGGCTTTGACGGGATCGAGATCATGGCGGCCAACGGTTTCCTGTTCGACCAGTTCCTCAGCAGCGCCGTCAATACGCGCACCGACCAGTACGGCGGCAGTATCGCCAACCGCCAGCGCTTCTTGCTCGACACCATAGACGCCGTGTCGGCCGCCATCGGCAGCGGCAAAGTCGGCGTGCGTATCTCGCCGTTCGGCCGCCTGTACGACATGCGCGCCTATGCGGACGAAGCGCAGGTGTGGCGCAGCGTGTCGCAGGCGCTCGATACAAGGAAGCTGGCCTATGTACACCTGAACTACCAGCCGACCATCACGACGGCGGAAGTGCCAGCTGGCTTTGGCGCGCGGTTCCGCCAGGACTATCACGGCACCCTGATCGGCGCGGGCGGCTTCACGCAGGAACTGGCGCGCGGCGAGCTGGAAAAAGGCGACCTCGATCTGATCGCCTTCGGCATGCCGTTCATTTCCAACCCGGATCTGGTGGAACGCATGCAAAACAACTGGCCGCTGGCCGACAGCGACCGCTCGACCTACTACGGCGCCAGCGGTCCCCTGTCCCACGGTTATACCGACTATCCGACCCATGGCCCGGCGGCCGGCGCCAACATGCTCAATGGCATCGACGTAGAAGCATTGCAGCAATTCGCGCAGGGCGTGGCAAGCCATCCCGCCAAAGGCGAAGCGCGTTTCAACGTCAAGACCCGCTGGCAACACCAGACGCGCAGCGTGGCCACCGTCAGCCACTATGTGTTGGGCGGCGAAAAGCATGCGCGCCATTTCGAGATCGCTTCCGACGAACCGCATGAATTGCTGGGCCAAAACACGGCGCCCAATCCGCAAGAGCTGCTGATGGCCGCCCTCAACGCCTGTCTGTCGGTCGGTTACGCGGCCAATGCGGCGGCCATGGGCATCACCGTGCACAGTCTGGAAATCGACACGGACGGCAAGCTGGACCTGCGTGGCTTCCTCGGCCTGGACGAGAACGTCAATCCCGGCTACGACGAAGTCAGCTACGTGGTGCGGCTGCGCACGGATGCCTCGCGCGAGCGTGTCGAAGCGCTGCACCAGGCCGTCACCAAAACGTCGGTCAATCTGGCCAATTTCTCGAAGGCCATCCGCATGCTGCCCACCCTGGAAATAATCGAGGCCTGATTCCCCTCTCTGGAATCAACCCAACCCGCGCGCAAGCGCCTACATAGCGAGGAAATGATGGAAGACTGGAAACAAGCCCGGCAAGATATCAACACGCGCGCGATGCAACTCGCCGCATTGACGCCCGACACCATGAAAGGCATCGCCGCACTGGGCGGCGCCGGCGACAAGACCAACCATCTCGACGCGAAAACGCGGGAACTGATCTCGCTGGCCGTCGCCGTCACCACGCGCTGCGATGGCTGCATCGCCTTCCACGCGGCCGCCGCCAAGAAGCTGGGCATCACCACCGAGGAAATCGCCGAGGCGCTCGGCGTGGCGATCAATCTGAATGCCGGCGCCGCCGTTGTGTACAGCACCCACGTGCTGGACGCGTTCGACAAGGCTTGATAGCGCCGCGTCAGCCGGCCGGGCATGCGCGCACGCCTGGCCGGCCACTCAAGGAGCAACCATGAAAAACAACACACAGGCGCTGGTCGTCGACATCTGGTCCGATTTCGTCTGCCCCTGGTGCTGGATCGCCAAGCGCCGCTTCGAGAAGGCCCTTGCCGGCTTTGAACACAGGGACGCCGTGCAGGTCAGGCTGCGCGCGTACCGCATCGCGCCGGACCATCCAGCCGAACCGATCAAGGCAGCCTTGCTGAAAAAGTTTCGCGATCCGCTGGCCGCCGAGGGCATGCTGTACTCGGTGCAGTCGCATGGAGCGGCCGAAGGCCTGGACTACCGCTTCGACACCATGCTGTTTGGCGACACCATGGACGCGCACATGCTGGTCAAGGCCGCCGGCGACACGGCATCGCAGCAGCGCCTGGCCGAAGTGCTGTATGCGCAGAGTATTTCGCACGGCAAGTCGCTGTTCGACCGCGGCTCTCTCGCCGTGCTCGCGGCGCAAGCGGGCGTGCCTGCCGAGGTGGTGGAGCAGGCCTGGTCGACACCGCAATGGCGCCAGCAGGTGCAGGACGATGAGCGCAGCGCCTCGCGCATCGCCTCCGGCGTGCCGCTGTTCGTCTTTGGCAACGGGACGCACATTTCGGGGGCACAGCCGCCAGAAGTTTTCAGGCAGGCGCTGGAAAATCTCCATGCGCAATCGCGGCAGGAGCTGGCCGCATCTTCCGGCGAGGTCTGTGGCCTGGACGGCTGCACCCTCCCTTAAGCGCTGGCGGCAGCTTCCCTGGCAGGTACCGCCGTGTCCAGGTAGCCGCGGGTCGCGCGTCCCAGGCGCCGCGCAAGCGACGCCATATCCGTTTCTCCCCGCAGCGCCGCGGCGTCGATGATGCCGCGGCATAGCGCAATCACGTCGGCGGCGGCCATATCAGGATCGGCGACGGCATGACGCGCCAGCCGCCCCGCGAGCTGGCCCGCAAGTGCCTGCCGCAAGGCCTCGTCCTCACGCTGCAACGATGGCGACGATGGCGCCGATTCCAGCGCAAGCGCAAGCGCGGAGCGCCTGAACTGGTGCGCCAGACCGGCCAGGATACCTTGTTCTATCGCAAACGGCAGTTCGCCCTCCGGCGCCATGGCTTGCGCCACGTCGTGCAGCAGCATTGCGCGTTCGCGGCGCACCAGTTCGGCCAGCAGCGCCTCTTTCGACGGGAAGTACTGGTACAGGGAGCCGATGCTGGCGCCAGACAGCTCGGCAACGTGATTTGTCGTCAACGCGGCCCATCCCCGCACTTCAATAATGCGAGCAGCCGCCTCCAGCATCGCCGCGACGGTGGCAGCCGACCGGGCCTGGGAAGGCCGTTTGCGGGGCTCCGCATGTGCTGCAGTTTTTGCCATGAATGCGAGTAGCGTAAGTAGGTGGTCAATCTTATTCTAAACGTTCCATAAACAACTGTCCTTGCCGATACGAGAACGTCATGAACACCCATACATTCCTGCTGATACTGCACGTAGTCGCCGCCATCGCCTTCATCGGCCCGATGCTGCTGACGCCGCGCCTGCTGCATCTGATGCGCGATGCCGCCGGCCGCGACACATTACATAAACTCCATCAGCAGATCGCCGTCGCAGGCTGGGCACTGCTTGCCGGCGGGCTGGTCCTGCTGTACCAGCAACAGTGGGCCTGGCTGCAGATGGGCTGGATGCGGCTGTCCCTCGCGCTGTTTATCGGCGCGCAAGCCATCGACCATTTCTGGGCGGACAAGGTGGAAGCGAAGGTAGAAGCGAAGGTGGAACAGGGATACGCGCAGGCGGGCGCCAGGCTGGGAATCTGGCTGTGCATCAAGCTGGCCGTCTTTTTGATCGTCTGCGCACTGATGATCGCCAAACCGGCCCTGTTGGCCTGAACAGGCTGGCCTGCGCTACGCCAGATTGTCGAGCATGTAATGAAACGCTGCCAGCGGATCGGTCGATGGCCCCAGGGCCCAGCCGATGAAGCTGGCGCCCTCCAAGGCGCTGAGCAGCATGAAGGCGTAATCCCTCGCAGGTTTTCGCAAGGTCCAGCCATGCAGCTGCGCCGCCTGTTTGAGATTGCTCTCCATCCAGTCCAGCTGCTGCGCCATCAGCTGCCGGCCCAGGGCCTGCAGCGATTCGGGCAGCGCCGCCATTTCGGCCGCGAGCGCGCCGCACAGCGGCAGCAAATGGTCATTGGCGCTGGCCAGGAACAGCCCAGCGAACTCGCGCAGGCGTTCGACCGGATCGGCATGCGCCGCATCGATCGTTTGCAGCTTTTCCGTAAACACCTCGATGTATTGCGTGATCAAGGCCACGCCAAGGTTTTCCTTGGTGGGGAAATGATGGTGGATACTGGCCTTGCGTATGCCGATTTCTTCCGACAAATCGGCATAACTGAAAGCGGCGTAGCCTTTCGAACGCAGGTGGATCTCTGCGCTTTTCAATAGGGCGTCGCGGGTACTCACTGACATGACTGGCTCCTGCACCAACGGCCATGCCGGCCATTGACGGATTAAATTCAACAAGGGGCAATTATGCCTGAAGTAGCTGCAGCCAGGGATCGGGGCACGCGCATGCGGCGCTGAACGGCAGACGTGAAAAAGCCGGCCCTTTCACGAGGAAAGGGCCGGCCTTTGCATCAGCCGCCGTGTCGGATGACGCTTCGCCTCGGCGGACCCGCCAATCCGAGCCATGCCGACTCAAGGCAGCCCGGCGCATACGCGCCCAGACCTGCAATCAAACGAATTTCATGGTTGATTGAGTACGGGAACGAAGCGGTGGCCGCAGGCATGGCACATGAAGGTACGCGCATATTTGTCCTGCAAGGCAGCGGCATCCTTGTCCCAACTGGCGATAAAGGCCGTTTGCGACCAGGCAATAGAGACGACGCCCCCTGCCACAAATATCCAGAACAGGCCATTTGCGCCAGCGCGATAAAAGACGACGGCGGCGATGACAAAAGCGATCACGCCCAACACAATCAGCCCGACCTTCTGGCCTGCCTGCATCGTCGGCCTGGCAGCCTGCCGGGATAGCAAGGTCTGGCTGCGCGTATGCGCATGGCCGTGGATGAAATCACCATCGATCCTGCCCGACATATGCGTGGAGGTGCGGGAAATACCGGAGGCATGCACCATGGAGAGGCGTTGAACGTTGGAACTATCACATGCCGGGCAATGCGCCATTGCTTTTTCCACAAAATAAAATAATCGTCACTGTAGCATAAAAAAAGCCGGCCCTTTCACGAGGAAAGGGCCGGCTTGACTACACCATTCATGCTGCGCTTGTCGGATTACACTTGCGCTAATCCGACCTACATTTCAGGTGCGCGGCGGTGATTACTTCGCCGAATTGAGCAGCAATTCGTTGAGGCGTTTCACAAAACTGGCAGGATCGGCCAGCGAGCCGCCTTCGGCCAGCATGGCCTGGTCAAACAGGATGTTGGCCCAGTCGCCGAACTTGCCGCCTTCCGCGTCTTCGTACTTCAGGCGCGTCACCAGCGGGTGGTTCGGGTTGATTTCCAAAATCGGCTTCGATTCCGGCGCGCTCTGGCCAGCAGCCTTGAGCATGCGCAGCAGGTTGCCCGACAATTCGTTTTCATCGGCCACCAGGCAGGCTGGCGAATCGGTCAGGCGGAACGTCACGCGCACGTCCTTGGCCTTGTCGGCCAGCACCGTCTTCATCTTGCCCACCAGGTCGGCGTACGAGGTTTCCGTTTCTTCGTGCTCTTTCTTTTCCGCTTCGTCTTCCAGCGCACCCAGGTCCAGGCCGCCCTTGGCCACGGAAACCAGTTCCTTGCCCTCGAAATCCTGCAGGAAGGACAGCATCCATTCATCGACACGGTCCGTCAGCAGCAGCACTTCGACGCCCTTCTTGCGGAAGATTTCCAGGTGCGGGCTGTTTTTCGCAGCGGCGTAATTGTCGGCCGTGACATAGTAAATCTTGTCCTGGCCTTCCTTCATGCGCGCCACGTAGTCGGCGAACGAGGTGATCTGTTCGTCGCTGTCGTTGGCGGTCGAGGCAAAGCGCAGCAGCTTGGCCAGGCGTTCCTTGTTGGCCGCGTCTTCGCCGATGCCCTCTTTCAGTACCTGGCCGAATTCCTTCCAGAAGACGGCGTACTTGTCCTTCTTGTCCTGCTCGTCCGCGTTCGCCAGTTCTTCCAGCATGCCCAGCACGCGCTTGGTCGAGCCTTCGCGGATGACTTTCACGTCGCGCGACTCCTGCAGGATTTCACGCGATACGTTCAGCGGCAGGTCGGCCGAGTCGATCACCCCGCGCACGAAGCGCAGATAGGTTGGCATCAGTTGCTCGGCATCGTCCATGATGAAGACGCGCTTGACGTACAGCTTGATGCCGCCGCGCTTGTTGCGGTCCCACATGTCGAACGGCGCCTTGGCCGGGATGTACAGCAGCTGCGTGTATTCGCTGCGGCCTTCGACGCGGTTATGCGTATGCGTGAGCGGTGCCTGGAAGTCGTGCGACACGTGCTTGTAGAACTCGTCGTACTGTTCCGGCGTGATGTCGGCCTTGTTGCGGGCCCACAGGGCGCTGGCCTGGTTGACGGTTTCGAATTCGTCTTTCAGGACGGTTTCTTTTTTCTCTTCGTCCCACTCTTCTTTCTGCATCACGATCGGCAGCGAGATATGGTCCGAATATTTGCGGATGATGGATTTGATCTTCCAGCTCGACAGCAATTCGTCTTCGCCTTCGCGCAGGTGCAGGATGATGTCCGTGCCGCGCGATGGCTTGTCGATGCTCTCGATGCTGTAATCGCCTTCGCCGCTTGACTCCCAGCGCACGCCTTCCGAGGCGTCCACGCCGGCGCGGCGCGTTTCAACGGTGATCTTGTCGGCGACGATGAAGCCCGAATAGAAGCCCACGCCGAACTGGCCGATCAGGGCCGCGTCCTGCTGCTGGTCGCCGGAAAGCTTGCCGAAAAATTCCTTGGTGCCCGACTTGGCGATGGTGCCCAGGTGCGAGATCGCCTCGTCACGGGTCATGCCGATGCCGTTGTCGGAAATGGTGATGGTGCGCGCATCCTTGTCGAAGCTGACCTTGATCTTCAATTCGTGATCGTTGCCATACAGGGCATCGTTATCGATCGCTTCAAAGCGCAGCTTGTCGGCCGCGTCGGACGCGTTCGAGATCAATTCGCGCAGGAAGATTTCCTTGTTCGAGTACAGGGAATGGATCATCAGATGCAGCATTTGCTTTACTTCGGTCTGAAAACCCAGGGTTTGCTTTTCGGAGACAGCCATTTTTACCTCATAGTCTTGTGGATGGGACGGATACTACGGAGTTGGGGATGGTACAAGCGATTTCAAGAGCCCCCGGCAAATGCGCTGTTTTAGCCCAGTGCGCGGGCAAGAAACGCCCAGATGCGCTCGTCCTGCACCGTGGCCAGGTTCAGGCGCATGCGGGTCGACGGCAGCTGGCGCGGCGAGAACAGGCTGCCCGGCCCCAGCACCAGCCCTTCGGCCAGCGCCTGCTCGGCCAGCACATTCGTGTCGCAGTCCGCATCGGCCCAGATGAACATGCCGGCCGGCGCCGGATCGAAGCGCAGGCCGGCCCGCTCGGCGCGGCGGTACGTGCCCTCGCGCACCTTGTCGAGGCGCGCGCGCAGGCGCTCCGCATGCTTGCGGTACAGGCCCTGCGAAAGGATCTTATACACCACCCGTTCGCCGATATCGCTGGTGGTCAAGGTGGCCAGCATCTTGCGGTCGGCCAGTCGCTGCGCCCGTTCCTGTGATGTGGCGATGAAGCCCACGCGCAGATTGGCCGACAGGCTCTTGGAAAAGCCGCCCAGGTAAATCACGCGGCGCAATTGATCCAGCGCGGCCAGGCGCGTGGCCGGCTGCACCGCGCCACCGGGATGCATGTCGCAGTAGATATCGTCTTCGACGATGAGGAAATCGTGCTGCTCGGCCAGGCGCAGCACCTGGAAGGCCTTGGCCGCCGACAGCGAGGTGGAACTGGGATTGTGCAGCACCGAATTGATCACATACAGCTTGGGCCGGTGCACGGCCGCCAGCTGTTCCAGCACGCCGATATCGGGGCCGTCACCCAGGCGCGGGATGCCGATCACCTGCATGCCCATGGCGGCAAAGGCGCCGAACATCAGCCAGTAGGCGGGATCGTCGACGAAAATGGTGTCGCCGGGACGGGCAAACTCGCGCGCCACCAGGTCCAGCGCCTGCATCACGCCCACCGTGGTGACGATCTGCTCGGGCGGACAGGCGATTTCCAGCCCCGCCAGTTTCAGCTGCAACTGCTGGCGCAATGGCAAAAAGCCCTGCGGCGCGCCATAGCCGAGCAGCAGATTGCCAGGCTGGCGGCTGACGTCGCGCAAGGCGCGCGCCACCAGGTCGCCATCGAGCCATTCGGCCGGCAGCATGCCCGTGCCGGGTGCGGGAATGGCCGGCGTCTGGCGGAACATATTGCGGATCAGCCAGACGACATCCATGGGCTGCGCACCGGCCTCCGGCGCGCCGGACGGCGGCATGGGCGTGTTCAGCGGCGCGCGTTCGCGCACGAAAAAACCGGCGCCGCGCCGCGATTCCAGGTAATCGCGTGCCACCAGCTTGTCGTAGCTGGCCACCACCGTGGCGCAGGACACGTTCATGCTGGCCGCGCACTGGCGGATCGAGGGCATGCGCGCGCCGCCGCGCAGCAGCTTGTCGTCGATGCGCGCCGCCAGCGAGCGCACGATCTGGTCGATCAGGGTTTCGCCCGAGGCGCGCGACAGCAAAGGTAGCGACGGTGATGCGGGTGTATTGCTCATATGGCCATTACAGTATGGGAAATTATGCGTTGAAGTGTATTTGTACTGTACTGCTATTCGACTCTAGGATAACAGTACAGGGCGGATTAATCCATGCCCATGTCCAGTCACGCCAGCCCCGGGAACCCCATGCCTACGCATACCAGCACCAGTACCATCGCCGCCAGCCAGCCACCTCGCCTCGGCGCCGACCGCCAGGGTCTGCTGCTGGGATTGATCGCCGTCGCCCTCTTCAGCCTGACCCTGCCCTTCACGCGGCTGGCCGTGGCCGAGCTCGATCCCACCTTTGTCGCGCTGGGCCGCGCCCTGGTGGCCGCCAGCCTGGCAGGCCTGTGGCTGTGGCACCAGCGCGCGCCGCTGCCGCGGCGCGAACAATGGCTGCCGCTGGCGCTCGTGTCGCTGGGCTGCGTGCTGGGTTTTCCCTGGCTGACGTCGATCGCCATGCGCAGCCTGCCCGCCTCGCACGGCGCCGTGCTGGTGGGCATATTGCCGCTGGCCACAGCCGTCTTTGCCGTGCTGCGCGGCAAAGAACGTCCATCGCCCGGCTTCTGGCTGATGGCCGTCATCGGCACGGCGCTGGTGGTGGCCTTCGCGCTGCGCCAGGGCGGCGGCAGCTTCCACGTGGCCGACTGGCTGATCTTTGCCGCCGTGCTGCTGGCGGCACTCGGCTATGCGGAAGGCGGGCGCCTGGCGCAAGCCATGCCGGGCCAGCATGTGATTTCCTGGGCGTTGCTGCTGGCCGTGCCTTTTGTCTTGCCCGTGGTGCTGTGGAACGCCTGGCCGCAGCGCGCGCTGATGGCGCAGGCCAGCGGCGCAGCCTGGCTGGGCTTTGCGTATATCTCCGTGTTTTCCATGTTTATCGGCTTCTTTTTCTGGTACCGGGGCATGGCGCTGGGCGGCGTGGCGCGCGTGGGCCAGACGCAGCTGCTGCAGCCCTTCCTCACCCTGCTGGGCGCCGCCGTGCTGCTGGGCGAGCCATTGACGGCGGACAGCCTGCTGTTCGCGGGCGCCGTGATCGCCGTGGTGGCGGCCGGGCGCAAGCTGAAATAGGCGGCGATGACGCCCGTTTGCAACGCTGTTTTCGCGTGCGGATGGGCAGACCGGCTTGCAAGCCGTACAATACCCCGGCACCATGGCGGCGCCTATCCGGCACCGCTTGCGCAAGCACCGCCACAAGCGGGCCAACAAAACCAGCCGGCGCAGCTCGGCATCTTCCGTGAGACTCGCATGAAAATTGAAAATCCGAATCCGATCCAATGGCGCTTTGCCGAACGCGCGGAACAGCTGCAAAGCTCGTTCATCCGCGAAATCCTGAAGATCACGCAGCGCCCTGAAATCATCTCGTTTGCCGGCGGCCTGCCCTCGCCCGCCACCTTCCCCGTCGAAGAAATGAAGACGGCCTTCGACAAGGTCCTGTCGGACCATGGCAAGGTGGCACTGCAATACGGCCCCACCGACGGCTACCTGCCGCTGCGCCAGTGGATCGCCGACTCGCTGTCCAGCCAGGGCAGTACGATCGCGCCGGAACAGGTGCTGATGACGTCCGGCTCGCAGCAGGCGCTGGACTTGCTGGGCAAGGTCCTCATCGACGAAGGCAGCCGCGTGCTGGTGGAAACCCCCAGCTACCTGGGCGCCCTGCAGGCGTTTTCCGTCTACCGTCCCGAATTCGTGTCCGTCGATACCGATGACGAAGGCCTGGTGCCATCGTCCATCGACCCCGTCGCGGATGGCGCGCGCCTGCTGTACGCGCTGCCGAACTTCCAGAACCCGACAGGCCGCAGCCTGTCCGTGGCACGCCGCGTGGAATTGGTGGAAACCTGCGCCCGCCACGGCCTGCCGCTGATCGAGGATGATCCCTACGGCGCCCTCAGCTACAGCGGCGAGCCGTACCCGAAGATGCTCAACATGAATCCGGACGGCGTGATCTACATGGGATCGTTCTCCAAAGTGCTCACGCCCGGCATCCGCCTCGGCTACGTGGTGGCCCCGCCGCCGCTGGTGCGCCGCCTGGAGCTGGCCAAGCAGGCGGCCGACCTGCACACCTCGCAGCTGACGCAGATGGTGGTGCATGAAGTGATCAAGGACGGCTTCCTGGAGCGCCACATCCCCAGCATCCGCAGCCTGTACGGCAACCAGTGCCAGGCCATGCTGTCGGCCCTGGAAGAGCATTTCCCGGCCGGCGTGAGCTGGACGAAGCCGGAAGGCGGCATGTTCATCTGGGTCACCCTGCCGAAACACATCGACGCCATGAAGCTGCTCGACGAAGCCATCGCCAACAAGGTGGCCTTCGTGCCGGGCGCGCCGTTCTATGCGAATACGCCGGACACGCACACCCTGCGCCTGTCGTTCGTGACGGTGCCGCCGGAACGCATCCGTGAAGGCATCGCGATCCTGGGCAAGCTGATCGCCGCAAAAATGTAATACCGCTGCACGCCCCGCCTTGCGCGGGGCTTCCCTCCTGCCCGGAATGCCTGACGACGGGTACGCGCCTTTTTCCACTAAAAACAGTCTTTACGGCAACAACTCCGTGTATTTATTTTTAAAAATAGTATAAAAATAATAGTTTACTGCGGCGCAGAGCATCGATTTTTCACCCAAAAAATTGGCAAAGCGGTATGATTTGGCCAAAGTGTCAGATTTGAATCCGGTCAGCCTTTGACTACACGTGTACATGCGCTCACGGTCCGCGGTCTGCGGCCAGGGCGACACTCCCGGCGCCAACCTGCCCGGCCGCTACCTGCGGGCGCGGCTTGCCGGGCTTCGGCATCTCCGAAAGTGCAGCAAACGCTGGCCCCGCGCAGCACATCCGAAAGGCCGGTAGCAATGAGTCCAGGCAGTGTGGGGTCTCCCCAACGGCGCGAAGCCGCCATATTGATTGTCGATGATGCGCCGGCCAACCTTGAGCTGTTGCGCAAGCTCATGAGCGAACAGGGTTATCAAACCTACGTCGCCACGTCCGGCGAACGGGCGCTGGCGATCGCCCAGCGCGCCCATCCCGACCTGATCCTGCTCGACGTGCTGATGCCGGACATGGACGGCATCGAAACCTGCCGGCGCCTCAAGCAGCACCCGCTGACGCAGCGCATCCCCGTCATCTTCATGAGCGCCAAGACGGAAACGGACGACGTGGTGGCCGGCTTCGACTGCGGCGCCGTCGACTACATCAGCAAGCCGCTGCGCATGGCCGAAGTGTGCGCCAGGGTGCGCGCCCAGCTGCAAATCCGCAGCAACAATGAAACCCAGCAGGAGCAGGCCGAGCGCCTGCGCACCATCGTCAACAACATGGCGGAGGGCTTGCTGATCATCGAGGCCGACGGGCGCATCCAGTACACTAACCCGGCCTGCGACCAGTACCTGGGCTACCGCGAAAATGAACTGGCGGGGCGTTCGATCGGCGAGCTGCTCAGCCCCATGGTGACGCAGGAATACCTCGATTACTTTGCCAAGTACGCGGCCAGTCCGGAAACGGCGCATAACCACGGCACGCGCGAAGTGGCGATCCGCCACCGCAATGGCGAAGCCCTGAGCATGGACCTGACCCTGACGCCCATGTATCTGCGCCAGCCCCTGTATATCGGCCTGCTGCACGACATCACGCACCACAAGCAGTCGGAAGATGCACTGCAGCGGGCCGCCTATCTCGATCCGCTGACCAAGATCGCCAACCGCCGGCATTTCGACAGCTTCCTGGAAAAAGAATGGCAGCGCGCCGTGCGCCATGGCGGCGCGCTGTCGCTGGTGGTGCTCGACGTCGACCATTTCAAGCTGTACAACGACAGCCTGGGCCATCCGGCCGGCGACAGCTGCCTGCAGCAGGTGGCGCAAGCCATCGACGCCCACGCCGGCCGCCCGGGCGACCTGGCGGCGCGCTACGGCGGCGAGGAATTCGTCATGCTGCTTGCCGACACGGACGCCGCCAGCGCCCTGGCCCTGGCCGAAACCATCCGCGCGCATATCGAAGCGCTGCAGCTGCCGCATCCGCGCTCTGGCACTTCGCCCTGGATCACCGTCAGCATCGGCGTGGCCACCATCGAACCGCACCAGCTGGACGACCGCAAGGCGCTGTTCGTCGCCGCCGACCGCGCCATGTACGTGGCCAAGGAAGGCGGCCGCAACCAGGTCTGCGCCACCCACTCGGGCAGCACGGCCTGGGAGACGGTCAAAGCGTTGGTGTTACGTTAAGGATACGGCGAACCGGGAGTAGGCCCAAGTCACAAAAAAAGGCACCCCGGCCAAGCGGGCGTCTCCGGCCCGCCATTCTTAAAACTGATCAAAACTTACGTGACACGCTCAACTTTGCATTGCGTCCCACACCGGTAACCGCTTCACTCAGATACGGCATGTAATTGCGGTTGAAAATATTATCCACCGTCAGCCGCACTTCCGTGCCGCGCCAGATGCCTTGCCGCCCATTCCACGAGGCGAACAGGGTATGCAGCGCATAGCCCTTCGACGGCGGCAAGCGGTACACATTGCCCACCGGCAGCACGCGGTCCTGCTTGGCGACGAAGCGACCCTGCCAGCCGATGCTGGCGCCAAGGTCCGGCATGCGCCAGCCCAGGCCCGCCATCAGCTTGTCCGGCGCAATGGTCGACACGGGTTCGTCCTGGCCCCACGGGTCGCGCTGGGAACCGCTGCGCGTGCCGCGCTGCTTCGACAGCGAAGCGCTGGCGAACAGGCGCGGCGAGTTGTAATAGGACTCGACCTCCACGCCCCGGGTGTGGAAGCCGGCCAGGTTGCGGTAGGACGACAGGGCCGGCGGCACCTTGCCCGATCCCGGCACATAGCCTTCGATCAGGATGCCCAGGCGCGGGCCGATATTGTCGCTGACGCGGTTCTGGTAAGCCGTCAGGCGCAGCTGCACGTCGTCGCGCTCCATGAGCACGTTCTGCCGGTGCAGCATGACACCAGCGCGCACGGCCGTCACCCGCTCCACGGCCAGGTCGCGGCTGGTGCCCGGCGTCGAGGAGCCGAGCCGCGACGAGACATAGTATTCATTCGAATACATCTCGTCGATGGTTGCGCGCGCCAGGTGCGGCTCAAGTCGCCGAACAGCGCCACCGCGCTGGACGCCTTCCAGAACAGGCCCAGGCGGGGAGACCAGTCGGCATGGACTTTCTCGCTGAAGTCATGGCCGGCCGCCGCCAGCGGGCTGTTGTAGCGCGACGCCTTGTTCGGCACGCCCTCGGAAACGACACGGTCGTGGCGCAGTGCCGCCGTCAAGGTCACATCGCCATACGTCATCGCATCCTGCAGGTACAGGCCCGTGGTTTCCTGGCGCCCGGCCGGCATGTAGTAGGGCTGAAAATAACCGTAGTTGTATGTCGGGTCTTTCAGCGCCGTCGACGACGGGTAGTACATCAGGGTATCGCGCACGTTCTTGTGCCATTGCAGGCCCGTTTGCAGCACGTGCGAGACGCCACCCGTGCTGAATACGCTTTCGTTGCGCACTTCGGCAATGCGGTCCACGTACGAGGCCCAGCTCTCGTTGCCGAGGGAGCCCAGGTAGGAACCCAGCGAAGCCGAAGGCAGGCGCTTGTCATGCTGGTCCGTGTGCGAATAGCCGGCGCTGGCCGTCAGCTTGATCCACGGATTATTCTGCGGCGCGTACTGCCATTTCACGGAATACGTGTCGTCGTTCTGGTCGCGGTAGACAGCCTTGCGCTGCCACGCTTCTTCCAGGCCGTACTTCCTGATTTCCGCCTCCGTCGGCGTAGGCACGTCTTCGCCCATGGCGGCGAACGGGCCCCAGCCCGTGCT
The DNA here is from genome assembly GCF_002878455.1 of Janthinobacterium sp. AD80. GTDB lineage: Bacteria > Pseudomonadota > Gammaproteobacteria > Burkholderiales > Burkholderiaceae_D > Janthinobacterium. The sequence goes on from NZ_NRDQ01000039.1 coordinate 55,949, forward strand.
GCCGCTCTTCATCGCCGTCAGGGTCAGCAGCTGCTCGGGCGTCAGACGGATATTCAGTTTCGCCAGGCTCGATGGCGCGTCGATGGCGGAAAAGCGGAATGGCTTGCCATCGGGTTTGCGCAAATCGTCAGACTTGCGCCGCGTGGTGAAGGCCATCGCGTCGTAGCGGCCATCTTCCGAGCGGCCATACACGGCCACGGTGGCATCGTTTTCCGCGTTGTTCGAGTGGCGCGAATACTTGAGCATGGCGCCGATTTTCTCGTCGCCTTCGAGCATGTCCTTGGCATCCTTGGTTTCGACCGTGATGACGCCGCCAAAGCCGCCATTGCCATACAAGCTGGTATGTGCGCCCTTGTTCACTTCGATCTGCTTGATCAGTTCTGGCTCGATGAAGATGGAACCCTGGCGGTATTTTTCAAAGCCCTTCGGCACGCCGTCGAGAATGACCTTGACGTCCTGTACTTTATTAAAACCCCAGATATTCAGGCTCTGGCCGCTGGGGCGGGCCGTGCCGGCCAGGTCCACGCCAGGCAGGGTGTCGAGCAGGGAGGCGACGTTGTCGGCCTGCTGGCGCTCGATGTCAGCGCTGCTGATATACGAGCGCCCAGCCGTGCCGGCGCTGATGGCGTCGCCAAAGACGCTGATGGCGGGCATCTGCGCGGCATTGTCCGGATTGGCGGCATCGGTGGCATTTTCGGCGCGGGCGCTGCCGCCCATGCTGGCCAGTACCAGCGCCAGTGCGGCGGCCATCGGGGTTAATGCGCTGGCGCGCATGCGGTGCTTGCGGTTCGTCTTCATTGCTGTCCTTGCCGGCTACTTCATGCTTGTGGAATGAAAAAACGCAGGGCAGAGAAAACAGACTGTGCACGATCAAGCGGCGGCGTTGAAGGAAGCGTTGCGGCGGAATTCTGCCCGCGCGGACACGCCGCCGGCGCATGGCCGGCGGCGCACTGCAGTCACCGGGATAAGTTGCCTAAGTGAAATGCGGAGCACATCATATAATAGATGCGAATGATTCGCAATACGATTTAATGCGCGGCTATTCCGGATAGCCCGTGATGGCCGCAATCTCGCGGTACAGGGGCTGCAGCCGCGCATACATCTTCTGGTACACGCGCCGGTACAGCTGCTCGTAGATCTTGCGGTGCTCGGGATGGGGCTGGAACACCTTGCCCTTGCGCGTCATCGCCTGCACGGCGGAGGGGAAATCCGCGTGCCAGCCCAGGCCCACGCTGGCGGCGATGGCCGCGCCCAGGCCCGAGCTTTCATAGACGTGTGCGCGCGCGGCCGGCAGGCTGAAGATGTCGGCCGTCAGCTGCATGGCCGCGTCGCTTTGCGAACCGCCGCCCGCGATGCGCAGCTCCGTGATGGCGATGCCGCTGCGCCGCTCGATGCGCTCCTTGCCTTCGCGCAGCGCATACGCGAGGCCCTCGAGGATGGCGCGGTAGATGTGCGCGCGCGTATGCACGTCGCCAAAGCCGATCATGGCACCCTTCGCTTCCGGCCCCGGCACCTTGATGCCGGGGCTCCAGTATGGCTGCAGCATCAGGCCCATGGAACCGGGCGGCACGGCGTCGACCAGGCGGTCGAACAGCGCTTCTGCCGACAGGCCCGTGCCGTCTTCGGCGGCCGCCGCCCGCTCGCGGTCGCCGAACTGCTCCTTGAACCAGTTGACCATCCAGTAGCCGCGAAAAATCTGCACTTCCGTGCTGTAGGCACCCGGCATGGCGGCCGGATATGGCGGAATGAAGCGCGTCACTTCCACGTACTTGCGGTTGGTGGTGTTGATGGTGGCCGTCGTGCCGTAGCTGAGGCACGCCACGTGCGGCTCGACGCAGCCGGCGCCCAGCACTTCGCAGGCCTTGTCGGCGGCGGCCGCCAGCAAGGGTGTGCCCTCCAGGATGCCCGTCGCGGCAGCGGCAGCGGCCGTGATGGCGCCCATGCGCGTGCCCGGCGTCACCAGCTCGGGCAGCATGGCGCGGCGAATGGCCAGCGCCTGCCACTTCCAGTCGAAGCGCCCGGCCCACGCATGGCGCTTGTAGTCGAACGGGATGTACGCCACTTGCGAGCCGGTCGAATCGACGTAGTTGCCGCACAGGCGATGGTTCAAAAAACCCGACAGCAGCAGGAATTTGTGCGTGCGGCGCCAGATATCGGGCTGCCGCGCGCTGATCCAGTTGATCTCCGCTTCGCGGCGGAAGTAGGCGATGGTGCCGTCGAGCCGCGTGGCGCGGAAGATGGCGCGCCACCACGGCGCCAGTTGCGGAATCGCGCGCGTGCTGCGCTGGTCCAGCCAGGTGATCGCGGGGCGCAAGGGCTGGCCATCTTCGTCCACGTTGACGACCGTGCCGCGCTGCGTGGTGACGGCCACGCCGGCGACCGACGATTTGTCGATGTCCGTGCCGCGCCACAGCTGCTGGCACGCTGCGCACACGGCTTGCCAGTAGCCGTTGGCGTCGTGCTCTGCCCAGCCGGGGTGGTCCGAGTAATACGCTTCCAGGAACACTTGCGCCTTGGCCGCCAGGTTGCCGTCCCGGTCGAACAGCAGCGCGCGCACGCTTTGCGTGCCATTGTCGATGGAAAGGATATACGGCCCGGGGCCGGGGCCGGGTAGGCTGGCCATGGCCTTAGCCCGCCTGAGTCAATGCGGCCAGCGCGGCGCGCAGCGCCTGCAATAGCGCCTGCGGATCTTTTTCCGGCCGGGCGCTGAACACGGGCGCTTCCCAGTCCTGGCCGCGCACGGCCACCACGCGCAAGCGCCCCTGTTCATTCCATGCCGGGTACCAGCCCACGTCGACGATATCGCCATTCGCGCAGGTGATTTGCAGCAGGTCTTCGCCCAGGTCGTCGACGATGGCGTGCACCGGCTGGCGCAAGTCCAGCGGCGACAGGCTGTCATAGGTGATGCGGGCGTCGCCCAGTTCCAGGCTCTCGCCAAACACGGTGGTCTCGATGATGCTCTCCTCTGGTTTATTCTGATGTTTTTACGCGCCCTGCGGCACGCTGTAGTGGCGCTGCCACAGCGTCAGGTAGCGCAGCTGTTCCGCGTCCCAGCGCGCATCGTCCCAGCCCAGCTCCGTCCGGCAAATGGCACGCAGGCGCGGCATGATAGCAAGCGCGCCGCCTGCCAGCTGCAAACCGAGGCGCGTGCGCCGCAGCAGCAAGTCGTCCAGGTGCCGCACATCTTCCATGCGCGCGCCCCAGCGCAGTTGCGCCCACAGGGTCTGCGTGCCCGGTATCGGCGACAACTCGCCATCGTGCGCCGCGTCGCACAGCGCTTGCGCATCCGCGCCGTGGCGGCCCAGCAGGCGTTCGCGCTGCTGCGCGTCAAGCAGCAGGGCCTTGCCCGACAGCGGCGGCGCCGCGTCAAAAATGGGCAGCGGACGCAAATCCGCCTGCCAGCCCGGCAGCAGCGGCGCGGCGCGGCGCAATGCGTCTAGCGCGATCACGCGGAAGGTCGTCAGCTTGCCGCCGGCCACCGTCAGCAAGCCGTTTTCCAGCCACAGCGCATGTTCGCGCGCTTCCTTCGACGGGTCAAGCTGGCCGCTGTCGATCACGGGCCGCACGCCGGCAAACGTGGCCAGCACATCATGTTCACCCAGGTCGAGGCCGGGAAACTGCCAGCGCAGCGCCACCAGCAAATAATCGAGTTCGCCGCGCGTGATGGCCGCCTCGCTGTCCAGCCCGCCCGCATGGTCGACATCGGTGGTACCCACCAGGCTCACGCCCTCCCACGGATAGGCAAACACGGGCCGGCCATCATGCGGATGCATCAGGCTGACGGCCTGCGCCAGCGGCAGCCGCCAGGCCGGCAGCAGCAGATGGCTGCCGCGCAAGGGCCGCAGTTTCGGCGCTTGCCCCACCTGCCCGCGCAGCTTGTCGGCCCAGGCACCCGTGGCGCTGATCACCAGGCGCGCACGCACGGCAGGCGCCGCGCCATCGGCCGCATCGTGCAAGGTGGCGCCGACGACCTTGTCGCCCTCGCGCAGCAGCGACGCCACGCCCAGGTAATTGACGGCCACGCCGCCATGGCGCCGCGCTTCCCGCAGCACGCGCAGCACCAGGCGCGCGTCATCCGTCTTCGCATCCTGGTACAGCATGCCGCCGCGCAGGCCCGCGCGTTCGATGTGCGGCGCCAGCATGGCAAAATCCGCCGCCTCGACATAGCGGCGCGCACGCCGGCCAGCCATCACGTCGTAGATGGCCAGCCCCAGCATGAACTGGCGCCGGCCCGGCTTCCGGCCCGCGTAGTCGCCAAAGGCGAAGCCCTGCGGCTCGACCAGCCCCGCCGCATCGGCCAGCAAGGCTTGCCGCTCGTGCACGGACTCGCGCGTCATGCCGAACTGGCCCTGCTTCAGGTAGCGCAAGCCGCCATGCACCAGTTTGGAGGAACGGCTCGACGTGCCCCAGGCGAAATCGCGCTGCTCCACCAGCAGCGCCTTCAAGCCGCGCCGCGATGCTTCCAGCAGGATGCCGGCGCCCGTGATGCCGCCGCCGACGATCAGCACGTCCCACTCGCGCGCCAGGATGCCAGGCAATTCCTCGCTGCGCGCGACGGAATTCACAATATGCCTCCCGCCTCGGGCAGCAGCTTGCCGGGATTCATCATGCCCTGCGGGTCCACCTGGCGGAACAGCGCGCGCATGGCGGCGATGCCGAGATCGCCCTTTTCCGCCGCCAGCCACGGCGCGTGGTCGGTGCCCACGCCATGCTGGTGGCTGATGGTGCCGCCATTGGCGACGATGGCGGCACTGGCGGCATCCTTCAGGCTGCGCCAGCGCGCCATGTTTTCCTCGTACGTGGGCGCCAGCCGGTACACATACGTGGTGTACACGCTGGCGCCCTGCGCATACACATGCGACAGATGCGTGTACGCGTGCACCTGCTCGCCGTGCTGCGCCAGCGCGCCGCTGCCCGCCCGCTCCAGCGCCGCCATCATGAGTGTCACGCGGGGCCAGTCGACGGCCGTTTCCACCGTGTCGATCACATAGCCGTGTTCCCAGGCGCCATTGCGCAAATACACATTGCGAAAGCGCCCCTGCTTCCACTTGTCGCCCATGTGCCGTCCCACGTGCACGCCGCCATGGCGGCGCGCCAGCGCCAAGGCGGCGCGCAAGGCTGCGCGCGCGCCTTTCGCTTCGCCGCTGACGCCCACCATCAGCATGCACTTGCCGTCGCCGCAGCCGCGCAGCGACAGGTAGCGCTCCAGCAAGCCCACGAGTTTCTTGTGGCCGGCCAGGGTCAGCATGGTTTGCGTCTCGAGCGCGTTCGACAGGCGCAGCATGGACAGCTGCAGCCCGGCCTGCGCCAGCGCCCGCACGGCCGCTTGCGCCTGGCCCCAGCCGGCAAAGAACACGGCGTGGAAGGCTTCATAGGGCGGCAGCGGCGAGACGCGCACGGTCGCCTGCGTCAGGACGCCCAGGCGGCCTTCGGAGCCCAGCACCATTTCGCGCAGGTCGATGCCGGCCGCCGAGGCGGGAAAGGTGGGAATGCTCAAGGTGCCGGCCGGCGTTTCCACTTCGCCGCCGGCGAACAGCTGCTCGATGCGGCCATAGCGCAACGACTGCTGCCCCGACGAGCGCGTGGCGATCCAGCCGCCCAGGGTCGAATACTCGAACGATTGCGGATAGTGTCCCAGGGTGTAGCCATGCGCGCGCAGCTGCGCCTCCAGGTCGGGGCCATACACGCCCGCGCCAAACGTGGCCAGCTGCGCTTCGCGGTCCAGGTGGCCCAGCGCGCACAGGCGCGCGAGGCTCAGCACCAGCACGGGACGCGGCCCCGGCGCCACCGTCAAATGCCCGGCCACGCTGGTGCCGCCGCCGTAGGGAATCACGGCCACGCAAGCCTGGCGCGCGTACTCGAGCAGCTGGCGCACCTGCTGCGCGCTGTCGGGAAAGGCCACGCCATCGGGCACCGCGCCGATGCGGCCATGGCGCAGCTTGAACCAGTCGGGCAGGCTCTGGCCCAGGGCATGGCGCACGCGCGTGGCAGGCTGGGTATCGATCAGCGGATGCGGCGCCAGGCGCGACGTGGGCACCTGCGCGCAGGCGCCGTCGAACGTGGCCTCCACCATGGGGCTGCCCGGCCCAAGGCGCGCGCCCAGGAATGCCAGCGCCTCGTCGCTCAGCGCATACACGATGTTTTCATCTCCCCAGCCATTCCAGCGTTGCATCGATTTCCCCTTGATTGGTCCAGGCGCGCCCAGTTGCGCGCCACGGCGGCTTGCTATACTGTTCTTGCTGATCTCTTGCCAGATCAATAGCATATGCCGCCACAGACCACGGGTATTGGTTTTTCATGACAATCGTATTGTTCCATCATGCCAGGCACTGACGGCCGCCACGCGGAAGGCCGGGTGGCCATCGCCTATCTGCAGCCGCTGCTGGAAGCGGCCAGCGCGCATGGCATCGCCTGCGCTACCCTGGCGCAGGCGGCGGGCGTGCTGCCGCACAGCCTGGAAGCGCCGGCGGCCACCCTGGCCGCGCGCGATTACGTGCGCCTGCTCGACGCGGGCGCGCGGCTGGCGGGCGACGCGCATTTCGGCCTGCACGTGGGCCAGCGCGCGCGCATGGGCACCTACAGCGCGTATGGCTTGATTTTGCTCAGTTGCAAGGATTTTGGCCAGGCGCTGGAACAGACGGCCCGCTATGAACGGCTGGCGCACGACCTGGGCCGCTCCACCCTGCAGCGCGACGGCGCCATCGCGCATTACCGCTGGGCCAGCAACTTCCCGGGCGCCAGCCGCCACCTGGTCGACAGCGTCTTTGCCGGTGTCAAGGTGTGCGGCGACTGGCTGGCCGGCATGCCGCTGCCGCCGGCCCAGCTGGCGTTCAGCCACGATGGCGGCGGAGAGCTGCTGCGCCACGCGGCGCACCGCGACGAATATGTGCGCGTGCTGGGCAGCCTGCCGGCCTTCAACGCGGGCGCCAACGCGGCCACCTTCGATGCGCGCCTGCTGGACTGGCCCGTGCCCAACGCCGACGTCAGCCTGTACCCGGTGCTGTGCCGGCATGCGGAACAGCTGCTGGCGCAGCGCCATGGCGAAATGCACGCCGATGGCGCGCGCGGCATCGAAGCGCAAGTGCGCTCGGCCATCGTGGCCGGCCTGCGCCACGGTGCGGCCAAGCTGGCCACCATCGCCGCCGCCCTGGCCGTCACGCCGCGCACCCTGCAGCGCAAGCTGGCCGACGCCGGCACCAGTTTCCAGGCCGTGCTGGACCAGGTCCGCTTTGGCCTGGCGCGCGACTACCTGCGCCAGCCGGAGCTGTCGCTGGTCGACATTGCCTTCCTGCTCGGCTACCAGGAGCAAAGCGCGTTCAACCACGCGTTCCGCACCTGGGCCGGCACCAATCCCGGCGCCTGGCGCCTGCAGCAAATGCTTGAGCGGCGGCTTGACGGGCAGCAAGTTCCCTAGGCGCGCGCGGGGCATGCACGGCACGTTTTCTGGCTATACTGGCATAGTCAGGTTTTCCATGATCACTCCAACCCGCAATGCAAAGGATTAATATGCAACTCAAAGACAAAGTCGCACTGATTACCGGCGCCGCCAGTGGTATCGGCAAGGAAATGGCTATTGAATACGCAAAACAAGGCGCCAAGGTCGTCATCGCCGACCTGGCCCTGGAAGCGGCCAGCAAGACGGCCGAGGAAATCAAGCAGTCGGGCGGCCAGGCGTTTGCCGTCGCCATGGATGTCTCCAGCGAAGCGCAAGTCGACAAGGGCGTGGCGGATGCGGCGGCCCACTTCGGCGGCATCGATATCCTGATCAGCAACGCGGGCATCCAGATCATCAGCCCCGTCGTCGACTACCCGTTCGATCAATGGAAAAAGATGCTGGCCATTCACATGGACGGCGCCTTCCTCACCACGCGCGCCTGCATGCGCGAAATGATCAAGGCGGGCCGCGGCGGCGCCATCATCTACATGGGTTCCGTGCACTCGCACGAAGGCTCGCCGTTCAAGAGCGCCTACGTGGCCGCCAAGCACGGCTTGCTGGGCCTGGCCAAGGTGGTGGCCAAGGAAGGCGCAAAGGACGGCATCCGCGCCAACGTCATCTGTCCCGGCTTCGTGCGCACGCCGCTGGTCGACAAGCAAATCCCCGAACAGGCGGCCCAGCTGAACATCAGCGAGGAAGACGTCATCAAGAAAGTCATGCTGAAAGACACCATCGACGGCGAATTCACCACCACGCAGGACGTGGCGCAAACGGCCGTGTTCCTGGCGGCGTTCCCGTCGACGGCCCTGAGCGGCCAGTCGATCGTCGTCAGCCACGGCTGGCACATGCAATAATAGTCACGCCCGCCCACATCGGCTGCGCGGCACTCTGTGCGGCCTGCGATGCCCGCTGTGCTCCAGCACAGCTGCGCGTCTCGGCCCCACATCGCTGCCGCTCGCGATGATGTGGACGGACGTTGCAGCGTAGGCCTATCTCCTCCGTTCCATTTCCGAAAGCTTTTCCATTGCACGACAACACTTACCGCCACCCGCGCGCGGGCTGGCCGGGGCGACTCTTTGCCGCGCTCGCCAACTGCACGCGCCTTGCCAACGTGCGCCAGGCCATCCTGTCCCGCCTGCCCTTCCTGACCCTGCATAGCGACGTGCGCGATGTCGTGTACGTGAGCTGGCTGGTGGACGCCGCTGCCGCGCAGCGCTTGCTGCCGGCCGGCGTGGTTCTGTGGCAGCGCGATGGCAAGACCCCATTCACGGTGCTGACCTACCGCCACGGGCATTTCGGCCCGGCGCTGCCGGGTCCGCTGCGCCGGCTCCTGCCGTCTCCGCTGCAAAGCAACTGGCGCTTGTATCTGCACCACACGCCGCCAGGCGCGCCCGCCGTGCCCTGCGTGTATTTTTTGAAAAATATCATGGACAGCCTGCCGCACGCGCTGGGCACGCGCCTGTTCAGCGATATCCTGCCGACACACCTGGCCGCCGGCATGACGCTGGACGTGTCCGCCACGCAGGCACGCTGTGCGATTGCACCCGGCGCCGGCAGCGCGCCATCGCTGGACGTGCAGACGGACATCGTTGCGGAACAGGTCCTCGATGCGGATTGGCAAGCGCTCTTCGGCAACTGGCGCGACGCCGTCGCATTCCTCGCCTGCCAGGATGCGGCCATCGCCCACGTGCCGCGCAACGGCAAGCTGGTCTTCGGCGAGATCGACCTGCCCGTCAACCTGGATCAGGTGCAAGCGCTGGCAGCGTCGCACGCGCAGTGCGGCTTGCTGGCGCAATTGCCGCCCCTGTCCACGCCGTTCGCCTTTCTCGTACCCGGGGTCGCCTTCAAGGCGCTGTCAGAGCGCCTGCTGTAGCACGGCGGCGCTCGCCCAGCCGCACAGGCACAGGGCCGCCGCGCCGCCGTTCCAGCTTGAACAGGGCCATCGCCTGCTCCAGCTGCAAGGTCTGGTCTTGCAGCGAGGCGGAAGCGGCAGCCGATTCCTCCACCAGCGCAGCATTCTGCTGCGTCACTTCATCCATCTGCGTGACGGCCATATTCACTTGACCGATGCCATGGCTTTGCTCGCGCGAAGCTGAAGCGATCTCTTCCATGATGCCGTGCACGCCCTGCACGGCGCCCAGCATTTCCGCGCTGCTGGCGCCCGCCTGCTCCGCCAGCTTCGCGCCCGCCTGCACCTGCGCCAGCGACGCCGTGATCAACTGCTTGATTTCCGTGGCGGCCGAGGCGCTGCGCTGGGCCAGGCTGCGCACTTCGCCCGCCACCACGGCAAAGCCGCGGCCCTGGTCGCCCGCGCGCGCCGCTTCGACGGCCGCGTTCAAGGCAAGGATATTCGTCTGGAAGGCGATGCCTTCGATGATGCCCGTGATGTCGCCGATCTTCTTCGATGAGGCGTTAATTTCCGCCATCATCGTGACCACCTGGCCGACGATCTCGCCGCCGCGCCCGGCCAGGCCGTGCACCTTGCCCGCCATGTCGCTGGCCTGTATGGCATTGCCGCTGTTTTGCTGCACCGTCGCGGCCAGCTGCTCCATGCTCGACGCCGTCTGCTGCAGGGCCGAAGCCTGCGCTTCCGTGCGGCCCGACAAGTCCATATTGCCGGCGGCAATTTCCTGGCTGGCCGTGCTGATGCGCAGGAAGTTGCCGCGCACGTCGCCAACGATGGAATGCAGATTCACGCGTAGCTGGCGCAGGGAGCGCAGCAGCTGGCCCATCTCGTCGCGCCGCGTCGTATCGAGTTCGCCCGTCAGGTCGCCGCCCGCCATCACGTCGCAGGCCTGGCGCGCCTGGCGCAGCGGCTGCAGCACGGCGCGGTGCAGGCTGTACCAGAAATACAGGGTCGTCAGCACGGCCAGCACGGACAGGCCCGTCAGCCAGCCGTGAGCGGCGGCCGGCAGCACGCCCGCGTTCCACGCCAGCTGCAGCAGCAACACCAGGGTCAGCAAGCCCAGGTTCCAGCCGATGCGCCTGGCCAGCGCCAGGTCGCGCAGCGCCGCGACACGCGCCAGCCAGCCCGTGCGCACGGCCGCGCCCTGGCTGATGACGACGCCATCGGCCTGCCCCGCCTTGATGCGCGCGTACAGGGCAGACGCCTGCGCCACCTGCTGGCGCGTGGGCTTGGTGCGCACGGACATGTAGCCGACGGCCACGCCATCTTCCACCACGGGCGTGACGTTCGCCAGCACCCAGTAGTAATCGCCATTCTTGCAGCGGTTCTTCACCATGCCGCTCCACGAGCGGCCCGAGCGGATGGTGGCCCAGAAATCGGCGAACGCTTCGACCGGCATGTCCGGGTGGCGCAGGATATTTTGCGGCGCGCCGATCAGTTCCTCCGCGCTATAACCGCTGACGGCGATGAAATATGGATTCGCATACGTGATATTGCCTTGCAAGTCGGTAGTCGAGACAATGGTCTCGGTATCGCTCAGATTGATCTCGGTATCGCTGACGGGAAGATTAAGTCGCATGGTCGGATCCTTGGCTGTCGCCCTTGCGGGCACGGGGAAGCGGGCAAATGCCGGACGGCGGGAAGCCGGCGGCAGCCTGCACCGTTACATTAATTTTAATATTGAATTATTAATTTATATGGGCAATTTTTACGGGCGAAATTGCCTTGCGAATCTGCAAATATTGCAGAGGCCGTGTGGCCGCGGGAAGGTGGTGAACGCAGCGCCGGGACAGCGTGGCTGTCCCGGCGAGAAACACGTCAGGGTTTAGCGGGGCACGTAGCGCCAGCCGCCGTTCTCGAGCATGAAGCTCAGTTCCGTCTTGATGCCGTCCGGGCGGCTCGGCACGCTCAGTTCCGTATTGCATGCCAGGTAGCCCGTCTTGCGCTTGACGTCGCACTCGTTGATGGCTTTCACCTGCATGGTGGACTGCGCTTCCTGCATCTGCACGTCCTTGGCCGCTTCCGGGTCGCGCGCCACTTCTTCCTTGGCCCACGCGCGTATCATCGCTTGCGCCTCGGCTGGCGACGGTCCCGCGAATTTGGCGTGCTTGCGCTCGACGCCGACCCAGGTACCGTTCTCGTTACGCAGCGGCAGCACGGTAAAACCGTCGCGCATGCCGGCGCTCATGCTCACCAGGCATACCACCTCGCCCGCCACTTCCTGCGAATCCTGGCAGCCGGCCAGACTGGTGACCTTGATGGCGAACGGCATCGGCGATTGGGTCCTCGCCTGAGTCTTGGCCACGCCCGCCTGCACGGCGGCGTGGATTTGCTCCAGCGTCGGCATGGTAGCGGCGTGCGCAGGCAGGGTGGCGAACAGGACGGAGGCGGACAGGGCGAGGGAAGTCAGGCGCATGGCAAGTAGGGGCAGTGATCAAAGGTCGGCAGTCTAGCACTTTACATAAAAACAGTTGTTTCTGTAGAGACATCTAGCCGGCATCGGGCGCGAGAAAGGCGCCACCCGCGTCCGCCTGACCCCGCAGGCGCAAGCCGATGGCCCGCAGCATCTCGACCAGTTCGCGCAGGCGCAGCCCCTCGTCCGTCAGCCGGTATTCCACCTTCACGGGCACTTGCGCGTAGACGGTGCGCGTGAGCAAGCCCGCGTCTTCCAGCGCGCGCAAGTCCAGGGTCAGCATGCGCTGCGAAATGTTCGGCACGGCGCGGCGGATTTCGCTGAAACGCTTCGGCCCCGCCATCAGGTAGCTGAGCAGCACGACTCTCCAGCGCCCGCCCAGCAGGCGCATGGCTTCTTCCACGGCACAGCCGGAGACATTGTCTTTCATGGTACGCCTTCGACATGGTATAAAAAATGTACCTATACCACATTATTCTGCCTTCTTCCAAATAGTAACCATAGCGGCTAGAGTGCCCTTCCCTCAGCTCATACGGAAGTCCAGCATGGAAACCACCCTGATCTACAGCGTGCCCTTCGGCTGCTCGTTTGCCGCCATCGCCGCACTCGAATGGAGCGGCTTGCCGTTTCACCTGGCACGCGTGGAAGCGCGCGACCCGGCCAGCAAGCAGCATCCGGCCTTTCTCGCCATCAATCCCCTGAGCCAGACGCCGGCCCTGCTCACGCACACGGGCGCGCCGCTGCTGGAAAGCATGGCGATCCTGCTGCATATCGCGGCCCGCGCGCCAGGCAGCAGCCTGGGTTTCATGCAGGGCACGCCGGAATACGACCGCCTGAACAGCGTCCTGTCGTTCCTGCACACGAGCTTTCACGCGGCCTTCATGCCCGCCTTCCAGGCCGCGCGCGCGGCAGACAACGATGCACGCGCCGCCGTCTGGCGCGAGATGGCCATCGAGAAGGTAAATAAATGCCTGGCGCACCTGGAGCGCCTGCTGATGGGACGCGCCTGGCTGGCCTCGGACACGGCGCCGGGCATCGCCGACGCTTATCTGGCGGCCACGGCGCGCTGGGCCGAACCACTGCAGCTGGCGCAGCTTCGCGACTATCCCGACGTGGCGCGCCTGCTGGCGGCACTGGAACAGGACCCCGGCATCCGCTTCGCCCACGCCATCGAAAACGGCTTGCCGGCGGCCAGCCAGGGCGGCTTCCGCGGCCACGTGGCGCTCGACCAACTGGCAGTGCCGGCCGGCTAACCGGCGGTCAACTCCCGCAGCAGCCCCATCTTTATTGCTATGATGTCGGCCTGCCGGCGGTACAGCCGGCCACGTTCATACCACATCGACAACGTCGCAATAACATTGGGAGTTTGAATGAGTTTACGTCTGCTGCTCTTGGGAGCATTCAGTGCCGCCATGGCCACCACTGCCGCCGTGCCGGCATTGGCCGCGCCGCGCGGTTTCACCGTCGAAGACATGGTTGCCATGGAGCGCGTGGGCAGCCCCGTGCTGTCGCCGGACGCCACGCGCGTCGTCTACACGGTGCGCACCACCAACCTGGATAAAAACCGCGGCAACACGCAGCTGTGGATGATCGACCTGCGCGCGCCGAACGCGGCGCCACGCCAGCTCACGCGCGGCGATGCCAGCGCCAGCGACCCGCAATGGTCGCCGAACGGCGACGCCATCTACTTCCTGTCCGGCCGTTCCGGTTCCTCGCAAGTGTGGCAGCTGCCCCTGAACGGCGGCGAAGCGGCCAAGGTCACCGACCTGGCGCTGGACGTCGACACCTACCGTCTGTCGCCGCAGGGCGACCGCCTGGCCTTCAGCATGGGCGTCTTCCTCGATTGCGCGGACATCGCCTGCACGAAGAAGCGCCTCGATGAAAAAGCCAGGAACAAGGCCACCGGCATGGTCTACGATGAAATGTTCGTGCGCCACTGGGATACCTGGGCCGACGGCCGCCGCAATGCGCTGTACTCGGCGCCCATCGACGCCACCGGCAAGGTCAGCGCCACACCCGTCAGCCTGAGCGGCACCCTGAATGGCGATGCGCCATCGAAGCCGTTCGGCGACAACAGCGAATACAACTTCAGCCCGGACGGCAAGAGCGTGGCCTTTTCCGTGCGCGTGGCCGGCCGCACGGAATCGTGGTCGACCAACTTCGACGTCTACACGATACCCGCCACCGGCGGCCAGGCGCCGCGCAATCTGACCAGCGACAATCCCGCCTGGGATGCGAAAGCGACCTACTCGCCGGACGGTCGCACCCTGGCCTATGTCGCCATGACCCGCCCCGGCTTCGAGGCGGACCGTTTCCACCTGGTGCTGATGGATGTCGCCACCGGCAAGAAGCGCACCGTCGCCGATGACTGGGACCGTTCCGTGTCCGACTTCCGCTGGACGCCGGACGGCAAGGCCTTCCTGGTGACGGCCGACGACGTGGGCCAGCACCGCTTGTTCAACATCGACGCGGCCAGCGGCAAGGTCACCGCCCTGACGGGCAAGGGCGCCGTGGCTGGATTCGACGTGCGCGGCAACACCATCGTGCTGGCGCAAGCGAGCCTGACGTCGGGCGCGCAGCTGTACACGCGCAAGCTCGACGCCAGGTCGGAAACGGCGCCGATGGTGCAGCTGACGAAACAGAATGCGGCGGCCCTGGCTGACGTGCGTTTCGGCGAGTACGAGCAGTTCTCGTTTGCCGGCGCCGATGGCGCCACCGTGTATGGCCACGTGATGAAGCCATGGAATGCCAAGGCCGGCGAAAAGTATCCGATCGCCTTTTTAGTCCACGGCGGCCCGCAAGGCAGCTTCGGCAACAGCTGGAGCTACCGCTGGAATCCGCAGGTGTATGCGGGCGCCGGCTACGCCACCGTCTTCATCGACTTCCACGGTTCGACCGGCTATGGCCAGAAGTTCACGGACTCCATCAGCGGCGACTGGGGCGGCAAGCCGCTGGTCGACCTGCAAAAAGGCCTGGAAGCGGCCACCAAGAAGTTCGCCTGGCTGGACCGCGAACGCAGCTGCGCGCTGGGTGCCTCCTACGGCGGCTACATGATGAACTGGATCGCCGGCAACTGGCCGGAAGGCTTCAAGTGCCTGGTCAACCACGATGGCGTGTTCGACAACCGCGGCATGGCTTACGCGACGGAAGAACTGTGGTTCACCGAGTGGGAAAACGGCGGCACCTACTACGACGCGCCGGCCAAGTACGAACAGTTCAATCCCGTGAACTACGTGAAGAACTGGAAGACGCCAATGCTGGTGGTCCAGGGCGACCTCGATTTCCGCATCCCGACCACGCAAGGCCTGGGCACCTTCACGGCGCTGCAGCGCCAGGGCATCCCGAGCAAGCTGCTGGTCTTCCCGGACGAGAACCACTGGGTGCTGAAGCCAGCCAATTCGCTGCTGTGGCATCACACCGTTTTGGATTGGTTGAATACCTACACGAAGAAGTAAGCGGATACATGTCGGATTACGGCCTTCGGTCTCGGCGGCCCCGCCTAATCCGACCTACGTAAAAAAGCCGCGCGCTGCATTTCTGCACCGCGCGGCTTTTTGTCATGTAGGTCGGATTAGCGCCGCACAGCGGCGCGTAATCCGACATCACCACTACCCTCGCTCAATACGTATTAAGCGCCTTGGCGAACTTCACGATCCACAAGCGGCTAGGACGCTCGCGGTCGTCGCCGCGCGCCACGCGGATGGTGTTGGCGGCGTTGCAGCCGGCCGCGCTGCTGGTAACGATGGCGCCGTTCGCGTCGACCGTGCACTTGGTCACGTCGGCATCCTTCACTTCCACGCCAGCGGCGTCATACACCTTGGTTTTCAGGCCGAAGTCATTGTCGTTGGCCAGCGCGATGGTGGACTCGTCGATCAGGGTCAGGCCTTCGGCCTTTTCCGCCGCCCAGCCGATGGCGTTCAAGTCAAGCAGCAGGGTTTTCTTCAGCGGCGTGACGGCGGCCCAGTCAGCGCCGTTGACGGCCACGCCGCCCATGCTGCTTTTTTCCAGGTCCGAGGTGGTGGCGTTGAAGGCGGCGGCCGCGATATCCGTGGCAGACTTCAGTTCCACCAGCATCAGCTTGTTGAACACCTTGCCCGATGGCGCGGCGCCCTGCTCGATGACGAGGAACTTGCCGCCGCCCAGCGCTACCATGTCGCCCAGCTTGGCATTGCCCGTGCGGCCATCCTGGTAGTCGGCCGCGTCCAGCGGATACGCATACATCTTGCCGCTCGTGCCTGTCGTTGGGTCAAATTCGATCCAGCGCGTGAAGCGGGCGAAGCGCTCTACCTGCTCGGCCTTCTTGGTGACCGAATACATGGCCGTGCCATCGCTCAGGGGGCTTTGCAAAAAGGCGTACAGCTTGTCGTTGCTGGCGTCCAGCGTCATGCCTTCCATGCCGCGGTTGGCGCGGCGCTTGGCGAACAGCGCCGGCAAGCCCTTGCCCGGTTCGTACTTGGCCTGGATGATGCCGGTGGCCGCATCGATCTTGACAATGAAAGGACCGTATTCATCGGAGACCCACAGCGCATTGCGCTTGGCGTCAACAACGATGGCTTCCGAATCGAGGCCGCCCGCATTGAAGACAGCCTTGCCAGCGGCGTCGAACTTCATCGCATCCATGACGGGAATCTCGGCCGAATTGCCGACCGCGCCCACGGGCACGGGCAAGCCCGAACTGTTGACGGTGGCCGACACCTTGATCGGCGTCGACGAGGCCAGCACGGCGCCGCCCTTGCCCACGGTGATCACGCCGAACGATGGCGTAAAACTCGGTGATGGAAAAATCTTGCTGCCGATCGTGCCCTTGCCCGCCGGGTCGGGCACCAGCGGGCCATCGCCGTTCGGGCCGCGGTCCGTCAGACCATAGAATTCCAGGTCGCCCGCCGCGTTCTTGCCCTTGTAGGCCAGGCCCGAGCCGTACGACGGCAGGAAGCCGTTCGGGAATTCGCCCTTGATTTTCGCGTTCGCGCCTTCGTACGGCACGTAGAATTTATCGGCCGCCTGGATCTGGTAGCGCGTCACGGTGACTTTCACTTCGCCGACCGGGTTGGCCTGCGTCAGCGCTTCGTTGACGGGCGCGCCGATTTTCGACGCCAGCGTGTCTTCGAAATGCTCGCGCACCAGGGCGCGGCGCTCCGCATCGACCGTGCGGCCGGCGAATTTACCGCCCAGCGCCGCCAGGTGCGCGGCCAGCGCCGTGTTGAAGGTGGCCGGAGCCGCATTGAAGTCCAGGGTCTTGCCGGCCAGCGCCGCCTTGACTTCGGCCGTGAGCTTGATGCCGTTCGACGGGTCGCTGTCGTCGTCGAGCAGTTGCAGCGCCAGCAGGCGGTTGACGACCTTGTCGTCCTGCACATTGGCCGTGGCGGCCAGCGCCAGCGGCGTGATCAGGGTGCCGCACTGCGAAGTGCCCAGCGCCAGGCCGCCCACGCTGAAGGTCAGCGTATCGCCTGGCGTGCAGGTGAATTCGCCCTTGGCATTGGTGCTGGCCTTGGCCGCGCTGCCCGCCACGTAATCGAGGCCTTCCACCGCGCCGTCGAGGAACACGCCCGTCAGTGCCACCGGCTTGGCCGGTTCATCATGGCTGTCGCTGCCGCCGCAGGCGGCCAGGGCCAGTCCGGCGGCGATGGCAAGTACGGACAATTTCGGGATCGGTTTCAAGACACGGTTCATCAGCTTCCTCGGGTTTGGGATGGTCAAATGCGAGGAGTGTATCTGGCAAAAGTGACAAGCGCGTTACAGTTTAACAAGTAGTTTCAAATAAGCAACATAGATCAAGTCGTTGAAAAATGTGTTGCTGAGGCAACATCCAGGCGTTCCGGGCCGCCGATGCCGCCGAAACGGCCATCGGCCTGGCGCCGGAATTCCTTCGGCGTGACGCCCTTCACCTGCAGGAAGCGGCGGTTGAAATTGGCCACGTTCTGGAAGCCCACGTCATAGCAGACGTTCGACACGTATTGATCCGTGTCCATCAGCAGCTGGCACGCCTTGTTGATGCGCAGGCGGCTGATGAAGTCCGTAAAACTGTTGCCCGTCGCCTTGCGGAAGAAGCGCGAGAATTTACTCAGCGACATGCCCACCTGCTCGGCCAGCATTTCCGCCGAAATCGGTTCGCGGTAATTCTCCGTGATGTAGTTGAGGACGGAATTGACCTTGGCCAGGGTGGCGTCATCGTCGTAGGAACGCAGGGACGCGCTCGACAGCAGGCGGTAGTTGGCCGTGCGCGCGAGTTTGCTCATCAGCTGCACAAATGCGGCGAAGCGTTCGGCGCCATGCGTGGCGCGGATGCGCGCCAGGTGCTGCTCCGCCTCGGCCCCCATGCCGAAAAACTCCACGCCATAGCTGGAACGCTCGAGCAGCGGCAGCAGTTCGCGCAATTCCGGGATGACGCGCGCGGCGCCGGCCAGCGGCGCGTGGGCGAATTGCACGATCATGTCGCGCAGGGCCACGCCGCCTTCCGGCATGACGTTCGAGATCCAGTTGTGCGGCAGGCGCGGCCCTGTCAGCACCAGGTGGCCGGGCGAGAATTCGCCGATGTAGTCGCCGACGAACAGCCGCCCGCTGGTGGCGACAATCAGGTGCAGCTCGTATTCCTCGTGGCAGTGCCAGCGCACGCGCGAGCTGGGATAGCCGTGTTCCAGGTAATTGATGATGCCGTCGTAGCTTTCGCGTTCCAGCTCGGGCGCCTTGCGCTCGCTGTCACGGTAGCCGTTCTGCCATGTGTGTTCCATGTTCGTCTCTTTGCAGGCTGTCTCCCGCCTTTGCCGTCCAATGTACCCCAATTTCCATTATTCGCCAAAGCGGCCCAGCGCCTGCTGGCGGAACTCCTTCGGCGTCATGCCTTTCAGTTCCAGGAAGCGCCGGTTGAAATTGGCCACGTTATTAAAACCCGCCTCGTAGCAGATGTTGCTCACATACCTCTCCGTCTCCATCAGCAGCTGGCACGCCTTGTTGATGCGCAGGCGGTTGACGAAATCCGTGAAGCTGTTGCCGGTGGCGCTGCGGAAAAAGCGCGAAAAGGTCCGCTCCGGCATGTCCACCTGCTCGGCCAGCTGTTTCAGCGAGAACTGGCTGCTGTAATTGTGCACGATGAAGTTGATGGCTGAACTGATGCGCGCCAGGGCCACGTCGTCGTCGCTCGACTGCATGGGCACCGTCGACAGCAGCTGGTAGTCGCTGGTCTGCGCCAGCTCGCCCAGCAAGGTCAGAAACTCGATGAAGCGTGGCAGGCCGTTGCTGTCGCGGATGCGCTGGAAGCGACGCAGCGACTGTTCGCTGACGCCGAAAAATTCCACGCCGTGCAAGGCGCGCTGCAGCAGCGGAAAAATGCCTTTCAATTCCGGGATGACGGCCGCCATCGAGGCCAGCGGCGGATGCGAAAACTGGATCACCATGTCGCGCAGCGCCACGCCTTCGGGCGGCGTGTCGAGCGAGACCCAGTTGTGCGGCACGCGCGGCCCTGTCAGCACCAGATGGCCGGGCGTGAACTGGCCGATATAGTCGCCGACAAACACCTTGCCGCTGCTCTCGACGATCAGGTGCAGCTCGTACTCGTCGTGGTAATGCCAGCGTACCAGCGAATTCGGAAAGCCGTGCTCCAGGTAGCGGATGAAACCGAAACTGCCTTTCGGCTCGAAACCGGGCGTGGCGTCGCGCTGCTGTTCCAGCTCCATCTGCGGCTGTGGATATTCGGCCTTGCGTTGCATGGCGCCCTCCCCTGTCAGGCCACGCGCTGTTCGAGCGCCGCGCGCGCGCCCAGTCCATACAGGCTGGCCAGCGCCTCGCCCACCGCCTGCGTGAATGCGGGCGCGTCGCTCAGGTCGCCGAACAGCTCGCGCAGAGACAGCAGCGCCGTGGCATCGGCGCCGCCCTGCAGCGCCAGCGCGCGCAGGCGCGCCGCGTACGGATCGTTCAGCGGCATGTCGCGCCCCTGCTCGTCGTGACCTTCCAGGTAGCGGAACCAGCACGCCACCGTGAAGGCCAGCAGCTTGATGGCGCCGCCCTGAGCCAGCGCTTCGCGCACGGAGGGCAGCACGAATTTCGGGATGCGCGCGGAACCCTCCGTGCCGATGCGCGCCAGCTGGTCGCGCACGGCCGGATTCGAAAAGCGCTCAATCAGGGTATCTTTATAGCTGGCCAGGTCGATGCCTTCCACTTCGTCCAGCAGCGGCGTGACCTCGTCATCCATCAAGCGCCGCACCAGCGCGCGAATACCGGCGTCGCTCATCGCTTCGTGCGCGTAGGTGTAACCGAGCTGCATGCCGATATAGCACAGGGCCTGGTGGCTGGCGTTGAGCAGGCGCAGCTTCATCTTTTCATATGGCAGCACGTCGTGCGTCATCTGCGCGCCCACTTTCTCCCAGGCCGGCCGGCCCTGCGGGAATTCATCCTCGATCACCCATTGGCGGAACGGCTCGCACACGACGGGCCAGGCGTCGACGATGCCGAACGTATCGCGCACCAGCGCCCGGTGTTCATCCGTGGTGGCTGGCGTGATGCGGTCGACCATGCTGTTGGGGAAGCTGCAGTGCGCAGCCAGCCAGCGCGCCAGTTCCAAATCGCGCAGGGCGACAAAGGCCAGCAGCATCTTGCGCGTCACGTCGCCATTGTTTTGCAGGTTATCGCAAGACATGATGGTAAATGGCGGCAAGCCCCGCTGGTGGCGCAGGGCCAGCGCGGCGGCCAGGTAGCCGAACGAGCAGCGCGGTGCGTCGGGATGCGCCAGTTCATGGACGATATCGGGGTGTTGTGCGTCGAATTCGCCCGTGCCCTGGTTGACGTAATAGCCGCCTTCCGTGATGGTCAGCGAAACGATGCGCGTGCCAGGATCGGCCAGTTTTTCCAGCACGGCTTGCGGATCGTCGGGCGCATACAGATAGTCGCCCACGCAGCCGATGACGCGCGCAAAGTCGCCCGCCGCGCTGCGCTCGACCACCGTGTACAAGCCGTCCTGCGAGCGCATGGCGTCGCGCATGGCCGCGTCGTGTGCCAGCAAGCCCACGCCGCAATAACCCCACTCGGCATTCCCCGGCAGGGCCAGCAGATCATCCAGGTACACCGCCTGGTGGGCACGGTAAAAACCGCCCACGCCGATATGCACGATACCGGGCACGAGCGACTCCCGCGCATACGCTGGCACGGCGATGGTGTCCGGCAGCTGCGCCAGGTTTGCCTGTTTCAGTGCGATGGCATCCATTACAGCGCTCCTTTCGCCGCCGCGTAGGTCTTGCCGGCGCGGTCAAAATAATGCACGAAACCCGGTTCGAACGTCAGGTGCGTCTGCTGGCCCGGCTGCAGGCTGCTGCGTTCCGCGCCGCGCGAAACCACCTGCACATTGTTCGGCAGGCGCACATAGGTCAGGGTTTCCACGCCCAAGGATTCCACCAGGTCGACGGTGACGGGCAAGCTGCCCGGCTGCGCCGCGCCCAGGTGCACGTGTTCGGGGCGGATGCCGACAAAGCCATCGGCCTGCGCCGCGCTGCCCGCCTGCGCCAGCAACTGCGGCGCCGCGTCGGCAGGCACCACGTTCATGCTGGGCGTGCCGATGAATTGCGCGACAAAACGGTTGGCCGGACGGTCATACAATTCCAGCGGCGAGCCATGCTGCTCGATCTGCCCGTCGCGCAGCACCACCACCCTGTCGGCCAGGGTCATCGCTTCGACCTGGTCATGCGTGACATAGATGGTGGTGGCGCCCAGCTCGCGGTGCAGCTTGGCGATCTCGATGCGCGTCTGCACGCGCAGGGCCGCGTCGAGGTTCGACAGCGGCTCGTCGAACAGGAACACTTTCGGGTCGCGCACGATGGCGCGGCCGATGGCCACGCGCTGGCGCTGGCCGCCCGACAGTTCCTTCGGCGTGCGCTCCAGGTATTTGCCCAAATCGAGGATGGCGGCCGCCTTGTCGACTTTCTCGCGGATGATGGCCGGATCGACACCGGCCAGCTTCAGCGCGAACGACATGTTCTGGAACACCGTCATGTGCGGGTACAGCGCATACGACTGGAACACCATCGCCAGGTCGCGCTTGGACGATGGCAGGGCCGTGATGTCGCGCCCGTCGAGCGACAGCTTGCCGCCGTCGATCGGTTCCAGGCCCGCGATCAGGCGCAGCAGGGTCGACTTGCCGCAGCCGGACGGCCCCACGAAGACGACGAACTCGCCCTGCTGGATTTCCAGGTCGATGCCCTTGATGGCGCGGTGCTCGCCAAAGAATTTTTCGATATTGCTCAGTTGAAGGTAGGCCATGATAGTCTCATTTTTAAATTGTATTCGATGCTTTCAGAAACCGTAGCGAGCGGTTCAAGTTCGGTTTGAGTAGCGGAGCTGTGCGGATGCACAGTGAGCAACGGAGAGCAGAAATTGGGCCGCGCAGTAGGTTTATGGAGGCATCATTTACTTGACGGCGCCAAAGGTCATGCCCTGGACCAGTTGCTTTTGGCAGAACCAGCCCAGCGCCATGATGGGCGCGATGGCCATCAGCGACGCGGCCGACAATTTGGCCCAGAACAGGCCTTCCGGGCTGGAATACGAGGCGATGAGCCAGGCCAGGGTGCCCGCGTTGGAGGCGCCCAGGTTCAGCGACCAGAACGATTCATTCCACGACCACACCATGCACACCAGCGCCGTGGAAGCGATGCCGCCCACGGACAGTGGCAGCACGACGTGGCGGAATTCATCCCATACGGTGGCGCCATCCATGCGCGACGCTTCGAGGATTTCGCGCGGCAGCTCCTTCATGCTGGTGTACAGCAGCCAGATCATGATGGGCAGATTCATCAACATGAACATGATGGTCAGGCCGATGCGCGTATCGAGCAGGCCGAAATACTGGTAGCAGATATAGATCGGCATCAGGGCGCCCACGCCGGGCATGTAGCGCGAGCTGAGCATGAACTTCAGCAAGCCGATGGTGCCGCCCGTGGGGAAAAACGCCATCGAATAAGCGGCCGGAATGGCGATCAAGAGGCCGATGGCCGTCGAGACCACGCTGGTAAACAACGAGTTCCACGCGTAGCCGAAGTAATTGTCGCGCGCCAGTACTTCGCGGAAGCTGTCGAGTGTCGGCGTGAAGAACAGCAGCGGCGGCGTGGATATCGCTTGCCCTTCCGTCTTGAAGGCCATCAGGCCCAGCCAGAAGATGGGAAAGAACAGCAGCAGCGCGAACAGCCAGGCGGCGGCCGTGCGGCCGTACAGATTGAGTTTGCTATGCATCAAGGTCTCCTTATTTCGACAAGTTCTTGCCGATGACGCGCATCAGGAAGAAGGCGGCGATGTTGGCGATGAGCACGGCGAACAGGGCGCCGGCCGAGGCCGCTCCAATGTCGTAGGACAGCAGTGCCTGCTGGTAAATCATGAAGGTGATGGTGGTCGTGTCGAAGCCGGGACCGCCGCCCGTGGTGGTAAAGATTTCCGCAAAGATCGACAGCAAAAAGATCATCTCGATCATCAGCACCACCGAGACGGCGCGGCCCAGGTGGGGGATGTAGAGGTAGCGCAGTTGCTGCAGATAGGTGGCGCCATCCATGCGCGCCGCTTCCAGCTGTTCGCGGTCCATCGATTGCAGGGCCGTCATGAAGATCAGGCAGGCAAACGGCAGCCATTGCCACGAGACCATCATGATGATGGAAAACAGCGGATGGGCCGACAGCCAGTCGACGGGCGTGGCGCCAAAAAAGATGCTGATCTGCGCGAACAGGCCGTAGATCGGGTTGAGCAGCATGTTCTTCCACATCAGGGCATTCACGGCCGGCATGACGAGGAACGGCGAAATCAGGAGCACGCGCACGATGGCGCGGCCCGGGAACGCTTCATTGATCAGCAAGCCCAGCGCCGTACCCAGCACCACGGTGATCAGCATGACGGAAAACAGCAGGGTAAAAGTATTCTGCAATGCCGGCAAAAACGAGGCATCGGTAAAGAAAAAGTGGAAATTGGCCAGGCCATGGAAAGGATGGCCGCTCGGATCGAGCATGGAATAACGCACGAACGAGTAATACAGGGTGATCAGCAGCGGGATCACGGAAATGACGGAGACGGCAAGCACGGCCGGCGTCAGCAAAGTCCGGGGGATAATGCGTTTCATAATGTTCTCTTGGGGCGTGAGGTGAGTGAGTGATCTTGCGCAATAGCAAGGCCAGTCACGTCACCTGTTTTACAAACCAAACGGCACAGCAAAGATGCCTGGAAAAACCGTAGCGAGCGGCAGTGATTTGTGGCCGAGAAGCGCAACCGTACTGTAGTACGGTGAGCATCGCCGGCCGCAAAGCGCGACGCGCAGTAGGTTTGGTCAGGCTATCTTCCTACTTGTAGTACCCACCCTTGCGCATCTCCCGCTCCGCCGTCTGCTGCGACAACTCCAGCGCCTGGTCCACCGTCACCTTGCCCAGCAGCGCTGCCGCCATCTGCTGGCCGGCGGCCACGCCGATGACCTGGAATTCGGGGATGGAGGCAAATTGCACGCCCACGTACGGCGATGGCGGCAAGGTGCTTTGCACGGCGCGCGTGGTGGCCAGGGCCTTGCCCTCGGCGGCGGCGAATTTCGCCGCTTTCTGGAACTCGGGGCTGGCATACGTGGACTTGCGCGTGCCCGTCGGCACGTTGGCCCAGCTGGTTTCCTTGGCCACCAGTTTCACGTAGTCGGGCGAGGTAGCCCAGTTGATGAAGCGTTGCGCTTCGTTCGGATGCTTGGAGCTGGCGGGAATCGCCAGCGACCAGATCCACAGCCAGTTGGCGCCCCGCTCCGTCACGCCCACGGGCGACTGGGCGAACGCCACCTTGTCGGCCACCTTGCTTTGCTTGGGATCGGTGATGAAGGAGGCGGCGATCGTCGCGTCGATCCAGATGCCGCACTTGCCCTGGTTAAACAGCGCCAGGTTCTCATTGAAGCTGTTGGCGGCCGCGCCCGGCGGGCCGTATTTCTTCATCAGGTCGACGTACATATTGACGGCGTCCTTCCACGGCTTGCTGGTGAATTGCGGCTTCCACTGCATGTCGAACAGCTGGCCGCCATAGGAATTGGCCATGGTGGTGATGAGCGCCATGTTGTCGCCCCAGCCCGGCTTGCCGCGCAGGCAGATGCCGTACACGCCGTTGGCCGGATCGTGCAGCTTGGCCGCCACGTCGCGCAGCTGGTTCCAGGTGGGACGGTCTTCGATGCTCACGCCCGCTTTTTTGACCAGGTCGCTCCGGTACATGATCATCGAGCTTTCGCCATAAAACGGCGACGCGTACAGCTTGCCGTCGCCGGACAGGCCTTCGCGGATGGCGGGCAGCAAATCGTCGATATCGTACTTGGCGTCCGGCTTGATGGGAATCAGCCAGTTTTTCTTGCCCCAGATGGGCGTTTCATACAGGCCGATGGTCATCACGTCGAACTGGCCGCCCTTGGTGGCAATATCGGTCGTCATGCGCTGGCGCAAGACGCCCTCTTCCAGGGTCACCCACTTGAGCTTGATGTCGGGATTGGCTTGCTCGAAGAACTTGCTGAGCTTTTGCATTTCGATCATGTGGCCGTTATTGACGGTGGCAATGACCAGGTCGGTTGCGGCGAAGGCGGACGAGGCGAAGCAGAAGGCGCCGGCGCACAGCGCGGCAATGGCGGTACGTTTCATTGTGTGTCTCCAGTGTTTTTTGTCGTTGGCAATGCGTGAATACTTAGCACCACGACCACAATGTAGCACCGGAGTTTGATACTTTCTGATACTCCAAAACCGCAATTCAATACTCTTTTGCAAGGCCGCTATGCGCGAGAGTATCGACATTGAGTAAAAACAACACTTTGAAAGAAAGTATCGCGACTTGTTCGTTTTGTATCAGGGTGGTTAAAAATGCGCTGCTAGACTTGGTTTTCGGCATTAGACCGTGCGCGGTGCTGCCCTTCCGGACGCCACCGCTACCACCTACATTCTTCTGGAGACCGCATGAACCGTACTGCATTGAAAGTTTTGCCTGCCCTGCTCCTGGCCATCGCCAGCACGTCCGCCATGGCCGACCCGATGTACCCCTCCGACGCTGAAGGCTTCCACGGCTACCTGCGCGCCGGCGCCGGCAGCAATACCTCCGGCGACGGCGGTTCGCAAGGCTGTTTCGGCCTGGGCGGCAACACCATGAAATACCGTCTGGGCAATGAGTGCGACGCCTACACGGAATTCGGCTACACCAAATCCATCGCCAAGTCCGGCGGCGTGAACTACCTGGCTACCATCTGGGTCAATGCCTATGCACCGAACTCCGATTTCGGCGACCGCAAGCTGGGCATCGTCAAAGCCTACGTCGAAGCACAGGGACTCGATTTCCTGGGCGGCGGCACGGCCTGGGTCGGTAAACGTTTCTACTACCGTCCCGACATCCACATGCTGGATCTGCAATACATCAACATGAATGGTACCGGTGCCGGCCTGGACCGCATTCCTGTCGGCCCGGGTAAATTCTCGTATGCCTTCTTCAAGGATAACGACATCAATGCCCGCGATCCGAACACGGGTGCCATCCTTGGCACCCGTTCGGCCGTGCGCCAGAACTTCATCTACGGCGAAATTCCCGTCAACACCAACGGTACCCTGGACCTGGCCGCCACCATCATCACGGCAGAAGGCAAGGATACCGATATCTACGGCCCGAAACATAACGGCTGGCAACTGTCGGCCTTCCACCGTCAAGGCAAGGTCTTTGGCGGCGGCAACACCTTCGGCGTGCAGTACGGCGTCGGCCCAGGTGTCGGCGGCGACGGCAACGGCCAGTTCGGTGCTTCGGGCAACACGGCCTTCGGTTCGGACCGCAAGCGCACGCGCGTCTTCAATGACATGGCGATCCAGCCGATGGAAAACTTCGGCATGGAATTTGTCGCCCTGTGGCAAAAAGACGAGTCGAACGCCACCGGTTCCTCGACCTGGACCTCGGTAGGCGTGCGCCCTGTGTACGCGTTCACCAACAACTTCAAGCTGGTGGGCGAGCTGGGCACGGACCGCGTGACGCAAGCGGGCGGCCTGCCGGCCAAGCGCCTGACCAAGCTGACCATCGCGCCGACGATCTCGGCCGGCCCTGGCCTGTGGTCGCGTCCCGAACTGCGCGCTTTCGTGACGTACGGCAAATGGAACGATGCGGCCACCGCTTCGGTCAATGCGTCGAACAACGGCGGCCCGATCTACAACAACAATACCAGCGGCACGTCGTATGGTTTCCAAGTAGAAACCTGGTTCTAAACACAGGGACTTGAACTGTCGCGCGCCATGTGTGCGGCCGGCCATGCGCACCGACTGGGTACCCCCTTGTCCAGTACGGTTGCTCTGGCGGCCACCCACCGCTGCCGCTCGCGACGGTTTTGTCCGGTGTTGATGTTGCCAAGTGCAGATCAACCTGGCGCATCCTTCGCGGATGCGTTTTTGGCGCCGTCCCGTGATATAAATGCAATGTAGTCATGTCATGGATCACGGCGCCGTCTTTATACCAAGATGATGCCCGTTTGCAAGCGGGTCTGAGCACAAGAGCGCCGGTACAGGCGCAGATTTCACCTTTTTCGGCCCCCGTATGCCGAAGCCCCCTAAAAGCTTGATCAAAAAGGAATGTGGAGATGAAACTGAAATTCAAGATTACCCAACTGGCCGCATTGACCACCCTGGCATTCGCCGGCAGCGCATTCGCGACCGACGTGGAAGTGCTGCACTACTGGACGTCCGGCGGCGAAGCCAAGTCCGTGGGCCAGTTGCAGCAAATCGTGAAAGAAAGCGGCTTTGGCTGGAAAGACTTCGCCGTGGCTGGTGGCGCTGGCGAAAACGCCGCGACCGCGCTGAAGACCCGCGTCATTTCCGGCAATCCGCCAACGGCCGCCCAGATCAAGGGCCCGTCGATCCAGGAGTGGGGCGCGGAAGGCGTGCTGGCGAATATCGATGATGCCGCCATTCCAGGCAAATGGGATGCCGTGCTGCCGAAAGTCGTCGCAGACATCATGAAATACAAGGGCCACTACGTTGCCGCGCCAGTCAACGTCCACCGCGTCAACTGGATGTGGGTCAACCCGGAAGTGCTGAAAAAAGCCGGCGTGACGACCACGCCAACGACCTGGCCTGCCTTCTTCGAAGCGGCCGAGAAGATCAAGAAATCGGGCGGCATCGCGATCGCCCACGGCGGCCAGCCATGGCAGGACGCCACCGTGTTTGAATCCGTCGCGCTGGGCGTGGGCGGCACGGAGTTCTACAAGAAAGCCATCCTCAAGCTGGACCAGAAGGAATTGACCGGTCCGACCATGATCAAGGTGTTCGACACCCTGGGCAAGGTCAAGACCTACATCGACAAGGATGCTGCCGGCCGCGACTGGAATTTGGCGACCGCCATGGTCATCAACAACAAGGCCGGCTTCCAGTTCATGGGTGACTGGGCCAAGGGCGAATTCACGGCCGCCGGCAAAGTGCCGGGCAAGGACTACCTGTGCGTCGCCGCGCCAGGCACGGAAAAAGCCTACACCTTCAACATCGATTCGTTTGCCATGTTCACGCAAAAGGATGCGAATGCGAAGAAAGGGCAGATCGCCCTGGCCAACGCCATCATGAATCCGAAGTTCCAGTCGATCTTTAACCTGAACAAGGGTTCCATCCCTGTGCGTTCCGGCGTATCGAAGGACAAGTTCGACGCTTGCGCCCTGAAATCGATGGAAGACATGGACGCCACCAACAAGACGGGCGGCCTGCTGCCATCGTTCGCGCACGGCATGGCGCTGCCATCGGCCACGCAAGGCGCCGTGTTTGACGTCGTCGCCAAGTTCATGAACACCAACATGAGCTCGAAAGACGCGGTTGCCGAACTGGCCAAAGCGGCAAAAGTGAAGTAATCGGCACGGGCGCCCGCTGGCGCGCGCAGGGAACGTGTCGCAGCTTCCCCTGCGCGCGCCAGCGCGGCGCCTTGCTGCAGCTTGGCGGTCGCCGGTTACGCCGGCGCCACTCACCGTTCTACTTCTACGGCTGTCCTATGTCCTTACGCAAGCATTTCGACCGATGGATACCACAGATGGTACTGGGCCCCACGCTCATCGCCAGCCTGATCTTCGTCTATGGTTTTATCTTTTTGACCGGTTGGCTCTCGCTGACCGAATCGCGGCTGATGCCGAACTACGAGTTCGCCGGCCTGGTGCAATACGTCGAGCTGTTCGACAATGAGCGCTGGTGGACCTCGCTCAAGAACCTCGGCATCTTCGGTGTCCTGTTCATCGGTTGCAGCATCGCCATCGGCCTGTTCCTGGCGATCCTGCTGGACCAGAAAATCCGCGCCGAAGGCGCGCTGCGCGCCATCTACCTGTATCCGATGGCACTGTCCTTCATCGTCACCGGCACGGCCTGGAAATGGATGCTCAATCCCAGCCTGGGGCTGGAAAAAGTCATGCATGACTGGGGCTGGACCTCGTTTACCTTCGACTGGCTGGTCAATTCCGACATGGCCATCTACACGGTGGTGATCGCCGGCGTATGGCAATCGTCGGGCTTCGTCATGGCCCTGTTCCTGGCCGGCCTGCGCGGCATCGATGATGAAATCATCAAGGCGGCGCAAGTCGACGGCGCGTCCCTGCCGACGATCTACTGGCGCATCGTGATTCCCGCCATGCGGCCCGTGTTCTTCAGCGTGCTGCTGATCCTCGCGCATATCGCCATCAAGAGCTTCGACCTGGTCATCGCACTGACGGCTGGCGGACCTGGCAACTCGTCGTCCGTGCCGGCCATCTTCATGTACCAGTTTTCCTTCACCCGCGGCCAGCTGGGCCTGGGCTCGGCGTCGGCAATGATGATGCTGGCCACCATCGTGGCCGTGCTCGTGCCGCTGATGTACCTGGAAACGCGCAGCGCAAAGGCGATGAGATGACACACACACGCAACAACCGCCTCACCCTCGGACGGGTGGTTTTATACCTGCTGCTGATTCTGTTCGCGGTGTATTACATCGTACCGCTGTACGTGACCCTGTCGACGTCGTTCAAGTCGCTCGACGAGATCCGCAGCGGCAACCTGCTGGCACTGCCGCACGTGTGGCAGTTCGATTCCTGGTCCAAGGCCTGGTCGTCGGCCTGTACCGGCGTCACCTGCGACGGCATGCAGCCGTTCTTCTGGAACTCGATCAAGATGGTGATTCCCGCCGTGCTGATCTCGACCTTCCTGGGCGCCTTCAACGGCTATGTCTTCGCGCACTGGCGTTTCCGCGGCTCCGAAGCGCTGTTCGCCGCCTTGCTGGTGGGCTGCTTCATCCCGTTCCAGGTGGTGATCCTGCCAATGGCGCGTTTGCTGGGCGAATTCGGCCTGGCCAACACGACCGCCGGCCTGGTCTTCGTCCACGTGGTGTACGGCACGGCTTTCACGACTTTGTTCTTCCGTAACTACTACATCGGCGTGCCGGAAGAACTGATCAAGGCGGCGCGTATCGACGGCGCCGGCTTCTTCCTGATCTTCCGCAAGATCGTGCTGCCGATTTCGGGTCCGATTTTCGTCGTCTGCATCATCTGGCAATTCACGCAGATCTGGAACGACTTCCTGTTCGGGATCGTGTTCGCCAGCGGCGATTCGCAGCCGATCACGGTGGGCTTGAACAACCTGGTCAACACGTCCACGGGCGTGAAGGAATACAACGTCAACATGGCCGCCGCGGTGATTGCCGCGCTGCCGACCCTGCTGGTCTATCTGGTCGCAGGCCGTTATTTTGTGCGCGGCCTGACCGCAGGCGCAGTCAAAGGTTAAGGAAAGAATATGTCCAGTTTATCGATACGCAGCATCCGCAAGGTGTACACGAATGGCGTCGAAGTCCTGAAAGGCATCGACATCGACATCAAGGATGGCCAGTTCCTGATCCTCGTCGGCGGCTCCGGCTCCGGCAAATCGACCCTGCTCAACATGGTGGCAGGCCTGGAGAGCGTCACTTCCGGCGAAATCCTCATCGATGGCAAGGTCGTCAACGACCTGCCGCCGAAAGACCGCGACATTGCCATGGTGTTCCAGTCCTACGCGCTGTATCCGTCGATGACGGTGCGCGAAAACATCGCCTTCGGCTTGAACGTGAAAAAAGTGCCGAAGGCGGAGCAGGAAGAAATCGTCGCCCGCGTCGCCGAAACCCTGCAGATCACGCACTTGCTCGACCGCCGTCCGGCGCAGCTGTCCGGCGGCCAGCGCCAGCGCGTGGCCATGGGCCGCGCCATCTCGCGCAAGCCGTCGCTGTTCCTGTTCGACGAACCGCTGTCGAACCTGGACGCCAAGCTGCGCGTGGAAATGCGCGCCGAGATCAAGCTGCTGCACCAGCGCCTGAAAGCCACCATCGTCTATGTCACGCATGACCAGATCGAGGCGATGACCATGGGCGACCTGATCGCCGTCATGAAGGATGGCGTAGTGCAGCAACTGGGCACGCCGCAGGAAATCTACGACAATCCCGCCAACCTGTTCGTGGCCGGCTTCATCGGCTCGCCGTCGATGAACTTCATCACCGTCAAGCCTGTCATCGAAGGCAACGAGGTGTCTGTCGCCATCGAGAACGCGGGCAAGAGCCTGCGCCTGTCCCTGCCATTCGCCGCCGACAAGCTGCGCAGCTATGCGGGCCGCGACGTGATCCTGGGCGTACGTCCGGAACAGATCACGGACATGAGCAGCGCGCACGGCGACGTGGGCCAGGAACTGGGCTGTCTGATCGACCTGGTCGAGCCGACCGGTCCGGACACCCTGCTGACGACGCGCCTGAACGGCGCTGCTGTTACTTGCCGCACGCACCCGCGCGAAGCCGTGCTGCCGGGGCAGACCATGCAGCTGTCGTTCAACCTGTCGAAGGCGGCCATGTTTGATCCGGCCAACGGCGAACGCATCGCGTAAGCACCGGTGCATAAAAAACGGCCCGCCTGTCAGTTGACAGGCGGGCCGTTGTCGTTTGCGCGGCGCTTATTTGGCCAGCGACTTTTTGTACGCGATGGCGTAAGTCAGCTTGCCGGTCGGCGTCACCAGGTCGTCCAGGGCGGCCTGGCTGAAGGTGCCCGTCCAGCCCAGGGTTTGCGCCGTGACGCCGCCGCTGACGATGTCGGCCGCTTTCAGGCCCGCCATCGCCAGCGATGCCGTCCTGATGGTGGCCATGTAGCTGGCCGCGTCGCGCGTATCCGTCTTGCTCAGGTCGACCGTGGCCTGCTTGCGCAGCCAGTCGGCCCAGTAAAATTCCAGGAATTCCGTGGACCTTGACGGCACCACGTAGCCGGCGTCGCGCGTGAAGTAGACGAGCGCGCGGTACGGGTCGTTACCCAGGGAGGCGAGGCCGATGGACGCCGGCAACTGGCTGGTGGCGATCGCCTTGTTGCTGCCATCTTTCAGCCAGACCTTGCTGGCCTTCTTCATCTGCGCCCAGAAATCGTATTCATTGAGCTTGCTGAAATTGTCCGTCACCTTGACCCAGACTTTCAATTGATGGTTCTGCCCCTTGTCGGCATCCCGGAAGGCGGAAAACGTGTGGTGGCCATCCGTCAGGTACAGGGTGCCGTTCGGGCCGATGACGACGGTCTTCATGTCGCCCGGCTTGGTACCCACGGCGGACTTGCACTGGAAGGTGGCGGGTGGATTGCTCAGGGTGGCGCCGGCCACGTTGGCCGTTTTGGTGACCACGTCGTCCTGGCCATTGGTTTCGCACAGCTCGGCGAATTTCTTTGGCTTGTTGGTCTTGGCCATGACCAGGTCTTCCGCGCCGTAGCGGCCCAGCTTGTAGTAAATCTGGTCGTAGCCGACGGCCGGCTGGGTGGGATGCAATTCGTCGAGCGACACTTGCAGGAAGACGGGCGCCGCATCGGTGCCGGCGGCCGTGGCGGCGAGGAGTTGCTGGCGCGCGCTGAGCACGGGCGGGGTTTCCAGCACGCTCTTGCCGGTGGCCAGCGGCACACCGCCATTGACGATTTGCGCAACGATGCCGCCGCTGGCATTGACGATGTCGATATCACTGCCGCTTTGCTTCACTTGCAGGTTGTCCAGCAGCACGTCGGCCGGGTCTTTGCTGTCTGGCGTCAGGACGCCATTGACAAAGTCGTAGTTGGCTGCCATGCCCAGGGTTTGCATGGGCGCCGCGAGGGCCGTGCCCAGCTGCGTTTGCGCCGCTTGCAGTTTGGCAGCATCGATGGCCGCCAGGCTGGCGGCGGGGGCGCTGGCCGGCGTGTTGCCCAGCAGCTGCATGGCGATGACGGAAGTGAGCGGCGTCAGGTTGACGCTTTTTTCCTGCAGCGAGACGGCGTACAGCACCTCGCCGCTGGCGGTAGTGGTGGTAATCAGGAACGGGGCCTTGGCGCCCGCGCTGATGGCGATGTTGACCTTGCCGCTGGCGTCCGCCGCGCTGGAGCCGACCTTGGTCTTGCTGGCATCGTACACATCGATGACACTGCCGGCGACGGCCTTGCCCGTGGCGGCCACGACGCTGACGATGCGGGCCGGGCCGACCGCTGCATTCTCGCTTGCCGGCGTGTCGCCGCCACCACAGGCGGCCAGGCTGGCGCCCAGTGCGATGGCGATGGCAATCGAGAGTGTGCTGCGGCTGCTGCGGCTGCGCAGGGTGTTGCTGTTCTTGAGCATGTCTGTCCCGTGATGTCGGCTGAAAAGTGCCGACATGCTAGCGGGCGCATGTGTCAGGATGATGACACGCCCAGGCGCCGTCAGCGCCGCAGCGACTTGCGGTAATTGATGGCGTAGTCCAGCTTGCCCTTGTCTTCGGTCAGTTCGTCGAGCGCCTCGCGGTCGATGTCCTGCAGCGCGCCCAGCTCGCGGGCGCGCTTGCCGTTGCTGACCATCGCATCGGGCTGGAGCGCCACCATCGCCTGGGCGGCCAGCAGGATGGCGTTGGCATACGCGGCCGGGTCAAGCAGGTCGATCTTCGCCAGGTCAGGCGCGGGCTTGCCGCGCAGCCAGTCGGCCCAATAGAATTCGAGGAATTCCGTGGCGTGTTCGGGCGGCGCGTAGCCGACCCCGCGCGTGAAGTAGACGAGCGAGCGGTACGGATCATCGCCCAGCGCGGCCAGACCGACGGCCGAGGGCAGCTGCCGCGGCGTGATGGGCGCGTTGCGGCCGTTTTTCAGCCACACCTTGTTTTCCGCGCGCATGCGCGCCCAGAAGGCGGCGTCATCGAGCGCGCTGAAATTGTCGCTGACCTTGACCCACACTTTCAGGTGCGCGTTGCGCCCGCCATCGGCATCGCGGAAGGTGGAAAACGTGTGGTGGCCATCGGTCAGGTACACGATGCCACGCGGGCCGATGACGACGGTTTTCATGTCGTCCGGGCGGCTGCCCACGGCCGCCTTGCAGCGGTAGCTGGCTGGCGGGGCACTGAGCGTGGCACCGGCGACATTGGCCGTGCCGGGCAAGACGTCGCCCTGGCCATTAGCTTCGCACAAGTCGGCGAATTTTTTCGGCTTGGCGACGTCGGCGAGGTGCTTGTCTTCGGCCGCATAGCGTCCCAGCTTGTAGTGCACCTGGTCGTAGCCGACTGCCGGCTGGGTCGGGTGCAGTTCCGCCAGGCTCACTTGCAGGATGCGCGGGTGGGCGGCATTGCCCACCACGGTGGCCATCAGGGCCTGCTGGCGTGCGTTCAGGGCGGGCAAGGTGGCGGCATCGCGCGCCAGCGCCGGCGGCAGGATTGCCGCGCCGCAGGCCAGGGCCAGCGGCAGGGCAGGGATACGGAAGAAAAAGCCGTGCATTGCCATCGTCTCCAAAACCATAGTATGAACAGCCCCACCCGGTGGCGTTTGATGCCGCGCAGACCGGGAGCAAGTCATGCAGCCTGTCGTTAGCGCCCCAGCATGCGCAGGCATGCGTCGGCCACGTCAGCGGCAAAGGCGCTGCTATCCTGCAGCTGCGCCGCGATAGCGTCGTCCGTCACGCCATGCACGGCGGAATAAATCATCAGGGCGGCCAGGCGCGGCTGCGGCAACGGCCATGCGCCCGCCGCCGCGCCGCCCGCCAGGATGGTCCCCAGATGGACCAGGATGGCATTCTTGTCGGGGTTGTCCGCCGCTTCGGTGCCGACGCTGCGCCGGTGGCTCGTGTAGACGATGTCGTGCAGCCGCCAAGTGCGCAGATAGGTGGCGACATTGGCCTGTACCCAGGCGCGCAGCCGGCCTTCCCAGTCGTGCGGCAGGCAACGGTCGACAGACGCTTCCAGGCTGGCCAGGAAGTGGCTGGTGTAGCGGGTGGCCAGCGCCGCCAGCATTTCGTGCTTGGACGGAAAATAATGATAGAAGGTGCCTTTTGCCACACCCGCCAGGGCGGTGATGTCGCTGACGGTGGTCGCTTCCACGCCCTTGTCCAGGAACAGGCGCTCGGCGGCAGCCATCAATTCATCGAGGCGCACTTCGGCCGGCTTGGTGCGGGGTCGGGCGGGCGCTGGCACGGCGCAGACAGGGACGGGCATGGCAGGAGGAGAAATAGTCATGCAGCCAGTATAAATGAAGCACCGGCACGGCCCAAGCACAGCGCGCACACGTTTGACCTTAAATTGACCGACGGTCAGTCAATATGTAAGATGCGAGGATATCAACAATGGGAGCGACTCCATGCATCGTTATCGCCGCACGGCCCTGGTGGCCGCCGCCTACCTGGGCACTTTTCTCGCGTCGCTCGACATCAGCATCGTCAACGTGGCCCTGCCCACATTGCAGACGGCGCTGGCGACGGACATGGCCGGCTTGCAGTGGGTGGTCAATGCGTATGCGCTATGCCTGTCGGCCTGCATGCTGTCGGCCGGGCCGCTGGGCGACCGGCATGGGCACAAGCGGATCTGGCTGCTGGGCGTCGCCTTGTTTACCG
The DNA here is from genome assembly GCF_002878455.1 of Janthinobacterium sp. AD80. Classification (GTDB taxonomy): domain Bacteria; phylum Pseudomonadota; class Gammaproteobacteria; order Burkholderiales; family Burkholderiaceae_D; genus Janthinobacterium. The sequence goes on from NZ_NRDQ01000039.1 coordinate 91,480, forward strand.
CCGGTTCGCTGCTGTGCGCGCTGGCCGCCAGCCTGCCGCTGCTGCTGGCGGGGCGCGCCGTGCAGGGCGTGGCGGGGGCTTTGCTGATTCCAGGCGCCATGCCAATACTCAGCCACGCCTTTCCCGATCCGCGCGAACGGGCACATGTGATCGGCGGCTGGTCGGCCTTCAGCGCGCTGGCGCTGATTCTGGGGCCGTTGCTGGGCGGCATGCTGCTGGAAAGCAGGGGATGGCAGAGCATCTTCCTGATCAATTTGCCGCTGGGTTTGCTGGCCATGTCGCTGGGCGCCTGGGGCATCACGGAGCGCCGCTACCGCGAAGAGGCGGCGCTGGACCGGGCCGGACAGGTACTCAGCATTGTCTGGCTGGGTGCGCTCACGTATGGCTTGATCGCGCTGGGTTCAAACGATGCGCCTGCCTGGCCGCCATTGGCAGCGGCCCTGCTGGCCTTTCTCGCCTTCCTTGCCGTCGAAGCACGCGCGCCGCGCCCCTTGTTGCCGTTGCAGCTGTTTCGCGAGCGAAGCTTCGCACTGGTCAACCTGGCCTCGCTGGTGCTGGGCTTTGCCGGCTACAGCAGCCTGTTCTTTTTCTCGCTTTACCTGCAGCAAATCCAGGGCTGGGCGGCGGGCGCCAGCGGCTGGCGCATGCTGCCGCAGTTCGCTGCCATGGGCATCGTTTCACTGGGTTTTGGGCGTCTCAGCCGCCACGTGCCTTTGCGCCGCCTGATGCTGGGCGGCTACCTGCTGGCGGGACTGGCGCTGCTGGCCACGGCAACGCTGGCGCCGCGCACGCCGTATGCCATCGTCGGCACCCTGTTCGGCTTGCTGGGCGTGGCCCTGGGACTGGCCGTGCCGGCCACCGGCTTGCTGGCCATGGCCAGCGTGGGCAGCGAGCGTGGCGCCATGGCGTCGGCCATCATGAATGCCCTGCGGCAGGCGGGCATGACCCTGGGCGTGGCCGTGCTGGGCAGCGTGATGAGCATGCGTGCCGCCGCCATGCTGGAGCGGGCGGGACACGTTGCCGCACTGGCCGCCGGCTTCCAGCTGGCCATGCTGCTGGCGGGACTGGCATGCCTGGCGGTGGCCTTGCCGCTGTACTGGCTGCCGTCGAAATAATCCTAGTCGCGCAAACCGCTGGGCACGCGGGGCGAGGACATCAGGTCGCGGAACGCGGCCCAGTGCTCGGCGCGCGTCGTGCCCTGGCGTTCCACGTAGGCTTTCGCCATGTCCTGTCCCAGGTTGTAATTGATGACATATGCGCCCATGGCGTCGTAGAACTGCAGCCGCTGCGCGGATTTTTCGGCCGGGTACAGGCGCACGTTGACCAGCCATTCCAGCGCTTCCTCGCGCGTCAGGCTGCCTTCGAGGTACTGGCGCGCGATGTCGTTGTCCGCATAGCTGAGCTTGGCCAGCAGGTGGTTGAGCTGCGTGTAGCGGGGCGCCAGCGCCGGGTCGAGGCCGGCCAGCGGGTACAGCACCCGCTGTTCGAAGTCGAGCCGCTCGGCATCCGTGAAGCTCAGTTCGATGCCGTAATTGGCCGTGCCTTCGGCGATCAGGGATTGCGGCGAGTACAGCGGATAGATGCAGTATTCCATCCAGCCCTTGGCGCGCACCAGGTCGCGCTCCAGCAGCACGTTATACACGTGGTGGCCCGGATAGGCTTCGTGGCAACCGAGATCGACGGCGCGATCGATATACACGGGCAAGTCCGTATTAATCTGGATCACGCTCTGGTAGTTGCCCTTGTACCAGTTGTAGCCGCTCCACGGCTTGTCGCTGACAAATTCCAGCACGAAATCTTCTTCCACAGGCAGGGCGATGTACTGCAAGGTGCGTTCGCGGCCGGCGCGAATGGCCGCGTCCATGACGGCGCGCAGCTTGTCTGCGGGAATGACGAATTGCGCGCGGAAGGCGTTGACCCGGTCGCTGACCGAGCCGTCGCCCGGCAGCAGGGTGTCGATCTGCGCCACCAGTGCTTCGTAGTAAGCACGGCTGTGATGGGGCGAAACGGCGTCGTACAGGCGCGCGCTTTCCGTATCGAAATCCAGGCGCATTCCCTGCAGCATCTCCGCCTTGGCCAGCACGGCCTGCAACTGCTTGCGCAGGTTGACGGCGCGCAGGCAGTGTTCGTCCGCCAGCAGTGCCAGCGTCTCGTTCGTGGCTGCCTTGATGCCGCTCAGGCTGGCTTGCTGGTCTAGCGCTTCCTGCCGCCAGGCGGGCGGGCCGTAATACGCATCCACATATGAGGCATCGTGCAGGCCCATGGCCAGGACCAGCTTGACGTAGCGTTCGGCCACGTCGGCGAGGAGGGGAGGGTTGCTATCGTCAGGCGTCATGGCGGCAGGGTTCTCACGGTTGGCAGGCGCTTATTGTATAGCGCATTGGCACAGGCGTGAGGCGTGTACGCGCCACATCATTTCGTTACAGTAACTGGGGAAACGCATCTTGATATAGCTCAGTGAACCCGGCATTCACGGCCTGCGCGAGCGGGTTTGGCAGCAAGATGGCGGGGTTTTCTTTTTTTGCGTATCTGCGTGTTTCCCCCCCCCCTTGATCTTTCTTCGTTTATGGACGAATATGATGTACGAGATCCGGCACTACCTGACGTCATCGGGCAGGGATTTATATACGGAATGGCTGAAACGCCAGCGCGACAATACAGCCCGGGTGGCCATCGTGCGCCGCGTGTTGCGTATGATCCCCGGCAATTTCGGCGACCACAAATTTTGTCACGATGGCGTGTGGGAGTTGCGTATCGATGTGGGGGCCGGGTACCGTATCTACTATGCCATTGCCGGCGAACAGATCATTTTATTGTTATGCGGCGGCGCAAGCGCGTGGCGACAAGCGCACGCAGCCGAAAGATATCGAATACGCCTGTGCCTGCTGGCACGACTGGAAGGAGAGAGGACATGAAAGAGGTACCCGGCAAACCACCGAGCGACCGCTCGCATGACGATGCGATGGCTGAGCTGTACCGCGACGATCCCGCCTTCGCCCTGGAACTCATCAACAACATCCTCGCCGATGGCGAGCATGGCGAACTGCTGGCCGTGCTGCGCCAGCTGACGCGCGCCTTTGGAGGCGTGCCCGCCGTGGCGCGGGCGGCCAGGCTCAATCCTACCCAGCTGTACCGTACCCTGTCGCCCGACGGCAATCCATCGCTCGCCACCTTGACGGCCATCCTCGACGCCATGGGCTTGCGCCTGGCGGTGGAACCCAGGCAGCCCGAACGTCCATTTCCCGCTCCGGCTGCCTGAGTCCCTGCCTTGGGATTAAAACTCCACGGGCCGTGCCTCGCGCATCGCTTGCGTCATGGCCAGGCCGATGCGTGTCGCTTCGGTGGCATCGTGCAAGGTCAGTGACAAGCTGCGATGGCCCAGTGCCGCATCCGTGAACTCCTGCGCCTCGATCAGAAAGGCGTCGGCGAAGCGGGCATAGAAGTCCGGCGTGCATTCATTGCGCACGCCATGCGCATCTGAAATTTCCACCCGGTTCAGGCGCGGATTGCTGCCCACGGCCAGGCGGCCACCCGTGCCGAATACTTCCGTCAGGGTTTCATGGCCATGCGCCATGGTGCGCGACGCCATGAAACTGGCCATGCTGCCATCGCTGAACTCGACGGTTGCCAGGCCATTGTCGACGTCGCCGAACGCCTGCAAGCCCGTGTGGATGGCGTTGGTGCCGCTCGCATACACGCGCTTGGGCACGGGGTTGCCCAGCAGCCAGCGCGCCAGGTCGATATCGTGCACGCTGCAATCGAGAAAGATGCCGCCGCTGGTGGGGGCGAAGCGCATGAAGGCGCCGCTGGGATCGTTCTGGTCGCAGGTTTGCGAACGCACCAGGTAGGGCTTGCCGATGAGTCCTTGGGCGATCTTTTGCTGCGCGTCATGGTAGCTGGCGTCGAAGCGCCGCACGAAGCCGATCATGACCGTCAGTCGTGGGTGGCGCGCCGCTTCCGCTTCCACCTTCAGGCAGTCGGCCAGGTCCAGCGACAGCGGTTTCTCGCAAAACACATGCTTGCCGGCGCGCAGGGCGGCGATGATCTGGTCCGCATGCAGCGAGGTGGGCGTGACGAGGAAGACGGCGTCCAGGCCCGGATGGGCCAGCAGGGCGTCGTAGTCGGCATAGCCGGTGGTGATGCCGAGCTGGCTGGCTGCCCAGTCCAGTTCGGCCTGCACGGGACTGCAGGCGGCGACCACCTGCGCGTTTGGCACGCGCTGCGCCAGGTTGATGGCGTGGCGCTGGCCCAGCCGGCCCAGGCCGACGATGCCGACGTTTAATGTTGGGGATGACATGGTGTCTCCAGGTATTTTTATTTTTGTTTATAAAGTGACGACACGGCCTTCGCGCCACGACAGGGTGGCTGCCTCGGCCAGTTCCAGTGCCTTCAAGCCATCGTGCACGGTGGTGCGCAGCGGCGTGCCGTGGCTGAGGGCATCAAAGAAATGCGCCATTTCCTGCGCGTAGGCCACGCGGTAGCGTTCCAGGAAAAAATCTTCCGGCTTGTCCACGCTGACGTTGATAGCGCCATAGGCCGTCACTTCCGTCGGTTTGTGATTGCCCGCCTGCAGCATGCCGGCGCTGCCCAGCACCTCGAAGCGCTGGTCGTAGCCGTAGGCGGCGCGGCGCGAGGCATTGATCTGGCACAAACGGCCCTTGGCCGTGCGGATGGTGACGACGGCCGTGTCCAGGTCGCCCGCCTCGCCGATGGCCGGATCGACGAGGCAGCTGCCCGTCGCATGCACGCTGACGGCTTCATCGTCGAGTATCCAGCGGAAGATGTCGAAATCGTGGATCAGCATATCCTTGAAGATGCCGCCCGAGACCTTGATGTAGCTGACGGGCGGCGGGCCCGGGTCGCGGCTGGTGACGACCAGCAATTCCGGCGTGCCGATCTCGCCCGCTTCAATGCGTGTCTTGACAGCATTGAAAGTGGGGTCGTAGCGGCGCTGGAAACCCAGCATGCACAGCACCTTGGCTTCCTTGACGGCGGCGGCGCAGGCGCGCGCCCGGTCTATCGTCAGGTCGACGGGCTTTTCGCAAAAGATGGCCTTGCCGGCGGCGGCCGAACGCAGGATCAGGTCCGCGTGCGTGTCCGTGCTGGAGGCGATGACGACGGCCTTGATGGCCGGATCGGCCAATGCCGTTTCCACCGTGGCGCTGCTGCCGCCGTGCAGGCCGGCCAAGGCGGCCGCCGCTTCCTGGTTGACGTCGACCACGTACTTGAACTGCACGCCGGGTTGCGCGGCCAGATTGGCCGCATGGATTTTGCCGATACGTCCGGCGCCGAACAACGCTACTTCAATCATCATGTTCTCCTGGGGTGTGGATTTCTTCGATGTCGAGCTCTAGTTTGTAGGCCAGCGCGATGAACAGCGCCTGGCACAGGCAGATGGTGCTGGTCAGCGAGCGGAAGGCGAAGGCGCTGCCCTCGGTGACGGTGAGCAGCGCGTCGGCGGCCCGCGCGAGCGGGGCCAGCTTGCTGTCGGTAATCACCAGGACCTTGGCGCCCTTGTCCTGCGCCGCCTTGATGCACTGCTGGGTTTCCTTGCCGTAAGGCGAGAAACTGATGGCGATCGCCACATCGCGTTCGCGCACGCTGCGCATCTGCTCGCGGTGCATGCCGCCCAGTCCGCTGATCAGGTGCACGCGCTTGTCGGTATGCTCGAGCGCATAGGCGATGTAGGAGGCGATCGGGAAGGACCGGCGCACGCCGATCACATAGATATTTTCCGCTTTCAGCAGCAGGTTGACGGCCGCTTCCAGCTGCGCGTCATCGAGACCTGCCGCCAGGTCATCGAGGCCGGCGCGGCTGGCGCCGACGAATTCGCGCGTCAGGTCGCCCGCGCTGAGGGCGGCGTCGCGCGTGGAAATGAGCTTGCGGATGCGCTGCTGGTAGTCGGGCGTGGCGCCGGCCTGGTCCGTATAAGCCTGGCGGAACACATCCTGCATTTCGCTAAAGCCCGTATAGCCGAAGCGCTGCGCGAAGCGCACGATGGCCGACGGCTGCACGTCGCAGGCGGCGGCGATATCGCTGATGCGTTCGAGCATCAGGCTGGCCCGGTGCTTCTCGATGTACTGGGCGATGACTTTCAACTGGCGCGACAGGTTGTCGTACTCGGCGGCAATGTGCTGCATCAATTGTTCGATGGGGGCGGTGGCTGCCATGATTTTTTCCTTGGTCTGCTTGCTGGGCCGTGCCATCGGCACGGCTGGTTCTGGCGAGAATTATAGGAGGGAAATCCGAAAATAGAAACGAATTTCTATTTAAATTTAATTTGAAAATTTTATTGCATTTGTCTTTTTTGTGGCCTAAGCTGTGCGCAGTGCATCGGTTTGCATGCCGCAATGGCAAGCCGGTGACACCCTTCATAAAAGCTCGCAACTATAAAAATTAATCCGTCTAGGAGACATTCATGCATAGCAATAAAAGCAAGGGTTTGATGAAGTGCCTGGCCATCGCCAGCCTGGGTCTGAGCCTGGGCTTGAGCACCGGCGCCAGCCACGCTGCCGGCGAGAAATTCGTCATGGTCAGCCACGCGCCCGATTCCGATTCCTGGTGGAACACCATCAAGAACGCCATCAAGCAGGCGGGCGAGGACTTCAATGTCTCCGTCGACTACCGCAATCCACCGAATGGCGACCTGGCCGACATGGCGCGCCTGATCGAGCAATCGGCGGCCCGCAACTACGATGGCTTGATCGCCGACATTGCCGACTTCAGCGTGCTGCAAAAGCCGCTGGGCACGGTGGTGGCCAAGAAGATCATGCTGGTGACCATCAATTCCGGCACCCTGGCGCAGAGTGAACAGCTGAAAGCCATCATGCACGTGGGCCAGCCCGAGTATGACGCGGGCCTGGGCGCCGGCAAGCGCGCCAAGGAAGCGGGCATCAAGTCCTTTGTGTGCGTGAATCACTATGCGATGAATGCCTCGTCGTTCGAACGCTGCCGCGGCTTTGCCGACGCGCTCGGCGTCGACTTCAAGTCGTCCACGCTGGACACCAATGGCGTCGACCCAGGCGTGATCGAAAGCAAGGTCAGCGCCTATCTGCGCAGCAATCCGAAGACCCAGGCCGTGCTGGCGCTGGGTCCGGATTCGGCCCCGCCGGCCATGCGCGCCGTCGAGAAGCTGGGCTTGAAAGGCAAGATGTACTTCGCCAGCTTCGACTTGTCGGAAGAGATCGCCAAGGGCATCAAGGATGGCAGCATCCAGTTCGCCATCGACCAGCAGCCCTACCTGCAAGGCTACATTCCTGTCGCCGTGATGGCCATCATGAAGCAGCAGAAGATCACGGACCTGGCCAAGGTCAAGGAAATCCTGATCGCCAACCCGAAATACCAGGCCCGCCTGGCGGAATACGGCTTGACGCCCATCTATGGCCCGCGCCACATCAGCTCCGGCCCTGGTTTCGTGACCAAGGACAACATCGCCAAGGTCGAAAAGTACGCCGGCCAATACCGCTAATCCACACAGTCGCCACCGGGTTTGCCCAGCGCCGCACCGCCTCCCGCGGGCGGCGCCCGGGAGGCACACGCCTGGCGCCAGCGATGCTGGCGATAAGTAATAGCATCAAGTAACAGTGAAAGGACTTTGTATGACTGCGCTCAAATCCAGCCTGGCCAGCCCCGGCATGAATCCTCCTCCGCCATCCGGCGCCTCCAGCACACCCGCACCAGCCGCCGATGAGCGCGTGGGCACGACCAGCTGGGTCAAACGGTTTTTTGGCCGTCCCGAGTTCGCCTCGATTTCCGGCGCCGTGCTCGTGTTTGCCTTCTTCGTCATCACGGCCGGCGATTCCGGCATGTTCAACCTCGATGGCGTCGTCAACTGGATGCAAGTGGCATCCTACCTGGGCATCATCGCCATCGGCGCCTGCCTGTTGATGATCGCCGGTGAATTCGACCTGTCGATCGGCTCCATGATCGGCTTTGCCGGCATGATGATCGCCATCCCGACCATCTATTTCCAGTGGCCATTGTGGGCCGCCATTATTTTCGCTTTCGCCGGTTCCATGGCGCTGGGCTGGCTCAACGGCTATATCGTCATCAAGACGCGCTTGCCATCGTTCATCGTCACCCTGGCTTTCCTGTTCATCCTGCGCGGCCTGACCCTGGCCCTGTCGATCATGTTCGCCAACCGCACCATCGTCAGCGGCGTGGGCGACCTGGCCGCCAACGACTGGCTGGCCAGCCTGCTGTTCCAGGGCAATGTCGCCACCGGCCTGTTCCACTGGATGGGCACGCATGGCTGGATCGCCGTGCTCGACGATGGCTCGCCGCTGGTGAAAGGCATTCCCAAAGTCATCGCCTGGTGGCTGGTGCTGGCCGCCGGCGCCGCGTTTGTCTTGTCGCGCACCCGCTTCGGCAACTGGATGTTTGCCGTGGGCGGCGACGCCAACGCGGCCAAGAATGTGGGCGTGCCGGTGCGCAAGGTAAAGATTTCCCTGTTTGTCTTCACGGCTTTCTGCGCCTGCCTGTTTGCCACCTTGCAAGTGTGCGATATCGGTTCGGCCGCCGCCGACCGTGGCATGCAAAAGGAATTCGAAGCCATCATCGCGGCCGTCATCGGCGGCGCCTTGCTGACGGGCGGCTACGGTTCCGTCGTCGGCGCCTGCTTCGGCGCGCTGATCTTCGGCGTGGTGCAGATCGGCATCACCTACACCAACATCAATTCGGACTGGTTCCGCGTGTTCCTCGGCGTGATGCTGCTGATCGCCGTGCTGTTCAATAACTTTGTACGCTCACGCGTCACGGAAGCGAGATAAATCATGAGCGAGCATATTCTTGCCCTGGAAAATGTCAGCAAGCGCTTCGGCTCCGTGCTGGCCCTGCAAAACATCACCATGCGGCTGAAGGAAGGGGAGGTGCATTGTTTGCTGGGCGATAACGGCGCCGGCAAGTCGACCCTGATCAAGACCCTGGCCGGCGTGCACAAGCCGACCGACGGGCAATACCTGGTCGATGGCCGGCCCGTCGTCTTCAATTCGCCCAGCGAAGCGCTGGACATGGGGGTGGCCACCGTCTACCAGGACCTGGCGCTGGTGCCATTGCTGTCCGTGGCGCGCAATTTCTTCATGGGCCGCGAGCCGATGAGAAAGCTGCTGGGCCTGGTGCCCGTGATGGATATCGATTATGCGGCCGAGACGGCGCGCGCCAAGCTGGCCGAGATGGGCATCATGGTGCGCGACCCGCACCAGGCCATCGGCACCATGTCCGGCGGCGAAAAGCAGTGCCTGGCCATTGCCCGCGCCATCCACTTCGGCGCCCGCGTGCTGATCCTCGACGAGCCAACGGCCGCGCTGGGCGTGAAGCAGTCGTTCAATGTGCTGAAACTGATCTACAAGGCGCGCGAGCGCGGCATTTCCGTGATCTTTATCACGCACAATGTGCACCATGCGTATCCGGTCGGCGATTCGTTTACCTTGCTGAACCGGGGCAAGTCGCTGGGCACCTTCACCAAGGAAACGGTGAGCAAGGACGCCTTGCTGGACATGATGGCGGGCGGCGCGGAAATGCAAACGCTGATGAGTGAACTCGACGGTGTCACGATTTAAGGATAGCCATGAATAATTCCACACAATTTGCCCAGGGCCGGGCGCTGGATGTCATCTGCCTGGGCCGCCTGGCGGTGGACCTGTACGCGCAGCAGATCGGCAGCCCGCTGGAAGACGTCAGCAGCTTCGCCAAATACCTGGGCGGCTCGTCGGCGAACATCGCCTTCGGCACGGCGCGGCTGGGCTTGAAGTCCGCCATGCTGTCGAAAGTGGGCGACGACCACATGGGCCGCTTCCTGACGGCTACCTTGTCCAGGGAAGGCTGCGATGTCAGCCATGTGGGCATCGACCAGGATCGCCTGACGGCGCTGGTGATGCTCGGAATCAAGGATAAAAATACCTTTCCGCTGATTTTCTACCGTGAAAATTGCGCCGACATGGCCATCGATCCCGCATCGGTGGATGCGGCCTTCATTGCGTCGAGCAAGGCATTGCTGATCACCGGCACGCATTTCTCTACCAGCGCCATGCACGCCGTCAGCACGCAAGCCTTGAAACTGGCCCGCGCCAATAACGTGCGCACCGTGCTCGACATCGATTACCGGCCCGTGCTGTGGGGCTTGTCGGGCAAGGCCGATGGCGAAACGCGTTTCGTTTCCAACGAAGGCGTGACCAGGCACTTGCAAGCCATCCTGCCGCATTTTGATTTGATCGTCGGCACGGAAGAGGAATTCATGATCGCCGGCGGCGGCGCCGACATCATGGCGTCCTTGCGCGCCGTGCGGGCCGCCACCCTGGCCACCCTGGTCGTCAAGCGCGGGCCGCTGGGCAGCGCCGTCATCGACAATGTGGTGCCGGCCAGTCTGGATGACGCGTATAACTACCGCGGCGTGCGCGTCGACGTGCTCAACGTGCTGGGCGCGGGCGACGCGTTTCTGTCCGGCTTCCTGAAAGGCTGGCTGCGCGGCGAAGGCTATGAAGCATGCTGCCGCTACGCGAATGCCTGCGGTGCGCTGGTGGTGTCGCGCCACGCTTGCGCGCCGGCCATGCCGTCGCCCGTCGAGCTCGACTATTTCCTGGCCAACGCGGCCAGGCTGGCGCAGCCGGACCAGGACGCCACCTTGTCGCGCTTGCACCGCACGACGGTGGCGCGCCAGCAGTGGGACGAATTGTGCGTGTTTGCTTTCGACCACCGCACGCAGTTCTTCGAACTGGCGCAGCAGACGGGTGCGCCCGAAGCGCGCATCGCCGCCTTGAAGCAGCTGATGGTGCAAGCCGTGGCACAGACGGAAACGGCGTTGAAACTGGCCGGCAAGACGGGCGTGCTGATCGATGGCCGCTATGGCGTCGATGCGCTCAATGATGCGACCGGGCGCGGCTGGTGGATCGGCCGTCCCGTGGAATTGCCGGGTTCCAACCCGCTGCAATTCGACTGGGGCCGCTCCATCGGCTCGCACCTGCTCAGCTGGCCAAAGGAGCATGTGATCAAATGCCTGGTGCAGCTGCATCCGGACGACGCCGTGGAAAACCGGCTGGAACAGGAAGCGCAGATCAAGGCCCTGTATGACGCGGCGCAAGTGAGCGGTCACGAACTCTTGCTTGAAGTCATACCGTCGGAGGCCTTGCCGCACAGCGACGATACAGTGCTGCGCGCCGTCAAACGCCTGTACAACCTGGGCATCTATCCGGAGTGGTGGAAGCTGGAAAGCATGACGGCCAAGCAATGGCAAGCCATCGACGCGCTGGTGCAGGAGCGCGATCCGTATTGCCGTGGCGTCGTGCTGCTGGGCTTGAATGCGCCCATCGATGCGCTGGCCGCCAGTTTCGAGCAGGCCAGCGCCAGCACCACCTGCCGCGGCTTCATGGTGGGGCGCACCATCTTCCAGGAACCGAGCCGCCGCTGGCTGGCGGGCGAACTCGACGATGCGGGCCTGATCGCCGCAGTGCGCGCCAACTTCGAACAACTGATTTCCCTGTGGCAGCGCACCCGCAACCGCCTGGAGCGTGCGGCATGAGCGCCATCCCACACAAAACCGTGCGCTTGACCATGGCGCAGGCGCTGGTGCGCTACCTGGCTGCCTTGCGCACGGAAGAGGGCGAAGCGTTGTTCGGCGGCGCCTTCGCCATCTTTGGCCACGGCAACGTGGCGGGCCTGGGCGAGGCGCTGTACCAGTACAATGACAGCTTCCCGACCTACCGCGCGCACAACGAACAGGCGATGGCGCATGCGGCCATTGCCTATGCGAAAGCGCACATGCGCCGGCGCATGATGGCCGTCACTAGTTCCATCGGCCCGGGCGCCACCAATTTGCTGACGGCCGCCGCGCTGGCCCACGTGAACCGCTTGCCGGTATTGCTCTTGCCCGGCGACGTGTTTGTCTCGCGCGCGCCGGACCCGGTGCTGCAGCAGCTGGAAGATGCGGGCGACGGCAGCGTGTCCGTCAACGATGCCTTCAAGCCGCTGTCGCGCTATTTCGACCGCATCGTGTATCCGGAGCAATTGCTGACGGCCTTGCCGCGTGCCATTGCCGCCTTGACGGACCCGGCCGCCTGCGGTCCCGTGACCCTGTCCTTGCCGCAAGACGTGCAGACGATGGCGTATGACTACCCTGAAGAATTCTTTGCGCCGAGGACTGTGCGCTTCCGCGCCGTGCCGCCCGTCGAGCAGGAACTGGAAGAGGCGGCAGCGCTGTTGAAAAACGCGAAACAGCCGCTGATCGTCGCCGGTGGCGGCGTGCTGTACGGCAAGGCCAGCGCCGCCTTGCAGGCCTTTGCCGAGCGCCATGGCATTCCCGTGGCCGAGACACAGGCGGGCAAGAGCGCGCTGCCGTGGGACCACCCCTTGCAGCTGGGCGCCATCGGCGTGACGGGTTCGCCTGCGGCAAATGCCCTGGCGGCCGAGGCGGACGTGGTGCTGGCCGTGGGCACGCGCCTGCAGGATTTCACGACGGGGTCGAATTCCCTGTTCGGGCAGGCGCAATTGCTCAGCCTTAATGTGAATGCCTTCGACGCCCTGAAACGCCGTGGCCTGGGCTTGCAGGCGGACGCGACACTAGGCTTGCAAGGCCTGTCGCGCCAGCTGGGCAGCTGGAACAGCGCCGGGCAATGGATGGATCGCGCGCAGCAGGCGGGCCACGCCTGGCGCGCGACGGTGGCAAGCATTACCGGCAAGCGCGAAGTGGCCGGCTTGCCGTATGACGGCGAAGTCATCGGCGCCGTGCAACGCTCCGCAGCGGACTCCGCCACGCGCGATATCGTCGTCTGCGCGGCGGGCACCCTACCGGCCGAGCTGCACAAGCTGTGGCGCACCAGCACGCCCGGTGGCTACCACATGGAGTACGGCTACTCGTGCATGGGTTATGAAATCGCCGGCGGCCTCGGCGTCAAGATGGCCAAGCCCGATGCCGAGGTCATCGTCATGGTGGGCGATGGCAGCTACCTGATGATGAATTCGGAAATCGCCACTTCCGTGATGCTGGGCAAAAAACTCATCATCGTCGTGCTGGACAACCGGGGCTACGGCTGCATCAACCGCCTGCAGCAAGCGTGCGGCAATCCATCGTTCAACAATATGCTGCCTGACGGCGCGCCGCATATCGATTTTGCCCTGCATGCGCAATCGCTGGGGGCGCTGTCCGAACACGTGGACTCGATTGCCGCGCTGGAGCAAGCCATGCTGCGCGCCCGGGCCGCCACCCGCACGTATCTGATCTGCATCGACACGGATGCGACGCGCACAACAGAAGAGGGCGGTTGCTGGTGGGAAGTGGCCGTACCCGAGGTCTCTACCCAGCCCGGCGTGCAAGCTGCCCGCGCCCGTTATGAACTTGACCGCCAAGGACAACAAAAATGAACGCACCAAGCTGGAATGTGAAGATCGGCATCAACCCGATCTCGTGGATGAACGATGACTTGCCGTCGCTGGGCGGCGAGACGCCTCTGGAAACAGCCTTGAAGGAGGGCGCCGAGATCGGCTACGTGGGCTTTGAACTGGGCAACAAGTTTCCCAAGGATGCACCATCGCTGAATGCCGTGCTGGGGAAATATGGCCTGGCGTGCGTGTCCGGCTGGTATTCGGGACGGCTGGTACACCGGTCGGTCGAGGAAGAAATTGCGGCGGTGCAATCGCATTTACGCTTGCTTGCCGACAGCGGCGCCACCGTCATGGTCTACGGCGAAGTGGCGGACGCCATCCAGGGCGAAGCGCGCCCCCTGTACAAGCGTCCGCGTTTCCAGTCACAGCAGCAATGGCAGCACTACGCCGACAAATTGACGGCCTTTGCCGCGCATCTGCTGGCCCACGGCGTGCGCCTGGCCTACCACCATCACATGGGCGCCTATGTGGAAACGCCGGCCGACGTGGACCAGCTGATGGCCCTGACGGGAGCGGAAGTGGGCTTGCTGTTCGACACGGGCCACATCACCTTTGCGGGTGGCGACGCGCTGGCGGTGCTGAACAAGCATATCGATCGCATCTGCCACGTGCATTGCAAGGACGTGCGTCCCAACGTGGTGAAACTGGCCCGTAATGGCCACTGGAGTTTCCTGCAAGCCGTCATCAATGGCGCTTTCAGCGTGCCAGGCGACGGCAGCATCGACTTTCCGGCGATTTTGACGCGCTTGTATCTGCACGGCTACGAAGGCTGGCTGGTGGTGGAAGCGGAGCAGGACCCGGCCGTCGCGCCCAGCTACGAATATGCGAAGATGGGCCACGATTACCTGGCGCAACTGGTTGACGCCATCCCGCGCCTGGGCCGGGAGGCGGCATGAGCCCGCTATTGGTGAAGGCGGACAAGGGCGGCGGCAAGCTCGTCGAAGTCACGCCCGCGTCGGCCGGCTGGACGCACGTCGGTTTCGCCGCGCACCGGCTGGCGGCCGGCGAAGCGCTGAGCCTGCACACGGGCAGCCGCGAGCTGTGCATCGTCGTGCTGACGGGCACGGTCACCGTGCAGGCGGGCGGGCAGACGTGGCGCGAGATCGGCGGGCGCGCCAGCGTGTTCGAGGAGCGCTCGCCATATGCCGTCTATGTGCCGCTGGAAACGGCGGTCAGCATCACGGCCGTGGACAACGCCGAGGTGGCGCTGTGCAGCGCGCCAGCCGCCACGCACCGTCCGGCGCGCCTGATCGAGCCCGCCAGCATGACGCGCTCCGTGCGCGGCAAGGGCGCCAATACCCGCTATGTGTGCGACATCCTGCCGCAGACGGCCGAGGCCGATGGCTTGCTGGTGGTGGAAGTGGTGACGCCGTCGGGCCACTCGTCCAGTTACCCGCCGCACAAGCACGATGACGACAATATTCCGACCGAGAGTTCGCTGGAAGAAACGTATTACCACCGCTTGAATCCCGAGCAGGGCTTTGCCTTTCAACGCGTCTATACGGATGACCGCAGCATCGACGAAGCCATGGCCGTGGAAAACCACGACGTGGTGATGGTGCCGCGCGGCTACCACCCCGTGACCGTGCCGTATGGCTACGACGGCTATTACCTGAACGTGATGGCCGGCCCGAAACGCGTGTGGCACTTTAAAAACGACCCGGCCCACGAGTGGCTGATGAATACCAAATAAAGGAATCCCAATGACGACGCAACAGATCGGCCACTTTATCGGTGGCAACCCGATGGCTTCGCGCTCCGAGCGCACCAGCGAGGTATTCAATCCCGCCACGGGCGCCGTCACGGCGACAGTGTCGCTGGCCACGCCGTCAGAGCTGAATGCGGCCGTGGCCGCCGCCCATGCGGCGTTTCCCGCCTGGTCGCAAACCTCGCCCCTGCGCCGCGCCCGCGTCATGTTCAAGTTCAAGGAATTGCTGGAAGAGCATTCCGACCAGCTGGCGGCCCTGATCACGGCCGAGCATGGCAAAGTGTTTACGGATGCGAAAGGGGAAGTCACGCGCGGCATCGAAGTGGTGGAGTTCGCCTGCGGCATCCCGCAAATGATGAAGGGAGAATATTCGGAGCAGGTGGCCGGCGGCATCGACGCCTGGTCGATCCGCCAGGCGCTCGGTGTCTGCGTCGGCATCACGCCGTTCAACTTTCCCGTCATGGTGCCCATGTGGATGTTTCCGATGGCGATTGCCTGCGGCAACACCTTTGTGCTGAAACCATCGGAGCGCGATCCGTCCGCCAGCCTGCTGCTGGCGCAATTGCTGACGGACGCGGGCTTGCCCGACGGCGTCTTCAACGTGGTGCAGGGCGATAAAGAGGCGGTGGATGGCTTGCTGCACCACCCGGACGTGCGCGCCGTCAGCTTTGTCGGCTCCACGCCGATCGCCGAATACATCTATGCGACCGGCTGCGCCCAGGGCAAGCGCGTGCAGGCCTTGGGTGGCGCGAAGAACCACATGGTGGTCATGCCCGATGCCGACATTCCCCAGACGGTCGATGCCCTGATGGGCGCTGCGTTCGGTTCGGCCGGCGAGCGCTGCATGGCCATTTCCGTGGTGGTGGCGGTAGGCAATGTGGGCGACCAGCTGGTCGAGGCGCTGGTGCCGCGCATCGCCGCGCTGAAAATCACGCAAGGCATGGACCTGGCGGCGGAAATGGGTCCCGTGGTGACGCAAGTGCACAAGGAGAAGATTGCCGGCTACATCGCCAAGGGCGTGGAAGAGGGCGCCAAGCTGGTCAGTGACGGACGCGGCTTCGTGCTGCCCGGCCATGAACAGGGATTTTTCCTCGGTGGCAGCCTGTTCGACCACGTCACGCCCGAGATGACCATCTACAAGGAGGAAATCTTCGGCCCCGTGCTGTGCATCGTGCGCGTGCCGGACTTTGCCACGGCGCTGGACCTGGTCAATGCGCACGAGTACGGCAATGGCACGGCGATTTATACGCGCGACGGCAATACGGCGCGCGAATACACGCACCGCGTGCAAGTCGGCATGGTGGGCGTGAATGTGCCGATCCCCGTGCCGATGGCCTTCCACAGCTTCGGTGGCTGGAAGCGCAGCCTGTTTGGCGACCACCACGCGCATGGTCCGGAATCCGTGCGCTTCTACACGAAGCAGAAGGCTGTCACCCAGCGCTGGCCGGCCTCGACGGCGGCCGGTGCCGAGTTTGCCATGCCTACCCTCAAGTAAAAGCAGTTGTAAAACCCGCTGTAAAATCAGCTGGTTCGCTTCTTGCTTACTGCAATGGCTAATCGTTTAGCCATTGCAGATCGCTCCCATGACGTCCAGCCGTACCCAGCCTTTGCGCATCGTTGTCGTCAATACCATCGTCGAGCACGGCGTGCACGCGGATGCGGCATTGGCGGCGCAAGTGCAACGCGGCAATGCCTTGCGCATCGGCTTGCTGGAATCGGGCTTTGACATCATCGCCTCCCTGCCTGCCGACCTCTACCTTCCCGAGCGCATCGGGCAACTGCAGCCCGACCTCATCATCATTGACGCCGAATCGGACGCGCGCGACGTACTCGAACACATCGTCATCGCCACGCGCGACGAGCGCCGTCCCATCGTGCTGTTTACGGAGGACGGCGCCACGTCCAGCATCGACGCGGCCATGGCGGCGGGCGTCTCGGCCTACATCGTGGCCGGCTTGCAGGCGGAACGCATCCTGCCCGTGCTGAACGTGGCCCTGGCGCGCTTTCGCCAGGAAGAAAAACTGCGCGCGGAACTGCATGACACGCGGCATAAATTGTTGGAACGCAAGGTCATCGAGCGGGCCAAGGGTCTATTGATGACGCATCATGGCTTGACGGAAGAGCAGGCTTACCAGCGCCTGCGCAGCATGGCCATGAACAAGAAGCTGAAACTGGCGGAACTTGCCCAGCGCATCCTCGACGTGGAAGACTTGCTGGGATGAACGGATACGCTTATTTTGATGGCAGCATGACATATTGTGGTGCGATGCACTGTTTTGGTGCGTCGCGGGCGGCAAGGACAGGCAAAGGATGGAAGTATGACTGAACAAGCGGGCAGCCCGGCGGCAGGCAGCGCCCAGGTGATGCGCTCCCTGCATCCGGAAAAACAGACGATACGCATCGGTTACCTGCCGCTGAGCGATTGCGGCTCGCTGGTGATGGCGGCTAAGCTGGGCCTGGATGAAAAATACGGCATCAAGATCGAGCTGAGCCGCGAGATGTCGTGGGCCGGCGTGCGCGACAAGCTGGCAAGTGGCGACCTCGACGCGGCCCACGTGCTGTACGGCCTCGTGTATGGCGTGCAGATGGGAATCGGCGGACAGCAGAGCGACATGGCCGTATTGATGAACCTCAATCACAGCGGCCAGGCCGTGACCCTGTCGGCGGCCCTGGCGCGCGAAGGCGCCCGCGATGGCGCTTCGCTGGCGCGCCACATGCGGGCAGCATCGCGGCCGTTCGCGTTCGCGCATACTTTCCCGACGGGTAACCACGCGATGCTGCTGCAATACTGGCTGGCGGCGCACGGCATCGATCCGCTGCGCGACGCGCGCGTGATGACGGTGCCGCCGTCGCAGATGGTGGCCGCCTTGCGCGCCGGTCAGATGGACGGCTTTTGCGCCGGCGAGCCGTGGGGCTACAAGGCCATCGTCGATGGCGTGGGCGTGACGGCCGCTGCCAGCGGGCAGATCTGGCCCGAGCATCCGGGCAAGGTGCTGGGCACCAGCGCCGCTTTTGCGCACCAGCACCCGAATACCTGCCGCGCGCTGATCGCCGCCGTGCTCGATGCGGGGCGCTGGATCGATGCCAGCGACGAGAACCGCCTGGCCACGGCCAGCGTGCTGGCCGCGCCAGGCTACCTGAACACGCCGCAGGAAATGCTGGCGTCGCGCATACTCGGCCATTATCAGGATGGACTGGGCAAGACCTGGCACGAGGCGCACGGCTTGGCATTTTATGGCGGCGGCACCGTCAATTTCCCGTACCTGTCCGATGGCATGTGGTTCATGACCCAGCACCGGCGCTGGGGCTTGCTGCGCGACGAGCCCGACTATCTGGCCGTGGCGCGCCAGGTCAACCGCATCGACCTGTACCGCCAGGCGGCGGAAATGGCGCACACGCCCTTGCCCATGGCCCCCATGCGCAGCTCGACCCTGTGTGACGGCGTCGTGTGGGATGGCAGTGCGCCGGAAGCGTACGCCGCATCGTTTGCCATCGGCCATTTTTTCTGACACATCGCGAGAAGGAGTTTCAGCATGGCGCAACTTGGCAGCGTGACACTGGTGGGTGCCGGTCCCGGCGACCCGGATTTGCTGACCGTGAAAGCCGTCAGGGCCATCGCGCGGGCGACTGTGCTGCTGATGGACGACCTCGTCAATCCAGCCGTGCTGGCCCACGCGGTACCCGGCGTGCGCGTGGTCGAGGTGGGCAAGCGGGGCGGCTGCGCGTCCACGCCGCAAGCCTTCATCGAGCGCCTGATGCTGGCCGAGGCGCGCGCCGGCCAGCACGTGGTGCGCCTGAAAGGGGGCGACCCCTACCTGTTCGGGCGGGGCGGCGAGGAGCGCGCCTACCTGCGCAGCCATGGCGTGGAGGTGACGGTGATCCCCGGCATCAGCAGCGGCCTGGCGGCGCCCTCGGCCATCGGCGTGCCGCTCACGCACCGCGCCTGGAGCCAGGGCGCCATCTTTGTCACCGGGCATGGCAAGGAGGGGGCCGCGGAACCGAACTGGGCGGCCCTGGCGCAAAGCCGGCTGACCCTCGTCATCTACATGGGCGTGGCCAGGGTGGCCGCCATCCAGGCCGGCTTGCTGGCCGGCGGCATGGCGCCCGGCACGCCCGTGGCCGTGGTGCAGTCGGCCAGCCTGCCGGCCCAGCGCCAGTTGCTGAGCACCTTGCAAGCCTTGCCGGACGACCTGCAGGCCAGCGGCCTGGCCAGCCCCAGCATCATCGTCGTGGGCGAGGTGGTACGCTGCGCCGACGCCTGGGACGAGCATGGCGGGCGGGGCATGCTGGCCGCCACTGTCTGAACCTGTAACACCCGGGCGCGCAGGCGGTGGCCGTGCCCCGCGCGCCAGGGCGCCCCTGGGCGCAGGCCTGCTCTGCCGCGTTCCCGCGATTTGTGCTTTTTTCCCGTTTTTTCTTCGTCTCCTGCTTTTCAGCCGCCGCGCAGAGCATCGTCTGTGCGCCGCAGGCAGGCGGCTTGCTTTCCATTGCAACCGTCGCGCAGGCTTTTTTTTCTCGGGCAAGCGCGTGGACAGGGGCCTTTGATAGTATCCTCGTACTTGCGGTGCGGGATTGCGCCCTACATTCGAGGAACCGGAATAAGCGATCGACAATGCACACTTTGAGCAAGGGCGGGACGGTATCAGGCATCATGATCTGGGCGGGGGGCCTGCTGCTGGCGCTGGCGGTGGGCGGCGCCCTGTATGCGGGGGCGGCGCGCACGGTGCATGACGATGCCGAGCAGCGCTTCGATAACCTGACCTATGGCGCCCAGAACAGCCTGGCCACGCGCGTGAAAAGCTATTCCGACCTGCTGCGCGGGCTCGAAGCCCTGTTTCGCACCACCGACCAGCTGACCCGCCGCCAGTTCCACGACTACGTGGGCGGACTCGATATCACGCGCCAGTTTCCCGCCATCGAATCGCTCAATTATGCCGTCGCCGTCACGCCGGCCCGGCGCGCCGCCTACATCGCCGGCGTGCGCGCCGACGCCAGCCTGACGCCGGGCGGCTATCCCGACTTTTCCATCCGCCCGCCCGGCGAGCGGCCCGAGTACACGGTGCTCACCTACCTGGAGCCCGGCTCGCTGCTGGCCGAGCGCATGGGCGTCGATATCGGCGCCAACCCGCTGGTGGCGCAGGCCCTGGCGCAGGCGCGCGACAGCGGCGAAGTGAGCGCGTCGGGACAGGTCATCATGATCAAGGGCCCGCCCGCGCACGTGGGCCTGGGCATGCGCCTGCCCGTGTACCGCAACGGCATGCCGCAGGCCAGCGTGGAAGAGCGCCGCGCCGCCTACCTCGGTTCCGTGGGCATCGGCTTTGGCGTGGCGCGCCTCGTGCACAGCGCGCTCGAACGCAGCGCGCTCGAACCGCTGCACCTGACCCTGTACAGCGCCGCCGAACCGCTGCCGGCCGCAGGCGCGCTGCGCATCGCGCCGCAGGACCGCCTGTTGTTCAACGATGACGGCGACCTGGCGGCGGCGCCGCCGCGGCCGGGCAGCGACGCGGATTATTTCGACAGGGTGCTGCCCGTGGTGTACCAGGGCGGCGCGTGGAAGGCGCATTTCCGCGTGCGCAAGACGGAGCTGTACAGCGGCTTTGACCGTTATTTCCCGTGGCTGGCGCTGGCCGTCGGCCTGGCAGGCACCCTGCTGATCTATGGCTACATTTATACCCTGTACCGCTCGCGCCGCAGCGCGGTGGCGCAGCGCACCCTGCTTGACACGGTGCTCGACAGCGTCGACGCCTATGTCTACATGAAGGATGCGGACCTGCGCTACCGCTACGTGAATGCGCGCACGGCGTCCATCCTCGGGCGCTCGGTGCAGCAGGTGATCGGCCGCCAGGACGGCGAATTGATGCTCGGCGACGCGGCCGCCGCCGCGCAGCGCACCGAGCGCGAGGTCTTCCACAGCGGCGTCAAGTTCGTCGGCGAGGAGCGCTTCGTCGATGCGCAGGGCCAGGTGCACCATTTGTGGAGCGTCAAGGTGCCACTCGGCTTGCCCGGCCCCGTCACGGGCCTGATCGGCCTGTCCACCGACGTGACGGAACTGCACCGGCTCAAGGAGCAGGCCGATGCGGCCAGCCAGGCCAAGAGCGATTTCCTGTCGAACATGAGCCATGAAATCCGCACGCCGATGAACAGCATCATCGGCATGGCGCATCTGGCGCTGAAGTCCGTGGCCGATACGCGCCAGCGCGACTACCTGCAAAAGATCTACCATTCGGGCCAGCATTTGCTGGGACTGATCAACGACATTCTGGATTTTTCCAAGATCGAGGCGGGCAAGCTGGAACTGGAAGTACTGGACTTCCGCCTCGATACGCTGCTGGCGAACATCGCCAGCCAGCTGGGCGACGCGGCCGCCGTCAAGGGCCTGAGCCTGCAGTTCGACATCGCGCCCGACCTGCCGCAGCGCTGGCGCGGCGATCCGCTGCGCCTGGAGCAAATTCTGCTGAACCTGGCCAGCAACGCCATCAAGTTTTCCGACCATGCCAGCATCTTCGTGCGCGTGCGCCACGCCGAGGAGCGCGGCAGCCACACCTTGCTGCGCTTCGAGGTGCAGGACCGGGGCATCGGCATGAACCAGGAAGAGGTGGCGCAGCTGTTCCGCTCCTTCCACCAGGCCGACCCGTCGACCACGCGCAAATATGGCGGCAGCGGGCTGGGGCTGGTGATCAGCAAGCAGCTGGCCGAACTGATGGGCGGTAAGGTGGGCGTGTACAGCCAGCCGGGGCTGGGCAGCACCTTCTGGTTTACGGCGCGCCTGGAAAAAAGCGCGCAGGCCAGCGACGACGGCATCGCCGAAGTGGAGCCGGAAGTGCTGGACGTGATCCGCGGCGCCTCCATCCTGCTGGTGGAAGACAATATCTTCAGCCAGCAGGTGGGCTGCGAATTGCTGGAAGACGCGGGCGCCACCGTCTGCGTGGCCGGCAATGGGCGCGAAGCGCTGGCGCTGCTGGCGCGCCAGCGCTACGACTGCGTGCTGATGGATGTGCAGATGCCGGAGATGGATGGCTTCGAGACGACGCGCCACATCCGCGCCGATCCGCGGCTGGCCGGCCTGCTGGTGATCGCCATGACGGCCAACGCGGGCAGCGAAGACCGCGCCCGCTGCCTCGAGGCGGGCATGGATGAATTCCTGACCAAGCCGATCGCCCCCAACCTGCTGTTCCACCTGCTGGCGAAATGGTTCCGCCTGCGTGGCGGCATCGGTGGTCCCGGCGGCATGGGCCATGCACAGCCGGCGGGCCGGGGCGGCGCGAAGACGCCGCTGGCGCGCGCCATACCCGAGCGGCGCGACACGGCCATCCTCGACCTGGCCACCCTGGCCCTCACGTTCAGCAATGACGCCGTCAAGATGCGCAAATATGCCCAGCTGTTCCTCGACACGGCGCGCGACGGCATCGCGGAAATGGAACAGGCGCTGGCGCTGGAAGACCTGGGCCGCCTGGCCGACCTGGGCCACCGCAGCAAATCGTCGGCGCTGGCCGTGGGCGCGCATGCGTTTGCCGCGCTGTGCACCTCGATCGAGGCGCTGCGCCTGGGCGGCGAGGTGCCGCAGGCGCGCGCCTTGCTGGCGGCGCTGGGCCCCGCCCTGGCGCAGGTGGCCGAACAAATTTCACTGGAATTTGCCACCAGCGATACCCCCTGAGGCGGGCAGCGGCGATAATACGCGTTTGACGCCTGCGGCTACCCGGCCGCAGGCGCGGCAACCCATCGGAACAGCATGCAATCTACCGTCACGCCCGGCCTCCTCATCCTGCACGGCAACCAGCTGGAACAGCTGCGCGCGGCCGTCTTCCAGTGGCTGCGCAGCCACCCGCTGGCGCCGCTGGAGACCGACATCTTCCTGGTGCAGTCGAATGGCGTGGCCGAGTGGCTGAAGATCGCCCTGGCCGAAGAAATGGGCGTGTGCGCCGCTACGCGCATCGCCTTGCCGGCGCGATTGCTGTGGGAAAGCTACCGGGGCATGCTGGGCCGCGAACGCGTGCCGCGCGTGTCGCCCTTCGATAAATCGCCGCTGACCTGGCGTTTGATGCGTCTTTTGCCGTCGCTGCTGGCCGACCCCGTGTTTGCGCCGCTGCGCTATTTCCTCGCCGATGGCGATTGCGAACGCCGGCTGCAGCTGGCCGAACGCCTGGCCGACCTGTTCGACCAGTACCAGGTCTACCGTGCCGACTGGCTGGCCGACTGGGCGGCCGGGCGCGACCAGCTGCGCACGGCCCGTGGCGAGGCCATCGTACTGAAGGAAGACCAGTGCTGGCAGGCGCAGTTGTGGCGCGCCGTGGCCGCCGACGTCGAAGCTTTCGAGCGCGATACGGGCCGCGCCGACATCCACGACGCCTTCCTGGCTGCCATCGCCGCCGGCGACGCGCCGGCCGGCAAGCTGCCGCGCAGGGTGGTGCTGTTTGGCGTCTCGGCCCTGCCATACCAGACCTTGCAGGCGTTGGCCGCGCTGGCGCGCCATACGCAGGTGGTGCTGGCCGTGCCCAACCCGTGCCAGTTCTACTGGGGCGACATCATCGACGGGCGCGACCTGCTGCGCGCGCAAAACAAGCGCCAGCGCCAGCGCAACGGCACCGACCTGGCGCAAATCCCGCTGGAAGCGCTGCATGCGCACAGCCACCCGCTCCTGGCGAGCTGGGGGCGGCAAGGGCGCGATTTCATCCGCATGCTCGATGAATTCGACGAGCACGCGCATGCCGAAGGGCGCGACGACAGCCTGCGCATCGACCTGTTCGGCGAGGAGGTGGGCGAGACCCTGCTGCAGCAGGTGCAGGTGGCCATCCGCGAACTGCGCCCGCTGGCCGAACACGAACAAATACCGCCCGATGCGGCCGACCGCTCGATCGAATTCCACGTGGCGCACAGCGTGCAGCGCGAAGTGGAAGTGCTGCACGACCAGCTGCTGGCCATGTTCACGCGCAGCGCCGAAACGGGCCTGCGCCCGCGCGACGTGGTAGTGATGGTGCCGGACATCGACACCTTCACGGCCGCCATCCACGCCGTCTTCGGCCAGTACCGCCGCAATGACGAGCGTTTCATTCCCTTCGAGATCGGCGACGTCAAGGACCGCAGCGTCAATCCGCTGCTCGTCGCGCTGGAATGGCTGCTGCAGCTGCCGCAGCAGCGCTGCCGCCAGAGCGAGGTGCGCGACCTGCTCGACGTGCCGGCGCTGGCGGCCCGCTTCGGCTTGCAGCCGGACGACCTGGCCACCCTGGGTGCCTGGATCGAGGGCGCCGGCGTGCGCTGGGGGCTGGACCAGGAACACCGCAGCGGCCTGGGTCTGGGCGCGGCAGGGGAACAGAATGCCTGGATCTTCGGCGTGCGGCGCATGCTGCTTGGCTACGCCAGCGGCAGCGGCGCCAGCTTCCACGGCATCGAGCCGTACGCGGAAGTGGGCGGCCTGGATGCGGCGCTGGCGGGCTCTTTGGCGCAACTGGTCGAAGCGCTGCTGCACTGGCGCACCGTGCTGGCCGGCACGCGCACGCCGGCCGACTGGGGCGCACAGGCGCGCGCGCTGCTGGCCGCATTCTTTGATGCCGACGACGAGGGCGACCGCCTGACCCTGGCGCAGCTGGAAGGCGCCTTGCAGGGCTGGCTGGAAACCTGCGAACACGCGGGCTTTGTCGAGCAGGTGCCCTTGTCCGTGCTGCGCGTGGCGTGGCTGGGCGCACTGGACGAGCCGACCCTGAACCATCAATTCGTTTCCGGCGGCGTGACCTTCTGCACCCTGATGCCGATGCGCGCCGTGCCCTTCCGCGTCGTGTGCCTGCTGGGCATGAACGATGGCGATTTTCCGCGCCGCGCCCCGAAGGCCGATTTCGACTTGCTGGCGCTGCCCGGCATGGCGCGCCCCGGCGACCGTTCGCGCCGCGACGACGACCGCTACCTGATGCTCGAAGCGTTGCTGGCCGCGCGCGACAAGCTGTACGTAAGCTGGGTGGGGCGCAATGTGCGCGACAATTCCGAGCAGCCGCCGTCCGTGCTGGTGTCGCAGCTGCGCGACTATCTGGCCGCCGGCTGGTCGCTGGACCGGCATCTTGCAAGCCTGACGACCGAGCACGCGCTGCAGCCGTTCAGCCGCCGCTATTTCGAGGCGGGCGGCTTGCTGACGTATGCGCGCGAGTGGCGCGTGGCGCATGCCGATGCACAGACGCTTGAAGAACTGCCGCTGGGGCCTTATGAACTCGATCCCGGCACGCGCCTGAAGCTGGGCGAACTGGCCAGCTTCCTGCGCCAGCCCGTCAAGTATTTTTTCCGCCGCCGCCTCAGCGTGCACTTCGCCGATGCGGCCATGCTGGGCGAGGACGAGGAACCGTTTGGCCTGAACGCGCTTGAACGCTATCTGCTGGAAGACACCATGCTCGACGACGGCGGCGCCGTGGAAGCGCTGGACGATGTGCGCGCGAGCCTGGCCGCGCGCGCCGAGCGCCTGGCACGCGAAGGCGTGCTGCCGATCGGCCTGATCGGCCAGCAGGTGCAGGCGCAGCTGGTCGAAGCGCTGGTGCCCGTGCGCAGCGCGTGGCTGTCCTTGCGTGCCTCGTTCCCGCAGGCGGCCGACAAGCGCGCCATCAACCTGCCGTTTGGCGAAGTGCAGATCGATGACTGGCTCGACAGATTGTGCAGCAACGGGACGGACACGGCCTGGCTGATGCAGATTTCCTCGAAGGTGACGGACAAGGGCGGCCTGGCGCGCGGCGACAAGCTGATGCTGATGTGGCTGCGCCAGCTGGCTGCCGCCGCACTGGGCTTTCCCGTCACCGGCTACCTGGTGGCGCGCGACGCCATCGTCAGCATGGCGCCGCTCGACCCGGCCAGTTCGCGCGACGCGCTGGCCACCTTGCTGGCGCTGTGGCGCGAAGGCATGAACCACCCGCTGCCGACGGCCTGCAAGACGGGCCTGGCGCTGGTGCAGGGCGGCGATCCGCGCGCCATCTACGACGGCGGCTTTGACATCTCCGGTGAACGCGAGGAACTGTGCCTGGCCCGCCTGTGGCCCGAATTTTCCGCCCTGGCCGCGGACGAGGCGTGGCAGGACTGCACGCGCGAGCTGTATGGCCCGCTGGCCGACTGGCTGCAACAGCACATCACCATCGACCCGATCAGCGCGCCCAATGACGGCGCCGGAGAAGAACAATGACGAGCCATCTGCTCAACCCCCTGGCATTCCCGCTGCACGGCTCGCGCCTGATCGAGGCCTCGGCCGGCACCGGCAAGACCTGGACCATCGCCGCGCTGTACGTGCGCCTCGTGCTGGGTCACGGCGACGACGACAGCCGCTTTACGCGTCCGCTGCTGCCGGCCGACATCCTGGTGATGACGTTTACCCGCGCCGCCACGCGTGAACTGTCGAACCGCGTGCGCGAGCGCCTGATCGAGGCGGCCGCGTATTTTCGCCATGAATTTGGCATTGAATCCGGCGGCAGCGACCCGTTTCTCGACGCCTTGCTGGAATCCTATCCGGACGAGAGCGAACGGCAAAAGGCGGCGCACCGGCTGATGCTGGCCGCCGAGACGATGGATGAAGCGGCCATTTTCACCATCGACGCCTGGTGCCAGCGCATGCTGCGCGAACATGCGTTTGACAGCGGCAGCCTGTTCGACGAAGAGCTGGTCAGCGACGAGCAGGCGCTGTTCGAGGATGCGGCCCACGATTACTGGCGCCAGCAAGTCTATCCATTGTCGCCGCAGGCGCTCGACGTGCTGCTCGACTGCTGGCCCGACGTCGATGCGCTCAAGAAGGGCGTGCGCGAGCTGGCGCGCCGCGCCGGCAGCATGCAGCTGGCCGGCGATGAGCCGCTGTCGCTGCTGATCGGGCGCGAGCAGCGGGCGCTGGCCGCCCAGCTGGCCACCCTGAAGGCGGGCTGGGTCGAGCGCGTGGACCGGATGGCCGCCTGGATCAACGAGCACCGCGCCGTCAATCCCAAGTGTTTTAACGGCGTCAAGATGAAGCCGGAGAACCTGGCCAAGTGGTTCGACGGCTTGCGCCGCTGGGCGCAAGACCCGTTGCTGCTGCAGCCGGCCATCACGGCCAAGGCGTGGGAGCGCTTGACGCCGTTCGGCATCGAGGATGCATTTGCCAAGAGCTTCACGGCGCAAGTGCCCGAGTGCTTTGAACATACCGACGAACTGGGGCGGGCGCTGGCGGCCTTGACGCCGCTGGCGCACACCCTGCACCTGCATGCGGCGGCGGCCATCGCGCGGCGCATGGACCAGTTAAAACGCCAGTCGCGCCAGTTCGGCTTTGCCGACATGCTGCAGCGCCTGCACGATGCGCTGGCCGGCGAGAATGGCGCGGCCCTGCGCCAGCGCATCATCGACCAGTACCCGCTGGCCATGGTCGATGAATTCCAGGATACGGCCCCGGCGCAATACCAGATCTTCAATTCTCTGTACCGCATCGCCGACAACGACCCGGGACTGGGCCTGTTTTTGATCGGCGACCCGAAACAGTCGATCTACGGCTTTCGCGGCGCCGACATCCAGAGCTACCTGGCGGCGCGGCGCGCCACCACGGGGCGCCACTACCAGCTGGGCACCAACTACCGTTCCACGGCGCCCCTGGTGGCGGCCGTCAACCAGCTGTTCCTGCATGCCGAGCGCGCCGAGGTGCCGCTGGGCGCCTTCCGCTACCGCAAACATGGCGAGAATCCGCTGCCCTTCGAGGCTGTCGACGCCAAGGGCCGCGCCGAGCACCTGGTGACGACGGATGGCGCCATGCCGGCCCTGCTGGCCGCCTGCGCCAGCGATGAAGGGCTGCGCGGCGACAGCTACCGCGAGTATTTCGCGCAGCACTGCGCCGAGCATATCGTCGCCATGCTGGGCGATGCGCAAGCGGGTTTTGCCGGCCCTGACGGTTTTGCACGATTGCAGCCTGCCGATGTGGCCGTGCTGGTGCGCGACCGCAAGGAGGCGGCGGCCATCCGCCGCGCGCTGGCGCGCCGCCGCGTCGCCAGCGTGTATTTGTCCGACAAGGATTCCGTCGTCGACAGCGAGGAAGCGGCCGACGTGCTGCGCTGGCTGGCGGCGCTGGCCAATCCGCTCGACGGCGGCCTGGCGCGCGCCGCGTTTGCCACGCGCACCATCGGCCTGTCGCTGGGCGAACTGGCGCGCCTGTCGAGCGACGAACTGGAGTGGGAACGCCGGGTGGAACAGCTGAAGGCCCTGCATCTGATCTGGCAGCGCCAGGGCGTGCTGGCCATGCTGCGCCGTTTCATCCACGAACTGCAATTGCCGGCCATGCTGCTGCAGCAGACGGGCGGCGAGCGGCGTCTGACGAACCTGCTGCACCTGGCCGAACTGCTGCAGTCGGCCAGCCGCCAGCTCGATGGCGAGCAGGCGCTGATACGCTGGCTGGCCGAGCAGATCGCCGGCGAAGGCGAGAGCGGCGACGAGCGCGTGCTGCGCCTGGAAAGCGATGCGGAACTGGTGAAAGTCATCACCGTGCACAAGTCCAAGGGCCTGGAATACCCGCTCGTGTACCTGCCGTTCGCCGTCACGGCGCGCAAGGTGGATAAACGCAACCGCAGCTTCTTCGAGTACGCGGCGGAAAACGGCGAACGCCGGCTCGACCTGTCCTTGTCCGACGAGGCCATGGCGGTCGTGGAAGAGGCGCGCATCGAGGAGGATTTGCGCCTGCTGTACGTGGCACTGACGCGCGCGCGCCACTTCTTGTGGCTGGGCGTGGCCGCGCTGGCGGCGCGCAAGGCGGGCGAAAACACCCTGCATGAATCGGCGCTCGGCTATTTGCTGACGGGCGGCGACAAGCTGCCGGCGGAGCAATTGCTGCTGCGCTGGCAGCAGGTGGCGGGCAGCTGCGACGCCATCCATGTCGGCAGCCTTGCGCAGCCCGATGCTTGTACGGTGCTTGACCGCATCGAGCTGCGTCCCGAGCTGCGTCCGGCGCCCGTGTTCGCGGGGGAGTTCGAGCGCGACTGGTCGGTGGGCAGTTTTACCTCGCTGACGCGGCAGATCGGCACCGTGGCCAGCGCCCACGTGCCGCAGCGGGCGCTGGAAGAAACCCTGCTGGAAGATGCTGCGGGAAGCGGCGTGGCCGTGCCGGCGCCGACGGCCGACGCGCCCTGGCACCGCTTCCCGCGCGGCTCCGTGCCCGGCAATTTCCTGCACGAACAGCTTGAATGGATGGGCGGCGAAGGTTTTGACAGCGTCCACGATGAACATTTCGATACCCGCCTGGCCGCGCGCTGTGAGCGGGCTGGCTGGGGCCACCGCCAGGAAGACGCCATCGCCTGGCTGCGCGAGATCGCCATCACGCCGCTGCCGCTGCTGGACGCCTCGCTGTCGCAGCTCGACAGCACCCTGTCCGAGATGGAGTTCTGGTTCCCCAGCGAGCATCTGTCGACCGAGGCGCTGGATCAATTGTGCACGCGCCTGCTGCTCGATGGCGCCCCGCGTCCCGTGCTGCCACGGCGCCAGCTGCACGGCATGCTGAAAGGCTTTGCCGACCTGGTCATCGAAAGGGAAGGGCGCTACTGGGTGCTCGACTACAAGTCGAATGCGCTGGGGCCCAATGACGCCGCCTACCACACGCAGGCGCTGGCGGCCGGCATGGCGCAGCACCGCTACGACATCCAGGGCGCCATCTACATGCTGGCCCTGCACCGTTTGCTGAAAAGCCGGCTTGGCGATGCGTACGAGCCGGCCGCGCACCTGGGCGGCGCCATTTTCCTGTTCCTGCGCGGGATCGCGAATGCGGACACGCACGGCTGCTACTGGCTGGCACCGCAGCTGGAACTGCTGGACGGCCTCGATCAACTGTTAGAAGAAACGGAACACCATGCAGCATAACGCGCAGTTCGATACCCTGCGGATGGATGCCTTGTTCAGCCATTTCGACGGCGTCGCCGAGGCGGGCCACCTGCGCCGCCTGAGCGCTGCCTTTGCGCGCTTCATCGCGAGCCTGGAGCCGGGCGCGCCCGCCGGACCCGATGCTGCCGCCGTGGGCGTGGCCTGCGTCGTGCTGTCCGAGCTGGAAGGGCGGGGGCACAGCTGTCTGATGCTGACTGAGCTGGCCGGCGAACCGTCGCAGCTGCTGGGCTGGAGCGAAGAACTGTGGCATGCCGTGCTGACCGTCTCCGGCCCGCTGCCGGTATCGCTGGACGGCTGGCGCGCGCTGCTGGCCGGCGCGCCGCAAGTGTGGCAGGTGGGCGCGCCCGACGTGCGCCAGCCGCTGGTGCTCGATGGCGACCGCCTGTATCTGCGCCGTTACTGGCGCGACGAGACCCTGGTCGGCGAAAAGATCGCCGCGCGCGCGCAGGATTTGACGAATCCGCCGCTGGCGCAGGTGCGGCTATGGCTCGACATCCTGTTCGACCAGCCCACGCAGAATGGCGGGCCGGACTGGCAAAAAGTGGCGTGCGCCATCGCCCTGCGCGGCAAGGTGGCCATCATCACGGGCGGCCCGGGCACGGGCAAGACCTACACGGTGGCCAGTCTGCTCACCTTGCTGTTTGCCGTCTCGCCGCAGCCGGAGCAGCTGCGCATCGCGCTGGCCGCGCCGACGGGCAAGGCGGCCGCGCGGCTGAAACAGTCGATCGACAAGGCCCTGCAAGGGTTGGCGGCCAAGGCGGGCGAGGCGCTGCCCCTGATGGAACTGGCGCGCCGCATGGGCGCCGCGCGCACCCTGCATAGCCTGCTGGGCGCGCGGCCCGATACGCGCGCCTTTGCCCACCACGCGGGCAATCCGCTCGACGTCGACGTGCTGATCGTCGATGAAGCGTCGATGGTGCACCTGGAGATGATGGCCTCGGTGCTCGACGCCTTGCCGCCCGCGGCGATCCTGATCCTGCTGGGCGACAAGGACCAGCTGGCGTCGGTGGAAGCGGGCGCCGTGCTGGGCGACTTGTGCCACGACGCGCAGGCGGGCGGCTATACGCCCGCCACCATCGCGTATGCGCAGGCCGCCAGCGGCGTGGCCATTCCGCCCGCCTTTGCCGGTGCGGCGGGCGCGCTGGCGCAGCAGACGGTGATGCTGCGCCACAGCCACCGCTTCAGCGGCCCGATCGGCGAACTGGCGCTGGCCGTGAATGCAGGCAAGCCCGACCTGGCCAGGGCCTGCTTCACCAGCGACAGCGGCGGCCAGCTGGCGTGGAGCGTGACGGCGCAGCCAGACGAGGTGCTGCGCCTGGCCTTGCGCGGACGCGTCGATGCGCCGGGCGGCTATCAGCCCTACCTGGAACTGGTGAACGCCGGTGAAACAGGCTACGCGCAGCACGATGACTGGGTGCGCGCCGTGCTGCACCGATTCGAAGCGTTCCGCATCCTGTGCGCCGTGCGCGAAGGCGAGTGGGGCGTGGCGGGACTGAACACGGCCATCGAGCTGCGGCTGGAAAAGGAAGGCCTGATACGCCGCGGCGAGTGGTATGTGGGGCGTCCCGTGATGGTCACGCGCAATGACTATGGCACGGGCGTGTTCAATGGCGACATTGGCCTGACCCTGCGCGATCCGGCGCGGCCGGGTTCCCTGCGCGTGTACTTCCTGGAAGGCGAAAACGTGCGCAGCGTGCTGGCCACGCGCCTGCGCCACGTGGAGACGGCGTTCGCCATGACCGTGCATAAATCGCAGGGCTCGGAATTTCGCCACACGGTGCTGGTGCTGCCGCAGGAGGGCGGCGCCATGCTGGCGCGCGAACTGGTCTACACGGGCATCACGCGGGCGCGCAATTTCTTTACCCTCGTCTCGCCCACGCAGGCCGTGCTGTTCGACGCCATCCTGCGCCGCACGCAGCGCGCCAGCGGTTTGCGCGGGCTGATCGGCTAGTTCGGCACACTAGCGGCCCGCTTGCCGGCTGACTTTCCAGATCCACCAGACCAGCGCCGCCTGCAAGGGCAGGCGCGCCAGCAGCAACGCTTGCTGCCAGGCGGGATCGCCCGCCGCGCGCGCGTTCAGCAGCATCTGCACATTTGCCGGCAGCACGGCCAGCGACAGCGCGATCAGACCGATGCCCGCCAGGCGCCGCGTGCGCGCGGGCAGCAGGCCGATGCCGCCGGCCAGTTCGCAGGCGCCGCTCACATACACGAGCAGCGGCGGCGCGGGCAGCCAGGGCGGCATGATGGCCGCGTAGGCGGCGGGGAAAATAAAATGCAGCAGGCCGGCCACGCTGAAGAACAGGGCCAGGGCATAGCGTGACAGTGACAGCGGAAGTGACAGCAGCGGTGATGGCGGCCGACGGTGCTGGCTGTGCTGCCTGCGCGGGCTGGTCATGTGGGAACGCGATCGCTCGCTGTGCAAGTAAAAATTAAATATCCAGCAATATCCGCAGCTTGTCAATGCGCACCGCAGCGCCTGCCTTGTTGTGTTTTCATCGAATATTCCAAATATTTAATACTTCTGTTCCGATTTTTGTGTAAAACTGCGATATATAAAATATTG
This sequence comes from Janthinobacterium sp. AD80, assembly GCF_002878455.1. GTDB lineage: Bacteria > Pseudomonadota > Gammaproteobacteria > Burkholderiales > Burkholderiaceae_D > Janthinobacterium. The sequence continues at coordinate 123,957 of NZ_NRDQ01000039.1, forward strand.
ACACGTGGCAATTTTTTCGCCTGCCACCGGCGTTGCTGGCATCGCCGGGCTTGCCGAGGCAAGCGCCGCGTGCCGACACCATCAAAATCGAAACCAGGAGTCCATCATGTTGTCTTCTCTTCGCACGCGGCTGGTGCTGATCTGCGTCGCCATCGTCGTGCTGTCCATGCTGGCCTTGTCGCTTGCCAATTACCTCACCACGCGCAACAGCATGCTGGCCTCGTCGGACCAGCAGATGCAGCAACTGCTGCAAAGCCAGTCCGCCGTGCTGGCGCAATGGGTCGACGGCAAGAAAAAGGTCATGGCGTCCGTCGTCATGTCGGCCGAGACGCCCGAGCCGCTGCGCGCCTTCCAGATCGCGGAAAAGGCCGGCGATTTCGCCGAAGTGTTCATTGGCTACGCCGACAAGCGCTCGGTGTTTACCAAGCCGGGGCGCCCGGCAGATTTCGATCCGACGGCGCGCGCCTGGTACAAGGACACCGTCAAGGCGGGCGTACCCATGCTGACGCCGCCGTATGTGGACGCGGCCAGCCACCAGCTGGTGGTGTCGTTCACGGCACCGGTGGGGCCGAAGGAAGCGCCGACCGGCGTGGCGGGCGCCGACGTGCTGCTCGATACGGTGATCGCCAACGTGGTGGCGATCAAGCCCACGCCGCACAGCTTTGCCTTCCTGATCGACCAGGCTGGCACCGTCATCGCGCATGCCAACAAGGACCTGAGCCTGCAGCCCGTGTCGAAGCTCGACGCCAGCCTGTCGGCCGCGCAGATCAACCGCCTGGAAAGCGCGCGCCAGAGCGAGGCCGTGCGCATCCATGAGCGCGACGGCATGCTGTATGTCACGCGCGTATCCGGCACCGACTGGCTGCTGGCCGTGGTGCTGGACCAGCAGGAAGCCATGCAAGCCTTGCAGACCATGCTGACGACGGCGACCGTCACGGCCGTGCTGCTGACGGCGCTGGCGGCGGCGCTGTTGTCGCTGCTGGTATTCAGGATGCTCAAGCGCCTGGAACTGGTGCGCGACGCGCTCGAGGATATCGCCTCGGGCGAGGGCGACCTGACGCGCCGCCTCGACTCTTCCGGCGTGGATGAACTGGCGCAGATCGCCGGCGCCTTCAACCGCTTCATCGACAAGATCGCCGCCGTGCTGGTGAAGATCCGCACGGCCAGCGAATCGGTGAAAGTCTCGTCGTCGGAAATCGCCGCCGGCAACCAGGACCTGTCGTCGCGCACGGAGCAGCAGGCCAGTTCGCTGGAAGAGACGGCCGCCTCGATGGAGGAGCTGACCAGCACCGTGAAACAGAATGCGGACAATGCGCGCCAGGCCAACCAGATGGCGGTGTCCGCGTCGGATGTCGCCAGCAAGGGCGGCATGGTGGTGGCGCAGGTGGTCGACACCATGGCCTCGATCAACGACTCGTCGAAGAAGATCGTCGACATCATCAGCGTGATCGACGGCATCGCCTTCCAGACGAATATCCTGGCGCTGAACGCGGCCGTGGAAGCGGCGCGCGCCGGCGAGCAAGGACGCGGCTTTGCCGTGGTGGCAACAGAGGTGCGCAGTCTGGCGCAGAGGTCAAGCCAAGCGGCGAAGGAAATCAAGCTGCTGATCGATGATTCGGTGGAGAAGGTCGACACGGGGGCGCGCCTGGTCGACGAGGCGGGCGCGACGATGCAGGAAATCGTCGACAGCGTGCGCCGCGTGACCGACATCATGGGAGAGATCACGTCCGCCAGCGTGGAGCAGAGTTCCGGCATCGAACAGGTGAACCAGGCCATCGCGCAAATGGACCAGGTGACGCAGCAGAATGCGGCCCTGGTGGAAGAGGCGGCGGCGGCCGCCGAAAGCCTGCAGGATCAGGCCAGCACCCTGTCGCAGGTGGTGGGCGTGTTCAAGCTCGATGACGGACAGGCGCCGGTGCCGCAACATGCGCCCGTCAAGCCGGCGCGCCGGGCGTCCGCGCTGCGCATCGCCAGCCGCCCGGGAGCCAGGGCGGCCAGCCGCAAGACGGCGCAGTCCGAGGAGTGGGAAACCTTTTAAGTGGTTTTAGGTGGTTGCAAGTGGTTTCAGGCGGCCTTGCCGGCATGCTGCCAGGCGCGCCTGGGCGCCAGGGTTGGCGCCATCTGTCTGGCCACCTCAAAAAAAGCATTGGTGGCAGGCGTGTTCTGGCGCCGGTCGCGCACGGCCAGGCCCACCTTGCGGCTGACGGGCGGGTTTAACGGCAGGGCCACCAGTTCCGGATACTGCTCGCGCAGGCGCTGCGGCAGCGCCAGTTCGGCAACGATGGACAGGCCGTCGCCGCGGCTGACCATGTCGAGGATGGTGATGACCTGGCTGATGCGGTAGGGCACGTGCGGCTGCAGGCCCGCGTTGGCGAACAGCGGCTCGATCAGGCAGGCGCAGCCCGCTTCCGACATGATGAACGGCCCCTCGCACAGCTGCGCCAGGGTGATGGCCGTTTCGCTGGCCAGCGGGTGGCCGCGCGGCACCAGCGCCATCATCTGGTCTTCCACCAGCGGCGCCGTGTCGAAACGCTCGTCGGGCAGCACGACGAAGCCGACATCGACCCTGCGCTCGCGTATCCACTGCACCACTTCATGGTCGGCGCCTTCGTCGATGCGCAGGTCGATGCCCGGATAGCGCAGGCGAAATTGCGCCGTGATGGCCGGCAGCAGGTTCAGGGACGACGTCGGGCCGAAGGAGCCGATGCGCAGGGTGCCCTGGCGCTGGCCCAGCACGTCGGCCGCTTCCTGGCGCATGGCTTCGGACAAGCCGAGGATTTCGCGCGCGCGCACCAGCAGCTGGCGGCCCACGTCCGTCAGTTCGGCCGAGGCCTGGTGGCGCACGATCAGGTCCACGCCCATTTCCTTTTCCAGCGCTTTCAATGCATGCGAGACGGCCGACTGGCTGATGCCCAGCTGCGCGGCCGCAGCGGAAAAGCCGTGCAGTTCGGCCACCAGGGTAAAAATTTCCAGCTGCGTGAAGGTCATGCTGTGGCTTTCCTGTCTTATGAGTATTTACTCATTATTTCATGAGTTAATATTAGTATTAATATATACGCATGCCACCCGCCGCACAAGCGGCTTCATAGGAAACTCCCATGCGCTCTTCCGCCGTATCGCCGCCACTGCTTGCCGTGCAGTCGCCGCTCGTCTACATCAAACTGATCTTCGTCGCCCTGTTCTGGGGCGGCACTTTTATCGCCGGCCGCGTGCTGGCGCAGCAGATGCCGCCCATGACGGCCGCCAGCGGGCGCTTCGGCGTGGCCGTGCTGCTGCTTGTCGTGCTGGCCTGGAAGCTGGAAGGGGGCTTGCCGCGCCTGGACCGCAAGCAGCTGGCGACGACCGCCGCGCTGGGCCTGACGGGCATCTTTCTGTACAACCTGTGTTTCCTGGCTGCCCTGTCGCGCATGCCTGCGGGGCGCACGGCTCTGTTCGTTGCCCTGAATCCCATCGTCACGGCGCTGGCCTCGGCCCTGCTGTTCCGCGAGCGACTCGGTTCCTTCAAATGGCTGGGCATCATGCTGGCGTTTTGCGGCACGGCCATCGTCATCACGCGCGGCGACCTGGCCGGCGTGCTGCACGGTAACGGCGGCGGTATCGGTGCCGGCGAGCTCTTCATGTTTTGCGGTATTTCCAGCTGGGCCGCCTACACCCTCATCGGCAGAGTCGCGCTGAAGGGCCTGTCGCCCATCGCCGCCACCACCTACGCGTCGATGTGGGGCCTGGCCTTCCTGCTGGTGGGCGCGGCGGTGGAATTTCCTACGGTGCCATGGCGCAGCTTTGGCTGGCAAGTGTGGGCCGCCATCGGCTACCTGGGCGTGTTCGGCACGGTGATCGGCTTTGTCTGGTACTACGAGGGCGTCAAAGCGCTGGGTCCGTCGCGCACGGCCGTCTTCAACAACCTGGTGCCCGTGTTCGGCATCGTGCTGGCGGCGGTGCTGCTGGGCGAACCGGTGCTGGCCTCCATGCTGGTGGGCGGCGCGGTGACGATCGCCGGCGTCATCATGACCAACCGGCAAATCAAGGCTTAACCCTAAGCAAGGACTGGGGTCGGACATTAATGTCCGACCCGGCAGTTCAAGGGCTAACTAAGTAATCAGCGGGCGCGGCGGCGCTTGGACGGCTTGGCCGGCGCCTTTTTATGCCGGCTGACGGACGCGCGCATCACCTTCGGCTCTTCGATGCCGTTCTCGGCCGCCAGCAGGCGGCGGATGTTGACGGCATCCATGGCGCGCACGGAATTGGCGCGCGCGTTGAGCAAGATCATGGTGGCGAACTTGCCGGCCGATTTGATGCGCATGATCAGGCAGCGGCCCGCTTCATTCGTGTAGCCGGTCTTCGACAGGCCGATATCCCAGCCCTTGGCACCCACCAGGCGGTTGGTGTTGTGGTATTCCACGTCGCGGCCCTTGATCTGGATGATGTCCTTCGAGTCGGTGGTGATGCGGCTGATTTCCGGATAGCGCGAGGCGGCCACGGCCATCTTGACCAGGTCCGCTGCCGTCGACTGGTTGTTGGGCGACAGGCCCGTCGGTTCTTCGATGACGGTCTGGCGCATGCCCAGGGCCTTGATCTTGGCGTTGACGGCCACGGCAAACGCGGTGGGGCCGCCAGGGAAGGTGCGCGCCAGCGAAGCGGCGGCGCGGTTGTCGGACGACATCAGCGCCAGTTGCAGCACGTCGTGGCGGCTCAGGGTGGCGCCCACGGGCACGCGCGACGTGCTGTGCTTGAGGGTATCGACGTCTTCACGGTCGATGCTGATTTCTTCTTCCATGTTCGCCTTGGAGTCGAGCACGACCATGGCTGTCATGAGTTTGGTCAGCGAGGCGATGGGCACCACCACGTTGGAATTCTTTTCAAGCAAGACTTTACCTGTGCCATCTTCGACCACCAGTATCGACTGGGAACCGAAAGGCACGGCGATGGCCGCTGTTGAAAGCGTCATCAGCACCGCGGCGAACATTTTTTTGAGCATGGGATTGTATGTGGGAAAGCAGTTTTGGGGCGCCATCGTGGGCGCTGCGCGCAAAGCCGGGAACCGCCGCGTGGGGACGCGGCATGTATCTCGGGGGCAATATTTGCCAAGCGTAGACAATACCATTAAAAATATTGCGATGTCTACGGCACACTGGCCGTGCAAGCCGCTTTGCGGCGCAAAAGGTGAAAAAAAGCGCGATCCGGCATGTAACTATTGCTTGAGTGAAAATTGTCGCCGAATTATTGATTTCATTTAGGAAATCTAATATTCTTTCTGCAATCTTGCTGCCTGATGCACAATTCGTAGGCCGTCAGTCACCGGATGCCGGCTCTCTATCGTCGCTGGTACCCGCAAAATCGTGCCTGGTCGCTAGCCCCTGTGCTGCCGGCCGCCGTGGCCCCACACTGCGTTCATGCATGATGAACTTGCCAAGGAGAATGCAACATGTGGGGAAAAATCAGCCAGTGGCACCAGCAAATGGACGACGACGCCATGCTGGTGCTGGAAACACCGGAGGCCGCCGATAGTTTGCCGGCCGGCATGCGGCGCTATGTCGGCACGCGCCTGGCAACCATGTCGCCCATCGAGCGCCAGCAATTCCGCGCCTTTCTCGTGAAATACCATGGCATCCGCTTCTATGTGGCCGCCGCCAAGCTGCTGCTGCCGTTTACCGCGCTGGGAGCGTTGCAGCAGCTGCTGTGGCCGGGCAAGCTGAGCTGGGCTGAATCGCTGGTGTTGAGCAACCTGATCGGCTTCTCGCTGGCCTGCGGCCTGATGGGCGTGTGGTTCAACTACCGCAAGCTGGTGGCCAACCGCTCCGTCAAGCCCCTGCTGCGCATCTTGCTGGCGTGCGTAGTCGGTTTGCTCTTCGGCATGGGAGCATCCGCCATCTTCAGCGACAAGCCCATGGTGGTCTCGCCGGAAAAGATCGCCGCCAACGTGGGCATCGCACTGCTGGTGGTGAGCCTGCTCTACATCGTGCCGCTGGGCATCGTCGCCATCTGGCGCAACCGCCAGTTCGAAACGATGAGCTTGCAGCTGCAGCAGGAGGCCGAGCGCGAGCGCCTGGCGCGCGAACTGAGCGAATCGCAGCTGCGCTTGCTGCGCGCGCAGATCGAGCCGCATTTCCTCTTCAATACCCTGGGCGCCGTGCAGCAGCTGGCCGAGCAGGGTGCGCCCCGCGCGGCGGCCCTGACGGCCGACCTGATCGCCTTTTTGCGCGCCAGCCTGGCCGAGATGCGCAGCGAGCAAGTGCCGCTGCAAAGCGAGTTCGACATGGTGGCCGCCTACCTGCGCGTGATGCAGGCGCGCATGGGGCAGCGCCTGCGCTTTCGCCTGGACTTGCCGGCGCCCCTGGCGCACGTCATGGTGCCCAGCATGATCGTGCTGACTTTGGCGGAAAACGCCATCAAGCACGGCATCGAGCCGGCCCTGCGCGGCGGCGACATCCATATTTCTGCCGAGCAAGTCGACGGCATGCTGCGCCTGCGCGTGCAGGATACGGGTGTCGGCCTGGGCGGGACAGTGGCCGGGACGCCCGTGCCTGCGCCCGGTGGCGGGCTGGGCCTGGAAAACGTGCGTAGCCGCTTGCAGCTGTCTGCGCAGCAGGGTGGCGGCGCGGCGGGCCGACTGGAATTGCGCGAAGGCGAGGAGGGCGGCGTGGTCGCCGACATCCTGCTGCCCCGATACACGGAAACGAAAAAGGAAGGCAAGGCATGAACACCACGGTAATGATCGCCGAAGACGAGCCGCTGATGCGCGAGCGCCTGCAAACCATGCTGGAACTGTGCTGGCCGGAAGCGCGCATCGTGCTGGTGGCGGAAAACGGCAACGATGCCTGGGATGGTTTCCTCGAGCACGAACCGGAAGTGGTTTTCCTCGATATCCGCATGCCGGGCCTGTCGGGCCTGGAAGTGGCCGAGCGCATCGGCAAGCGCGCCCACGTGGTGTTCGTCACGGCCTACGACCAGTACGCCGTCGATGCGTTTGACGCGGGTGCCGTCGACTACCTGCTGAAACCCGTGCAGGCCGAGCGGCTGCAGCGGGCGCTGGCCCGGCTGCGCGACAAGCTGGGGGCGCAGCCGGCCGACATGGCGAACCTGCTGCAGTCGCTGCGCGCCGCGCTGCCGGCGCCGCCACGCGAAAAACTCAAGTGGATCAAGGCCAGCGTGGGCAAGCAGATCCGCCTGATCGACATCGACGACGTGCTGTTCTTCCAGGCCGATACCAAATACACGCGCGTGGTGCTGGCCGGCTCGGAAGCGCTGGTGCGCACGCCGCTGAAGGATTTGTTGGGCGGCCTCGATCCGGAACAGTTCTGGCAAATCCACCGCGGCACCATGGTCAGCGTGAAGGCCATCGAGGCGGCCGAGCGCATCGACGCCGAGCGCATGCAGGTGCTGGTACGGGGCAGCACGGAAAAGCTGCCCGTCAGCCGCACGTTTACTTATCTGTTCAGGGATTGATATGATGGCAATATTTCTTGCCACTTAATGGATATCCCATGATTTTGCTACGCCGCTGCTTCGCTGCCGCTCTCCTCGCCATCCTTGCATGCACCGCCGCCACTGCGGCGGACAAGCCGGAAAAGGTGGTGTACCACCTCAATGACGCCAGCAATGCGGCGGCCGCCCTGCGCAATATCGGCAACCACCTCGATGCCAGTCCGCAGGCGACCATCGTGCTCGTGGCCCACGGCCCCGGCATCGATTTCCTGCTTGACGGCGCCATCGACAAGACGGGCACGCCATACGACGTGGCCGTGCGCGCGCTGGCGAAACGGGGCGTGAGCTTTCGCGTCTGCAACAACACCTTGCAGGGACGCAATATCGACCGCCAGCGCGTGCTGCCGGAAGCCGTCATCGTGCCTTCGGGCGTGGCGGAACTGAGCCGGCTGCAGGCGCAGGAAGGCTACGTTTACATCAAGCCATAAGAGTAACGCCGCGCCGCTGCCGGATGGCAAGGGCGCGGCGTCGCGTGGAGTGCGGGCGCTTACTGGATCTTGGCGATCGACACTTCCGTCGACTTCACCAGGGCGATGACTTCGCTGCCCACCTTCAGGTCCAGGTCCTTGATCGAGCGCGAGGTGATCACCGAGGTGACGATGCCGTGCGGCGTTTCCACGTCCACTTCCGACACCACGGGGCCAAAGATGATTTCCTTGATCTTGCCGCGAAACTGGTTGCGTACATTCACTTCCGAGATAGCCATGATGTTTCCTTTGTGCCCGTAATACGCCGTGCGGCGCGACATGGCCAGAGTACGGCGCGCGCCCGCTTTTGACCACGAATCGATGCGCATATCGTTATGCGAAAAGCGCGCGCCAGCGCTGCCGCAAGCACACAATTCACCTATACTGGCTGACAACTACCGGAGGTGTGCCATGCGTTCTTTCCTCTTGCCGCTCTTGCTGCTGCCAGCGGCCGCCGCGCCGGCCGAACCGCTTGCCGCGCTGCAGCCGATGGCCTTCCTGGCAGGCCATTGCTGGAAGGGAGAATTTCCCGGTGGTCGGCAGACGGACGAGCAGTGTTTCCAGTGGCTGTATGACGGCAAGATGCTGCGCGACACGCACACGGTGCGCAGCCCCGGCAAGCCCGACTACGTGGGCGAAACCACGTATTACCACGACCGCGCCGCCGGCACGGTCGCCTTCCTGTATGTGGAAAACAGGGGCGGCTACAGCCGTGGCACGATGCTGCCCGCCGCCGGTAGCCTTGACTTTCCCGCCACGCACTATGTGGGCGCCGATGGCAAGGTGCTCACCTACCGCGTGCGCTGGACGCGTTCGGGCAGCGATGCCTATGAAGCGTTCAGCGAAATGCAGGCGGGCGAGCGCTGGTTGCCCCAATTTAAGTTATTGCTGCGTAAGCAGTAGGCTTGCCGCCGCTGGCGGGGAACTTCTGCCGCTTTCCTTGATCTGACACCAATGGTCCGTGTTTTTCTTGACAGGTGGCACGCTCATGCAGTGTGCCAGTGCCTGTGCCGGCGCCTGTGGCCCTGTCTATGGTGATGCTGGCGCTGGCGGCCGCAGGCGTCGCGTCCGGGGTGTGCCGTGTGCCGGCGGCGTGGGCACGTCCATATGACGGGCTTTTTTTTACGGTATGCACGATGGAAGAGGAAGGTGCTGATCCTGTCATAGCCGCTTTTTACCGGGCGGCACTGGAACCTGGCCAGTGGCATGCCGCCCTGCGCGCGTTCGCGCGGCTGGCCGGCGGCGATGTGGCCTGCTGTTTCCTGAAGGCCGAGGCGGGCCTGGCACCGTCGCGCGCCCACATCTGCGGCCTGGACGAGCAAGCCTGGGAAGACGGTTACCGCCGCTATTACCATGCCATCGATCCCGGCTACACGGTGCTGAAGCAAGGCATGCCGGGCCGCATGTACCTGATGCAGGACTACATCAGCGCGCGGGCCGTGGCGCGCAGCGAATATTTCCAGGATTTTTACTTGCGCGCCGGCGTCCGTTATTCCTGCAGCGGCACCATCCGCGACGGCGGCGGACTGACCATCCTCTCCGCGCACCGGGCGGCGGGTCAGGGCCGCTATGACGGGCGCACGCGGCTGCAGCTGCAGCGCGTGCTGGAGCACTTGCCGAATGTGTTTCGCCTGCGCGATACGGCGCAGCAGGCCCAGGTGCACGGCGCCCTGGCCTGGGCTGCCCTCGACGAGTTGCCGCGTGCCATCTTGCTGGTCGATGCCTGCCTGCAGCTGGTCTTCATGAACCAGGCCGCGCAGCGCCTGCTGTGCGGACCGGCGCTGGCGCCTTCCCTGGCGCCGGCCACGGCGGCAATCGTCCTGCGTGGCGGCAAGGTGGGCGTGCGTACCACCGCCGTGCAGCAGCGCCTGGTCCAGCGCGTGCGCCAGGTGTGCGCC
>NZ_NRDQ01000390.1 GCF_002878455.1 Janthinobacterium sp. AD80
GTTGGAAATTTGAAGGGGGCTGCTCCTAGTACGAGAGGACCGGAGTGGACGAACCTCTGGTGTACCGGTTGTCACGCCAGTGGCATTGCCGGGTAGCTAAGTTCGGAAGAGATAACCGCTGAAAGCATCTAAGCGGGAAACTTGCCTTGAGATGAGATTTCCCAGAGCCTTGAGCTCTTTGAAGGGTCGTTCGAGACCAGGACGTTGATAGGCTGGGTGTGGAAGTGCAGTAATGCATTAAGCTAACCAGTACTAATTGCCCGTACGGCTTGTCCCTATAACCTTAGCAGGTACAGAGGATAAGACGGTACAACGTTGTGAGTTTGTTGATACAACCAGTCATTACCCCAATCTTTGCTTCTTCCAGATTCATGGCCTTGTTGTCCTACAGGAGACAAGCGTCAGTACAAGTTATGCCTGATGACCATAGCAAGTTGGTCCCACCCCTTCCCATCCCGAACAGGACCGTGAAACAACTTTGCGCCGATGATAGTGCTGCAACCAGTGTGAAAGTAGGTTATCGTCAGGCTTGTTATTCGCAGTAAGAGAAAAACCCGTCAAGCAATTGGCGGGTTTTTTTTCGTCTGGTGGTTTGTGGGTTATGTCTGTGGTGTTTGTCGGCTTAC
>NZ_NRDQ01000391.1 GCF_002878455.1 Janthinobacterium sp. AD80
AATCGCAGAAAGTGTATCGTAGTCCGGATTGTAGTCTGCAACTCGACTGCATGAAGTTGGAATCGCTAGTAATCGCGGATCAGCATGTCGCGGTGAATACGTTCCCGGGTCTTGTACACACCGCCCGTCACACCATGGGAGCGGGTTTTACCAGAAGTAGGTAGCTTAACCGCAAGGAGGGCGCTTACCACGGTAGGATTCGTGACTGGGGTGAAGTCGTAACAAGGTAGCCGTATCGGAAGGTGCGGCTGGATCACCTCCTTTCTAGAGTTTGCACGAATCATGTAAATGATTCACGCATCAAATGTTCACACTTATCGGCTGTTTAATTAAGAAGAAACAGTAGTCGTAGTAGTTCCGCGTTGGGGCTGTAGCTCAGCTGGTTAGAGCACCGTGTTGATAACGCGGGGGTCGTTGGTTCGAGTCCAACCAGCCCTACCAGTAAAAATTCCCGGGGGATTAGCTCAGCTGGGAGAGCACCTGCTTTGCAAGCAGGGGGTCGTCGGTTCGATCCCGTCATCCTCCACCAAAGTTTTACTCGAAAGTACAAACGTAAGCCGGTCAACAAGACTGTGGTTTAGGTTTGATCTTTTAGCGATCAAAGCTGTTTCGTTCTTTAACAATCTGGAATAAGTAAAGATTATTTATTGATCAAGTCTATGCGTGCAGCAATGCATGAGGCGACTTGATGGGTAATGATTGTATGTATCAACAAACAAGCAACAACGTTGTACTTTCTTATCCCTGTAGCGCTCTTTCATTATGCAAATGATGAGAGGCTAACGTTATAGGGACAAGCGAATAAGTGCACATGGTGGATGCCTTGGCGATTACAGGCGATGAAGGACGTAGTAGCTTGCGATAAGCTGCGGGGAGTGAGCAAACACACTTTGATCCGCAGATTTCCGAATGGGGCAACCCACCCTTTTAGGGTATTGCATAC
>NZ_NRDQ01000392.1 GCF_002878455.1 Janthinobacterium sp. AD80
ACCCTAAAAGGGTGGGTTGCCCCATTCGGAAATCTGCGGATCAAAGTGTGTTTGCTCACTCCCCGCAGCTTATCGCAAGCTACTACGTCCTTCATCGCCTGTAATCGCCAAGGCATCCACCATGTGCACTTATTCGCTTGTCCCTATAACGTTAGCCTCTCATCATTTGCATAATGAAAGAGCGCTACAGGGATAAGAAAGTACAACGTTGTTGCTTGTTTGTTGATACATACAATCATTACCCATCGATTCGCTTTTTACGGCAAACCGATCAATAAATAATCTTTACTTCTTCCAGATTGTTAAAGAACATACAGCACTTGGTCTCGAAAAGACCAAACCTAAATCCCGGTGTTGCAATCAACACTGATTTACGTTTGAACTTTTGGTGGAGGATGACGGGATCGAACCGACGACCCCCTGCTTGCAAAGCAGGTGCTCTCCCAGCTGAGCTAATCCCCCTGAGATTTACTACAGAAACTGGTAGGGCTGGTTGGACTCGAACCAACGACCCCCGCGTTATCAACACGGTGCTCTAACCAGCTGAGCTACAGCCCCAAAT
>NZ_NRDQ01000393.1 GCF_002878455.1 Janthinobacterium sp. AD80
CAACCCGCGAGGGGGGAGCTAATCGCAGAAAGTGTATCGTAGTCCGGATTGTAGTCTGCAACTCGACTGCATGAAGTTGGAATCGCTAGTAATCGCGGATCAGCATGTCGCGGTGAATACGTTCCCGGGTCTTGTACACACCGCCCGTCACACCATGGGAGCGGGTTTTACCAGAAGTAGGTAGCTTAACCGTAAGGAGGGCGCTTACCACGGTAGGATTCGTGACTGGGGTGAAGTCGTAACAAGGTAGCCGTATCGGAAGGTGCGGCTGGATCACCTCCTTTCTAGAGTTTGCACGAACTGGGTAACTGGTTCACGCATCAAATGTTCACACTTATCGGCTGTTAATATAAAGAACAGCATTTGGGGCTGTAGCTCAGCTGGTTAGAGCACCGTGTTGATAACGCGGGGTCGTTGGTTCGAGTCCAACCAGCCCTACCAGTTTCTGTAGTAAATCTCAGGGGGATTAGCTCAGCTGGGAGAGCACCTGCTTTGCAAGCAGGGGTCGGTCGGTTCGTCGATCCCGTCATCCTCCACCAAAGTTCAAACGTAAATCA
>NZ_NRDQ01000394.1 GCF_002878455.1 Janthinobacterium sp. AD80
CTCCCGCAGCTTATCGCAAGCTACTACGTCCTTCATCGCCTGTAATCGCCAAGGCATCCACCATGTGCACTTATTCGCTTGTCCCTATAACGTTAGCCTCTGAAGACCGAAGTCATCAAAGAGCGCTACAGGGATAAGAAAGTACAACGTTGTTGCTTGTTTGTTGATACATACAATCATTACCCATCAAGTCGCCTCATGCATTGCTGCACGCATAGACTTGATCAATAAATAATCTTTACTTCTTCCAGATTGTTAAAGAACGAAACAGCTTTGATCGCTAAAAGATCAAACCTAAACCACAGTCTTGTTGACCGGCTTACGTTTGTACTTTCGAGTAAAACTTTGGTGGAGGATGACGGGATCGAACCGACGACCCCCTGCTTGCAAAGCAGGTGCTCTCCCAGCTGAGCTAATCCCCCGGGAATGTACGACACGGGTGTTACTGGTAGGGCTGGTTGGACTCGAACCAACGACCCCCGCGTTATCAACACGGTGCTCTAACCAGCTGAGCTACAGCCCCAACGCGGAACTACTACGACTACTGTTTCTTCTTAATTAAACAGCCGATAAGTGTGAACATTTGATGCCTGAACCAGTTACCTGATTCGTGCAAACTCTAGAAAGGAGGTGATCCAGCCGCACCTTCCGATACGGCTACCTTGTTACGACTTCACCCCAGTCACGAATCCTACCGTGGTAAGCGCCCTCCTTGCGGTTAAGCTACCTACTTCTGGTAAAACCCGCTCCCATGGTGTGACGGGCGGTGTGTACAAGACCCGGGAACGTATTCACCGCGACATGCTGATCCGCGATTACTAGCGATTCCAACTTCATGCAGTCGAGTTGCAGACTACAATCCGGACTACGATACACTTTCTGCGAT
>NZ_NRDQ01000004.1 GCF_002878455.1 Janthinobacterium sp. AD80
CTGCGCCACGGGCAAGGCGCCGAACGGGTCGGCAAAGCCGGCGGCCTCGTAGGGCGGCACGTCCACGTCGACGAGCGGCTGCCAGGCCAGCGCCGCCGGTACTGGGGCTGGCGCCGCTGGCTTCGGCGCCAGTGCCGCTTGCGCCGCCCGCTCTTGCGCTTCGGGCAAGCGGTAGGCGTGCAGCACGGCATCCAGGGTCAGCAGACGATCCTTGCCGGCGGTCAAAACCAGCTCATGCACGGTGACGATGCGCGGCAAGCGCGCCAGGTCGGCCAGCAAGGCGCCCATGGCGTGATAGCCGCCGCGCAGCTGGATGGCGATCGGCAAGGCGACGTAATGCGCCTGCGGCCGGGCGGCACCGGGCTTGAAAAGGGAAAACTGCACGCCGCGCGCCTGGCCCGCCGCATTGATGTCACTCAACAGTGCCGCCATCGCCTGCTGGTCGGGCAGCTGCTGCTCCAGGCGGGCAAGTTCGGCGCCCGCCTGGCGCTGCTGCAAGCGCCATTGCGGCAACTGCCCCACCCTCGCTTGCGCCAGGAGCAGGCCGGCGCGCAGGCGGGCCTCTTCCCCCTGCGCCACCTGCACCGCGGCAACCAGCCCATCGAGCCAGGCCAGGTACAGCAGGGCGGCCACCAGCACCCCGGCCAGGGTGGCGCAGGCAAACCGCACGCGCAGCGGCCACTGCGACGCCGTCTTCAAGCTCAGCATGTTCTGTCTCCTCGGGATCAGGGTCGCGGCGCCGGCGCGTCACCGCTTGCCAACGCCAGCCGCACCGTCCACGCCACCGCGCCGCCTGCCGTGGCGCCTGCCGCATCGCGCACTTCCAGCAGTTCCGGCCGCGACCACGGTGCCGCCTCTTCCAGCGCCAGCAGCAGCGCCGCCACTTGCTCCTGCGACACAGCATGCCCCTGCAGCCGCACCATCGCTGCTTCCTCGCGCACACTGTGCAGGGCGACGCCGGCCGGCATCGCCCGCGCCAGCAGCACCAGCATGCGCACCCAGGCAGGACGCTGCGCTTGCAACCCGGCAATCGCTTGCTGGCGCAGCAGCAGCGCGGCCGTGTCGCGCCGCACCTGCTGGCCCGTGGCCAGCACGGTTTCCGCCTGCCGCATGGCGCGCCGCGCTGCGTCCTGGCGCTGCAGGTGCTTATCCAGGCGGTGCTGCAACCAGGCGCCCGCCAGCGCGCTCAACAGCAGTCCCAGCAAGGCGCCGCCGGCCAGCAGCCACAGCAGTGCCTGTGCGCGCCGGCGCCGCGCCGCATGGCGGTGCGGCAAGAGATTGATGCGCGCCAGCTGCGCCGCGGCCTTCATCGGGCGAAGCGGTGCAAGGCCAGGCCCCAGGCCACCTGGTACGCCTGGCCAGCGGGCATGGCTTGCCAGCCACCCTGCATAAGGGCCGCCTGCCGCGCCAGCGCCTCGCTATCCATGATGACGGCCTGCAAGCCTGCCGCCTTGACCACATCGAGACGGCACTGCACGCTGGCGCGCCGCGCCGCCACCAGCAGCACGTCGATCTCGCCGGCTTCCTTGTCAAGCCGGTTCTGCAGGGCGGGGGCAGGCCCGAGCACGAAAAAATCCAGGCGCGCATCTTCCAGCGCAAACGGCATGTATTGCGCCGCCTCCAGTTCCACCAGGATTTCCAGTTGCTCGTCAGGCAAGCCCGCCGGCAAGCGGATCGCGTGCGTGATCAGCGCCGTGGCCGGCATGGCCAGCGCCACCCTGGTGCAGCCGCTGCCGCTGTTCAGGCAAGCCTGGCGGATGGCCGCCGCCAGGCCGGTCTTGTCCTCGACATTTCCCTCAAGCATCATTCCCTGCGGCAGCACGGCTGTGCCGCAATGACGGCACGCCACGGTGCCGCGCCGGCGTCCCAGTTCGACCACGCGCACGGCATCGTCCGCCATGTCGAGGCCAAGCAGGCCGATGCCAAGAAAGTTGGGTATGGATATCTTTTTCATGGGGATATGCCGCCCAAGGAAAAGGCTGCGGCCATCCGAAATCCTAGCCCCCGCGCCGGGCCCTTGTATACGGATTTCACGCCCGCGCTTGCGGCGCCCTGCCCTTATCTGGCCCTGCCGTGATCTGGCGCAGAATAATTGTTACCAAATCCTGGTTGCCAGCAGGCTCAGACACGCTTATATAGAGTAGCGGCAACGCACGTCTGGCCTCCAGGCCAGCGCCCAGCCGTGCGGCGGCCCCGGCAAGCTCGCTTATAATTGAGCGGCATAAATTTACTGAAAGACACGATACGCATGACATCTTCATCCCCCGCCGGCAACGCTGGCTCGAAACCGCCCAAGAAGGGCAGCAAACCCAAACGCTTCCTGCTGATGGCCCTGGCATCGTTCCTGGGCCTGGGCGTCGTCGGCGTGTTGCTGGTGGTATTCGGCCTGGCCATGGCGTATCCGAACCTGCCGGCGCTCGATACCCTGACCGATTACAAGCCGAAGATGCCGCTGCGCATTTTCACCTCCGACAGCGTATTGATCGGCGAGTTCGGCGAAGAGCGTCGCAACATGGTGCACATCAAGGATATCCCCGATGTCATGAAGAAAGCCGTGCTGGCCATCGAGGATGACCGCTTTTACGAGCATGGCGGCGTCGACTATCTGGGCATCACCCGCGCAGCCCTGCACAACCTGACGGGCGGCGCCAAGCAAGGCGCCTCGACCATCACGCAGCAGGTGGCGCGCAACTTCTTCCTCTCCAGCGAACAGACCCTGAAGCGCAAGGCGTATGAAGTCTTGCTGGCCTGGAAGATCGAGAAAAACCTCAGCAAGGACCAGATCCTGGAAGTGTATATGAACCAGATTTATCTGGGTCAGCGCGCCTATGGCTTCGCCTCGGCTGCACAAATCTATTTCGGCAAGAATATCCAGGACCTCACCGTGGCAGAAGCGGCCATGCTGGCCGGCTTGCCGAAGGCGCCCTCGGCCTACAATCCCGTCGTCAACCCGAAGCGCGCGCGCATGCGCCAGCAATACATCCTGCAGCGCATGGCGCAGCTGGGCTACATCACGCCGGCGCAGTACGAAGAAGCCAAAAATGAAGAGCTGAAAGTGAAGACCGACAGCAGCGCCTTTGGCGTGCACGCGGAATACGTATCGGAAATGGCGCGCCAGCTGGTCTACGAGCAATTCAAGGAAGACACCTATACGCGCGGCCTGAACGTCTACACCACCATCACCAAGGCCGACCAGGACGCCGCCTACCTGGCCCTGCGCAAGGGCGTCATGGATTACGAAAAACGCCACGGCTACCGCGGCCCGGAAGCGTATATCGAGATTCCGAAAACCAAGGCGGAAGCGGACGATGCCATCGAGACGGAACTGGCCGACCATCCGGACAGCGACGACATCATCGCCGCCATGGTGCTGCAGGCCTCGCCCAAGTCCATCCAGGCCGTCACCTCGGCCGGCGAGGAAATCACCATCACCGGTCCCGGCCTGACCTTTGGCGCGGCCTGGCTGTCGGAAAAAGCGGCGCCGAACCGCCGCATCAAGCGCGGCGCCGTGATCCGCGTCATGCAGGAAGGCAGCAGCTGGGTCCTGACGCAGATGCCGGAAGTGCAATCGGCCTTCGTTTCGGCCAGCACCACGGACGGCGCCATCCGCGCCATGGTGGGCGGCTTCGATTACAACCGCAACAAGTTCAACCACGTCACGCAGGCATGGCGCCAGCCCGGTTCCGCCTTCAAGCCTTTCATTTATTCCGCTTCGCTGGAGCGGGGCCTGTCGCCGGCCACCATCATCAACGATGCGCCGATCTCGTTCGACGCGGGCCAGACGGGCGGCCAGGCGTGGGAACCGAAGAACTACGACAGCAAATACGACGGTCCCATGACCATGCGCAAGGGCTTGATGAAATCGAAGAACATGATTTCCATCCGCATCCTGCACAAGATCGGCGCCAAGTATGGCCAGGAATACGCCACGCGCTTCGGCTTTGACGCGGACAAGAACCCGCCCTACCTGACCCTGGCCCTGGGCGCCGGCAACGTCACGCCGCTGCAGATGGCGGGCGCGTATGCGGTGTTCGCCAACGGCGGCTACAAAATCAACCCGTATCTGATCGCCAAGGTTACCGATAGCGACGGCAACGTGCTGTCGCAAGCCAAGCCGGACCTGGCAGGCGAGGAAGCCAACCGCGTCATCGACGAGCGCAACGCCTTCATGATGAACAGCATGCTCAATGACGTCGTGCGTTTCGGCACGGCTAATAAAGCCATGGCCTTGAAGCGCCCTGACCTGGCCGGCAAGACGGGCACCACCAACGATTCCATCGATGCGTGGTTCGCCGGCTACCAGGCCAAGCTGGTGGGCATCGCCTGGATCGGCTACGACCAGCCGCGCAACCTGGGCAACCGCGAAACGGGCGGTGGCCTGGCCTTGCCGATCTGGATCAACTACATGGCGAAAGCGCTGAAAAGCATTCCCGTCGAGGAACGCGCCGTGCCGGAAGGCCTGATCCACGTGGGCGACGAGTACTACTATGCGGAAAACCCGCCAGGCACGGGCGTGGGTAGCCTGGAAGGCGCGGCGCGCGGCACGCCGGAGGAAGAAAAGGCCAAGGAAGCCGTGAAGAACGAGCTGTTCTGACGGCAATTTCGTGGATCGGGTAGGTCGGATTAGCGGCGAAGCCGCGTAATCCACCCCCCGACGCTAACAATGTTGTCGGATTACGCGCTTGCGCGCTACTCGACCTACGTTTCAGCAATAAAAAAGGGCAGCCCATGCGGGCTGCCCTTTTTTATTGCATGCGGCTGACAGGATTATTTCAACACCACAGTCGCACCCGCCTGTTCGCTGGCCATGGCGGACAGGGCCGCAAACAGTTCGGAGCCGTCGCGCGTGTTGAGCCACGTGTCGCCCACGCGCTTGTAGTGGAAGCCGCCGGAGCGGGCCGCCACCCACATTTCGCGCATGGGAGCCTGGCTGTTGACGATGATTTTCGTGCCGTTGTCGATGAACTCGATTTCCAGCACATTGCCGCTGCGGCTGCATTCGACGTCGAGCACGTCTTCATCGTTCAGCCGGTCCAGCGCCGCCTCGATCTGGGTCAGGGTGGCTTCGGCCAGGGCCAGGAATTCCGATTCGCTCATGCTACACTCCAAAGATCTTAATCAAACCGTGATTCTAATCGTGAAGTCATCCTCAGCGTTTTATATCGGCATTGCCATTGTGGTTACTAGCATCCTGGCAGGCTGCGGCCAGACCGGCCCCCTGTACCTGCCCAAGCCGCCAGCGGCCAAGGGCGCGCCGGCAAAAGGACCGGTCGAGCCGGCTCCCGTGCCGCCGCCACCGCTTATCGTACCAGCCGTACCAGCCGTACCAGCGACCTGAGCGGCACTTAAATCCGGCGTGCCGGGGTGGCTGCCGCGGCTGCCCTGGCACTTTTCGCGCGCTTGCTCCAGGCAAAATAGACGCGCATTGCCAGCAATAGCGCGACGATCACACCGAACAGTATCGGTTGCGCGAAATTGTGCTTGCCCGCCTTCATCCACCAGAAGTGCAAAATGCCCAGCGGGGCGATCACATAGATCAGCCGGTGCAACCACTGCCAGCGCTTGCCGCCCAAGCGCTTGACCATGCCGTTCGTGCTTGTCACGGCCAGCGGAATCAACAGCACGAAGGCGATGAAGCCCACCGTGATGAACGGACGCTTGAGCACATCCTTCCACATTTCCTGCACATCAAAAAAGTGGTCGAACCATAAAAAGGTCGTGAAGTGCAGTGCCGCGTAGAAAAACGCAAACAGGCCCAGCATGCGCCGCAGCTTGATCAGCCAGTTCCACTGCGTGAAACGGCGCAACGGCGTCACGGCCAGGCTGATGCAGAGGAAATACAGGGTCCAGTCACCCGTGCCGCGCGTGATGAATTCCAGCGGTTCCACCAGTTGCCCCGTGTACGTCAGCCAGACCATGCGGGCGAACGGCACCAGCGCCAGCAGGAAAATCAGGCTTTTCAGCAGCGACAGCTGCTTGCTTGTGGGGTTGATGGCCATGCGGCGTCCTTAAAAGAATTTCTTCAGATCCATGCCCGCATACAGCGAAGCGACATCGTTGTAGCCGTTGTACATCAGGGTCTTGCGCTTGCGCGTGAGAAAACCGTCTTCGCCGATGCGCCGCTCGGAAGCTTGCGACCAGCGCGGATGATCGACGTTGGGGTTCACATTCGAGTAAAAACCGTATTCGGACGGCGCCGACAGGTTCCAGGATGTGCGCGGCTGTTCCTTGACGAAACGGATCTTGACGATGGATTTGGCTGACTTGAAACCATATTTCCACGGCAACACCATGCGCACGGGCGCGCCATTCTGATTCGGCAAGGTTTCGCCATACATGCCCAGGGTCAGCAGCGCCAGCGGATGGTTCGCCTCGTCCATGCGCAAGCCTTCCGTATAGGGCCATTGCAACACGCGGCTGCCCACGCCCGGCATTTGCTTCTTGTCGGCCAGGGTGATGAATTCCACATACTTGGCATTGCCCGTCGGCTCGACCTTCTTGATGATTTCCGAGAAGGAATAACCGATCCACGGTATCACCATCGACCAGCCTTCGACGCAGCGCAGGCGGTAGACGCGCTCTTCCAGCGGCGCCAGCTTCAGCAGGGCGTCGAGATCGAGCGTCATCGGCTTCTTGACTTCGCCTTCGATGCTGACCGTCCACGGCCGCGTGCGCAAGGTGCCCGCGTTTTGCGCCGGGTCACTCTTGTCCGTGCCGAACTCATAGAAATTATTGTAGGTGGTGGCGTCTTTGTAGGCCGTCTGCTTTTCCAGCGCCGAATAGGCGGGATTGAGCTTGGCGGCCAGCTTCGGATTGGTGCCCTGCGCGAATGCTTCGCGGCTGGCCATTTCCAGCAAGGCCGCGCTGGAGATCGAGCCCAACGCCACTTGCTTGATGAAACTGCGGCGCGATTCAAACACGGCGCGCGGCGTGATTTCGGAAGAATACGGCAACTCAATGCCGTTGGGACTGCGCTTGATCAACATGGCGGCTCCGGAAAAAGGTGATTGGATATAACCTTACACCAGTTTTTCCGGGCCGTTCATGACGCTTCTGTCATGCAAAAAGCAATTACAACTTTCCGTAAGAATGCAGGCCTGAAAGGAACATATTGACGCCCAGGAAAGCAAACGTCGTCACCAGCAAGCCCACCAGCGCCCACCAAGAGGCGACGCGACCGCGCAAGCCCGTCATCAGGCGCATGTGCAGCCAGGCCGCATAGTTGAGCCAAACGATCAACGCCCACGTTTCCTTCGGATCCCACGACCAGTAGCCGCCCCAAGCCTCGGCCGCCCACAGGGCGCCCAGGATGGTGGCTACCGTAAAGAAAGCGAAGCCGACGGAAATGGCCTTGTACATGACGTCATCGAGCACTTCCAGCGATGGCAGGCGGTCGACCAGGTAGCCGCTCGATTTGAGCAGGTAGGCCGATGCCACCATGGCCGACAGCGCGAACGTGCCGTAGCCGATGAAGTTGGCCGGCACGTGGATCTTCATCCACCAGCTTTGCAGGGCCGGCACCAGCGGCTGGATCTCGGCCGCGTCGCGCGTGACCGTGTACCACATCAGGAAGACGACGGCGGCCGAAATCACCAGCATGACGAAGGCGCCCAGCTGGCGCGTGGCGTAATGCTGCTCGTAATACAGGTAGAACATGGCCGTGATCAGGGAGAACAGGATGAACACTTCATACAGGTTCGACACGGGAATGTGGCCGACGTCGGCACCGATCAGATAAGACTCGTACCAGCGCACCAGCATGCCCGTCAGGCCCAGCACCACGCCAGCCCAGCACAGCAGGGAGCCGACGGACGAGCCAAATTCCGAGCGCGCCACCAGGCCGATCCAGTAGAACAGGGTCGACAGCACGAACAAGGTGCCCATCCACAAGATGGCGGACTGGCTGGACAAGATATATTTCAGGAAGAATTTCTGGTTCGCCATGTCCAGGTGGCCCGCGTACAGCTCGATGGCGAACAGCGACAGCACGGCCGCCACGGGGATCAGCCAGCGCACGGGTTTCCAGTACCAGCCCAGCCACGCAAAGGTGGGGGCCGATGCCAGCAGGATGGCCTTTTCATAGATATCCATGAATGCGCCAAAGCGAACCAGGCCGAACAGCGCGGCGGCCAGCAAGCCGGCGCCGTACACCCAGTCAATCAGGCTCAGGCGTTTAAAGAATCCCGGTTCCTGCGTATATATTTGCTTGTTTGCAATTTCCATCATTTTCTCCATTCCCGGCCACCGCGCCGTGCCGTGCCGCAACTCAGCTCATTCAACTCAGCGCAGCTTACGCCGATTGCGGCAGCTTTGCCTTCAAGTTCTCAAATTCTTTTTCAAAGTCCAGGGTCTTGCGCTGCGTGCTCATGGCCATCAGCGCGTCGCTGCCGCCCTCGCCATCCTTGATCCACACCCACAGGCGGCGCTCGCGGATATAGAACATGGAAAACACGCCGATCACGAGGAACAGGCAGCCCAGGTAGACGACGCTCTTGCCCGGCGAACGCGTCACCTGCAGCACGGACGCCTTAATTTCCGTAAAGTCATCGAGCTGCAGGTACACGGGCGCGCCATAGAAGAAGCTGTCGGACAGCGCATTCGTCGCCAGTTGCAGGAAGCGGCCATGCTTGTCATCGGCCTCGATGGCTTTCAAGCCATCCTTGGCGCGCGCCGCCTGCCACAAGTCCCACAGGCTGCCATTGAGAATTTTCATGAAGATGTCGGCGGCCTTTTCTTGCTCGGCGGCTGGAATTTTCTCCAGGAAACGCGAAATGGCGAGGAAACCGCCCTCTTGTCCGCTGCCGGCAAAGATACCCAGGCTTTTCGCCGCCGACTCCTGCAACTGGCTGCGCAGCGCTTCCGCGCCCGGCTGCGGCATGGCCCGCGCCGCATAGCGGGCGGCGGCCTGCTGGCGCAGTTCCGGGTCTTGCAGCGCGGCACGCAAGCGCATCCATTCCGTCACGCTGTAATTGTCGTCGGCGGGAATGCGCAGGTAGCTGAACGGATCGCTGGGGTTGACGCGCATGCCTGCCAGGAATACCGTGGCGCCATCGACCGTCACGGGCTGCATGTAATTCTGGTACTCGCGCGCCTGGCCCGTCTTGTCGCGCAATTTGTATTGCACCGACGGTCCCACGTTCTTCAGATCCTTGTTATTGGCGTTCTTCGCGGCCGAACCCAGACGCTTGTCGAGGCCGACGGAGAATTTCTCGTTAAAACTTTCCGCCTTGCTGACGGCGCGCACATCCTGGCCGGCGCTGAGGTTTTCCACGTTGAACGGGCGGAAACCTGACCATTCCACCGTGTAGGAATTGCCATCGCTGCGCTCGAGCGGCGTGCTGCCGCCCACTTCGCCGCCGATGTCGAAGCGTTTCGTCGTCTTGCCCGTCATGGGGAAGCCAGTCAACTTGAGCTTGCTGCCGCCATCTTCAAAGCTGGACTGGTACAGGGCCAGACCCTTGTACAGCAGCGGCTGGTTGACTTTGATGGTGGCCGGAAAGCTCTCACCCGTTTCATGGTCGGTGACGACCACGTCGCTGGCAAACAGCTTGGGCATGCCCGTACTGTAGAAATCGATGTGGAATTTCTTCAGCAAGATAGTAATGGGCAAATCCTGGATCAGTACGCCATCGGCCTGGGGGATGATGGCCGTGTTGCTCGACGAGCCTTCCGGAATCATGGTGTTGCCGCGGAAGGTAGGGTTCGACAGGCTCAGGCGGTGCTGGGCGGGAATCTCGGCGATCACGCCGCTGCCGGCAAATGGCGTCTTGCCAAAGAACCACTGTTGTACGCGGATCGGCATTTCCGAATCGAGCAAGCCGCCCACGCAGATGATGACGATGGCGCCGTGGGCAAAGATATAGCCCCATTTATTCACTGCGCCGCGCTTGGCGGCCACCAGGGTGGCGTTGTCCTTCTCGACCACCTTGGCCCCGTAGCCGGCGTCTTTCAGGCGCATGACCATCTGCTGCGCCAGCACGGCGCGCGGCAGCGGCGCCTGCCATTCCGTCTTGTGGTGGAAGTTGCGCAACGATTGCTCGCGCACATTGTCGCGCCAGCTGCGCATGTCCTTGAGCATCTTCGGCGCATTGCGCACGATGCACAGCGAGGTCGAGGCGACCAGGAAACCCATGATGACAAGGAACCACCATGCCGAATACACGGAATACAGGCTCAGCTTGTCGAAGACGGAAAACCAGAACGGCCCGAACTGGTTCACATAATTAGGCATGGGCTCGTTCTGCTTGAGCACCGTGCCGATGACGGACGCGACGGCGATCAGGGTCAGCAAGCTGATGGCAAAGCGCATCGACGAGACCAGCTCGACGAATTCAGCCAGGCTGCGGCGTTGGGTCTTTAACTCGATTCCGGTCGTGCCTGTGCTCATACGTTGTTACTCATACGGGATATGCAATCTTCAAGAAAATGAGGCATGGAGCAAACATAATTTCTCCGCGCAAGGCGGCAGCATACTACTGTTTGGCCCTTGCCATAAAAAAGGGCAGCCCGCTGAGACGGCCGCCCTTGTTCATGTGCGCTGGAACGCGTGGCAATCTCTTGCCACTATGAAAACTTACTTCAGGCCGGCGATGTAATCGGCAACGGCGGCAATCTCGTCATCCGACATGCGGGCGGCGATGGTGTGCATTTCAGCACTGTTCTTGCGGGCATCCGCCTTGGTGCTGCGGAACAGGGTCAGCTGGGCCACCGTGTAGTCCTGGTGCTGGCCGGCGATGCGCGGATACTGGACGGGAATGCCATTGCCCGTCGCGCCATGACAGCTGGCACAGGCCGCAACTTGCTTAGCAGCAATACCGCCACGGTAGATTTTCTTGCCCAGGTCGATCGTATCCTTGTTCTTCGCGGCACCCGGCTTGGACAGCTGCGTGCCCAGATAGGCGGCGATATTCTTCTTGTCGGCGTCGCTCAGCATCTTCGCGTACGTCGTCATGACGGGCTGGTTGCGCTGCGGCGTGGTGAAGTCGACCAATTGCTTGTAGATATAGCTTTCGTGCTGGCCGGCCAGTTTCGGGTTGACCGAGATGGTCGAATTGCCGGCGGCGCCGTGGCAGGAGACGCAGGCGGGCAAACCACGCGCCGCATCGCCATCGGCGTACAGGGTGGCGCCCTTGGCCGCATCGGCCTTGACGGCGACCGCTGGCGCGGCAGCTGGTTTCGGTGCTTCGACCGCGGAGGCAGTTGCCGATACAGCCAGCAAAGCGAGCAGCATGGAGTGGACAAACGGTGAAAACGCACGATTCATTCAGGCACCCTGAGACAGTGAGAAATTAGTGGTGGACATTGCCGCGCCCTGGGGATTTTTGCTTTATTTTCAGGGCCGCAAGCCGCATCGCTGCTACGCCGGCAACAATAAACAACCCCTTATTGTACAATAGCTTCTTGGCGTTATCGCTCCCTTATCGCTCCCTTTTGTTGCTTTACTACTCCCATGTCAAAACTCTGGCAAGCCCGCTTCTTTACGACCGTCAACCAACTGCGTGACCTGCCCGATACCACGGTGCCGGAAATCGCTTTTGCCGGCCGCTCCAATGCCGGTAAATCGACCGCCATCAACATCTTGTGTAATCAGAAAGGCTTGGCGTTCGCCTCCAAGACACCTGGCCGTACCCAGCACATCAACTACTTCTCCATCGGCGGCGCCCACGTGGCGCAGCACCGCAAGGATGCCACCATCGTCGAAGAGATCGAATGCCTGCTGGTCGACTTGCCGGGCTACGGCTACGCGGAAGTGTCGGGCTCGGCGAAATTGCACTGGCAGCGCCTGCTGGGCGACTACGTGCAGCGCCGCGAACAATTGGCCGGCCTGATCCTGATCATGGATTCGCGCCGCCCGTTCACCGACCTGGACATTCAAATGCTGGAATGGTTCGCCCCGACCGGCAAGCCGATCCACTGCATCCTGACCAAGGTCGATAAGCTCAACCGCAATGAATCGGTCAACGCGCTGCGCCAGGCCAAGGCCAAGCTCGACAGCTATGTGGACGAAGACGGTATCGGCTTCCCGTTCACGGTGCAGCTGTTCTCGGCCCTGAAACGCGTTGGCATCGAAGAAGCCAATGACAAGATCATGGAACTGGCCGGCATCAGCGAAGACGGCGCCGCCCAGATGGTCGAGCTGATCGAGATGGAAGACGACGTCGAGCCGGAAGCCGGAACCGACAAGCCCGCCTGATTATCGGCAGCGGCAAGCAAAAAGGCTGCCCGCTCACGCGGTGCAGCCTTTTTTATTGCCGTCAGTCTTGCGACCGCCTAGCGCCTTCCCGGCCCTGGCCGCTTGTCGCCAAAGAATTCCTGGCGCAGGAAGGCCATTAGCTCGGCCGTATCCTCGACCCGCGCGCTGAGGTTGACGTTGCGCCCCAGGCGCCGCGATTCCCAGACGAAGTCGCCTGGTTTTTCGGCACGGATCAGCTGGATCATCTTCTTCAGGATGGCCGTTTCGATATCGGGTTCGTTGCCCAGCTCGACTTTCTCCTGCTTCAGCCAGTTGCGCTTGAAGTTGCCATTCCAGCCCTTGAACTTGACTTCGGCACTGAAGGACGTCTGGTTGACGATGGAAAACACCCCGCCCGAATCCTCGCGGTCACTGCCGGAATTGCGTCCCTGCGCGCCGGCGATATTCGCCTTGGCCACGCGCATGGCGCGGTCGTTTTCGCTTTCTTCGGCCGGCGGCGCGGGATTTTGCGCTTCGCGCTGCTTGCGGCGCTGCTCGATCATCGAGCTCATGTCTTCAGCCGGCGGCGGCGGCAACGGCACTTTCGATACCAGCGGCGGCGTAAATGTTTCCAGTTTCGGCTTGTCGCGCGGCACGTCTTTCGTCACCACGCGCTTGCTTGGTGCAGGTGGCGGTTTCACCTTGGCCACTTTCGTGTCCTTCGGCTTGGGCGTGGGTTTCGGTTGCGGCTTCGGTTGCGGCTTGTCCTTCAGGGGCGCGATGTAGACCATCGCGCTTTCCTTCTTCGGCGGTGGAATCTTTTCGATTTTGTCGCTACGAAACAGCACATACGCCGCCAGCAGCACGTGCAGCAAGACGGACACGCCAAGCGCCACCTTGCGCATGGTGCTGGTCCTGGACCCGTAGGCCGGTGGTGGCTGGATCACTTGCCCGCAGGTGGGACAAATATCGGAATCGGCAGCCAGCAAATGGGTCGTGTCATGCAAAATGAATCGTGCTTTCTGTGTAGCGACAAAAGTAATCTTACAGGGCAGCCATAGTGCCAGAGTCCCTTGCTTTTGGGAACACTTCCTCGGCATTTCCAACCCGAAGCGTACAGGATAGCGGCATTCCTTGCAGCGCTAGCCAGAGTACCCGAGCCGACTCTTGACGGTTGTTACCGTATGTATCATGGCCCATACAAAAGCGGCGCGCCATTCACAGGGGAAGGGCGCGCCGCTTACGGGTCATGGCAACACTCAAGCCTTGTTGTCGAGTGCGACCAGTTGCTCGTCCGTCAACGGCCCCGTGCCGCTGAACTTGTCCAGGAACAGATAGATGACGGGTGTGATGAACAGGGTAATGACTTGCGAGAAAATCAAGCCGCCCACCACGGCCAGGCCCAGCGGCTGGCGCAGTTCGGCGCCCGCGCCCAGGCCCAGGGCGATCGGCAAGGCGCCCATCAGGGCCGCCGCCGTGGTCATCATGATGGGGCGGAAACGCAGGATGCACGCCTGGCGGATGGCCTCAGGCGGGCTCATGCCTTCATTGCGCTGCGCATGCAGGGCGAAGTCGATCATCATGATGGCGTTCTTCTTGACGATGCCGATCAGCATCAGAATGCCGATGATGGCGATCATGGTCAGGTCCATATTGAACAGGCGCAGGGTCAGCAGCGCGCCCACGGCCGCCGACGGCAAGCCGGCCAGGATGGTCAGCGGGTGGATGTAGCTTTCGTACAAGACGCCCAGCAGCACATAGATCACAGCCAGCGCGGCGATGATGAGGATGATCTGGCTAGCCTGCGAGCTCTGGAAGACGGCCGCGTCGCCACCGTAGCGCGTGATGATGGAAGCCGGCAAGTTCATGTCCTTGGACATCACGTCGATCTTGCCGGTGGCGATGCCCAGCGGCACGTCCGGCGCAAGGTTGAAGGCGATCGTTACAGCCTGCAATTGCCCCTGGTGATTCACGGACGTGGGACCGATCGTGCGTTCCACGCGAGCAATACTGGACAATTTGACCAATTCGCCCGACTTGCTGCGCACGGACACGCGCGTGAGCGCATCGTCGTACTGGCGGTCCGCCGTGGCCGCTTCCAGGATCACGTAATAGCTGGCCGCCGAGGAATAAATGGTCGACACCTGACGTTCGCCAAAGGCGCTGTACAGGGCCGTACGGATGTCGGACATCTGCACACCGAGCAAATTGGCCTTGTCGCGGTCAATTTTCAGCGAGGCTTGCAAACCCTTGATCTGCGAGTCGCTGGTAACGTCGCGGAAGGCGGGATCGGCACGCATGCCGGCAATAAATTTTTCAGCCCAGTCATTCAAGGCGTCGGGACTGACGCTTTGCAAGGTGTACTGGTAGCGGCTCTTGCTCTGGCGCCCGCCCAGCTGCAAGTTTTGCACGGGACGGAAATACACGGCCATGCCGGGCACGGCACTGGTCGCGCGGCGCAGGTTTTCCAGCACCACGGGCATTTTCGGGCGCTCGCTGCGCGGTTTCAAGACCATGAACATGCGGCCCGTATTGCCGCCGCCGACGAAGGAGGTGACGTCCTGCACGCTGGGGTCGGCGCGGATCACCTCGGCCATGCGGTTCTGCAAGGCAAGCAAGGCTTCCGAGGAAATATCTTCCGACGCTTCCGTATTCACCTGGATCTGGCCCAGGTCTTCCTCGGGGAAGAAGCCTTTCGGGATGGTGCTGTACAGGATTACCGTCAGGGCGAAGGTGACGACGGCAACGCCCAGCACCACGTTGCGGTGCGCCAGGGCCTTGTCGAGCATGAACACATAGCCATTGCGCAAGCGCGTAAAGCCCGCTTCGAAATGGCGGCCGATGAAGCTCTTTTCACCATGGCTGGGGTCGCTGTCGTTGTGCTCGCGCGAGTCGGCCGGCAGGAAGCGGCTGGCCAGCATCGGCACCAGGGTCAGCGAGACGATGGCCGACACCAGCACGGCCAGCGAGACGACGACGGCGAACTCGTGGAACAGCAGGCCGATGACGCCCGGCATGAAGAAGATGGGGATGAACACGGCCACCAGCGAGACGGAGATCGAAATGATGGTAAAGCCCATCTCTTTCGCCCCGTCCAGGGAGGCGCGGATGGGCTTCTTGCCCATCTCGATATGCCGCACGATGTTTTCCAGCACCACGATGGCATCGTCGACCACCAAGCCCACGGCCAGGGTAATGCCCAGCAGGGACACATTGTCGAGGCTGTAGCCGAGCCAGTACAGCAGGGCCAGCGCGCCCAGCAGGGAGATGGGCATGGTCACGGCCGGAATGAAGGTGGCAGCCGCGCGGTGCAGGAACAGGAAGATCACCAGCACCACCAGCACCACCGTCAGGGCCAGGGTCAGGTTGACATCGTGGATGGCTTCGCGGATCGACAGCGAGCGGTCATTGACCAGACTGATCTGTATCGACTGGGGCAATTGTTCCTTGAAGCCGGGCAGCAAACGGCGCACGCCATCGACCACTTGCACGGTGTTGGCGTCCGGCTGACGCTGCACCATCAGGCTGATCGAGCGCTCGCCATTGAAACTGCCGGCCGCCTTGATCGATTGGAAACTGTCTTCGACCTCGGCAACTTCCTTCAGGCGCACGGGCTGGCCATTGCGCGTGGCGACGATCAGCTCGGCAAAGTCGGCCGCCTTCATCATCTGCGGATTGCCCTGGATGGTCAGCGTCTGGCTGGGGCCGTCAAGAATGCCCAGCGGCGAATTCGTGTTCGACGTGCGCAGCGCCGTGGCCAGCTCGTCCATCGTCAGGTTGCGCGCATTCATCAGGTCGGCACGGGCGCGCACGCGCACGGCAAAGCGCTTCTGGCCATTGACGATGACCTGGGCCACGCCAGGCAAAGTCGACAGGCTCGGGGCGATCAGGTTTTCCGCGTAATCGTTGAGGTCCGACAAGTTCAAAGATGGCGAGGTCAACTGGATGAACAGCACCGGCGCGTCGGCCGGATTGACCTTGCGGTAGGACGGCAAGTCCGTCATTTCCGTGGGCAACTGGCGCTGCGCGCGCAGCAGAGCCGCCTGCACGTCGACGGCCGCTTCATTGACATTGATGCTGGCGTCAAATTCCAGGGTCAGCGAGGTGTTGCCCAGCGTACTAGTCGAGGTGATCAGGCTGAGGCCGGAAATGGTGGAAAACTGCTTTTCCAGCGGCAAGGCCACCGAGGACGCCATGGTTTCCGGGCTGGCACCGGCCAGGTCGGCGCTGACGTTGATGACGGGCGTGTTATAGCTCGGCAAGGCCGCCACGGGAATCTGCAGATAGGCCAGCACGCCGGCCAGGATGATGGAGAGGGACAGCAGCACCACCATGGTGGGGCGGCGGATGCTCAGTTCGGACAGGTTCATGCTGGCTTGCCCTGCGCTGCGGCGGCGCCATCGGCGGCCTTGTGTTTGTCCGCCAGGCGCACCTTGCTGCCCGGACGCAGGTTTTGCTTGCCATCGACGATGACTTGCTCATCGCCGTTCAAGCCCGTGACGACGGCATTCGGCCCGAACGCGTACACGCGGGCGATCTTGCGCATCTTCGCCGTGTTGTCCGCTTCCATCGAGTAGACGAAAATGCCGGTGGTATTGGTGATGATGGCGTTTTGCGG
This sequence comes from Janthinobacterium sp. AD80, assembly GCF_002878455.1. Classification (GTDB taxonomy): domain Bacteria; phylum Pseudomonadota; class Gammaproteobacteria; order Burkholderiales; family Burkholderiaceae_D; genus Janthinobacterium. The sequence continues at coordinate 16,791 of NZ_NRDQ01000004.1, forward strand.
GATGACCAGCGCATCCTTGAGGGTGCGCACGGTCAGCTGCGTATTCACATATTGGCCAGGCCACAAGTCGGTGCCGCCATTATTGAAACGCGCCTTGACCTTGATCACGCCCGTGGTGGGATCGACAGCGTTGTCGATGAAACTCAGCTTGCCGTCGAGCTGCTTGCCGCCAGCGTCTGCCAGCAATGCCGTGACGGGCACCTCGCCCGCCTTTTGCGCCGCCAGCAAGGCCGACAAGCTGCTTTCCGGCAAGGTGAACGCCACGTCGATCGGGTCGAGCTGGGTGATGCTGGTGAGCGACGTGGTCGGCTGCACGAGACTGCCCGCGTAGACACTGATGGCCCCCACCCTGCCCCCTTGCGGCGCGCGCAGGACGGTGTAGCTGGAATCGACCTGGGCCGCACGCAATGCAGCCTGGTCGGCGGCCAGCAGGGCACGCGCCGCGTCGAGCTGGCTTTGCAGGGTATCGACGGCGCCCTGGGCGATGAAATTCTTGCTCAGCAAATCCTGGTTGCGCTTGAGCTGGCGCTCCAGATCGGCCACCGAGGCGCGGTCGCGCAACACTTGCGCCTGCGCCTTGTCCACATTCGCGTGTTCGCTGCGCGCGTCCAGCGTGAACATCAGCTCGCCCTGCTTGACGAACTGGCCTTCGCGGATATGCACCTTGGTGATCGTGCTGGTGGTCTGCGGGTGCAAATCGACGCTGCTGATCGGCGTCACGCTGCCGTTCGCTTGCAGCAGCATCGGCACATCCTGGCGCAGCGGCTTGATCACGCTGACGGTGGTGGGCGCCTGCATGCCGCCCTTGCCTCCTTTGCCATCCTGGCCAGCGGCAGACCCGGCGGACTGATGATTGAAATACCAGATACCGCCGCCGATACACAGGGCCGCACCCACCACGATTGCCAGGCTAGTCTTTTTCATTGTTCTGTCACGCTGTCGCAGCGCAGGGCTGCAGGTTGAATGTAGTTGCCAGAGGGCATAAACCGCAATATTGTCGCATGGAAATGCTCACTTTCCAGCGTAATACTCTGGCACGATGAGGGTGACTTCCAGTCCACCCTCGGCATGGTTTGCCAGCAAGACCGTGGCGCCATGCTGCTCGGCGATATTGCGCGCGATCGTCAGGCCCAGGCCGGTGCCGCCCGATTCGCGCGAACGCGAAGTCTCGATGCGGTAGAACGGCTCGAACACTTTCGCCAGCTGGTCCGGCGCAATCCCGGGCCCGCCATCGCGGATGCGGATACGTGCCGCGCCGGCAATGCGCTCGACGGTCACCTGCGCATACGCACCATATTTGACGGCGTTGTCGATCAGGTTCACCAGGCAGCGGCGCATGGCGATGGGGCGCGCCATCAGGGCCATGCCCGCACGGCCGTCTAGCGTTACTTTCTGGCCGGCATCCGCCGCATCGGAACAGACGCTGTCGAGCAGCGAATCAAGGTCCAGCGCCTGCATCGCTTCCGTGCTGTCCATCGAGCGGGCCAGGTCCAGGCCCTCCTTGACCATGCTTTGCATGGCGGACAGGTCGCCCACCAGGCGGTCGTACAATTCCGTATCCGCCACTTTTTCCAGGCGCAGGCGCAAGCGCGTCAGCGGCGTCTGCAAGTCGTGCGTGATGGCGGCCAGCATCTGCGTGCGCTGTGAAATATGCTGGCGGATGCGTGCCTGCATGGCATTGAAGGCGGCGCTGGCCTGGCGGATTTCACTGGCGCCCGAGAGGGTCAGGGGCGGATGGTTGATGTCGTTGCCCAGGTCTTTCGCCGCCTGCGCCAGCTGCTTGAGCGGACGCATGGTCATGCGCGTGACCAGATAGGCAAGGATGGCAATGCTGATCAGGAATGGCAACAGGGTCATCCAGTCGTTATGTTCGTTGAACGCGGGCTGCTGGCGCGGCGGCAGCACCATCAGGCGCAGCACGTGGCCATCCTGCATGCGCACGTCGAGATTCTCGCAAGTGCCGCCCCATGGCTTGGCGCCGAACATGCCCGGCGATTTGCGCGGCTCGATGCAGGCGGCCGGACGCTCGGCCAGCGCGGTGACCTTGAAGCCTTCGCCCAGCTTGGCTTGCAGGGCAGTGGAAAATTCCGTGGGCGAGCCCGGCTTGTGTTCCGTCTCGGGCCGCAGTTCCAGGCGCACGCTGCCCTTGTTGGCCACCTTCAGGTAGGCCGCGCGCGAGGCCATCGGCACCACGTCGGCCGCCATCACCAGCTGCTCGGCCCGCTCAACGGCGTGGTAATCGCGGTATTGCTCGATGGCGCGCTGGCGTTCGCCCACGGCCAGCCACTGCGTCAGCGCGGCCGAAGCGACAATGCCGATCAACAAGAACATGAAGACCCGGCCCGTCATCGACCCCAGGAAGGCCTTCACGCGTGCGGCTCCACATTGACTTGCCCGGCCAGCACATAACCGCCATTGCGCACGGTTTTGATAATTTGCGGCAAGCGCGCATCTTCACCGAGCTTTTGCCGCAAGCGGCTGATCTGGATGTCGATCGAACGGTCGAACGGATCCGCATCGCGGCCCTGTGTCAGGTTCAGCAGCTGGTCGCGGTTGAGCACGCGGTTCGGGTGTTCCAGGAACACGCGCAGCAGGCGAAATTCCGCCCCCGAGAGCATGATCACCAGGCCCGTGGGATTGAGCAAATGGCGCGCCGTCAGGTCCAGGGTCCAGCCGGAAAAGCGGATTTGCTGGGCCTTGTCCGACGGCACGTTCGATGGCATGGCATGGCTGCGGCGCAGCACGCTGCGTATGCGCGCCAGCAATTCGCGCGGCTCGAACGGTTTCGGCAGGTAATCGTCTGCGCCCATTTCCAGGCCCAGGATGCGGTCCAGCGGCTCATTGCGCGCTGTCAACATGATCACCGGCACCGTCGACTGCGCGCGCAGCTTGCGGCACAGGGTCAGGCCGTCGTCGCCGGGCAGGTTCAAGTCGAGCACGATCAGATCGGGCCGCGTTTCGTCGAGGATTTTCCACATGGCCGTGCCATCGGCCGCACCCAGGGTGCGGTAGGCGTTGGTTTCCAGGTAGTCCGCCAGCAAGCTGCGGATATCGCGGTCATCGTCGACGATGAGAATTGTAGAAGTGGGTTCCATAGAATGAATTATCCCCACTTCGCCAGGGCTTGCACAGCGCATTTGTATCGTCTTGTATATAGGGGAGCCGAAGAAACATATAGATACAAACTGTCTGGCAGCGGACACTTCGGGGAAACATGGCGCGTCCAACATGGATTCATGTGCAGCACATGTACATTTCTCAATACTTATAAAGGAATCCAGATGAACGCCTCAATGAAAACCTTGCGCAAGAATGTGATCATCGCCATGAGCGTGCTGAGCATGGGTGCGGCATCGCTGACCGTCCACGCCCAGGAAGCGGCCGCCAGCGCGCCAGCTGCCAGTACCCAGGCCAAGCCCATGCATGAAGGCCACCGTGGCGGCCCGCGCGGCGAACGTGGCGGCAATCCCGCCGAACGCATGGCCAAGTACCAGGCCCGTTTGCATGACAAACTGAAGCTGACAGCCGCGCAGGAACCGGCCTGGGCCACGTTCACGGCCGCCAACGCGCCGAAAAAACCGATGGGTGACTGGAAAGCCAAGCGCGAAGCCATGGCCAAGCTGTCGGCGCCGGAACGCATGGAGCAGTGGATCGCCATGTCGAAGGAGCGCATCGCCAGCCAGGAAAGCCGATTGGCTGCGCTGAAAACGTTTTACGCGGTGCTGACGCCGGAACAGAAGAAAGTGCTGGATGACAGCGTGCCTGGTGGCAAAGATGGCGGCAGGCGCGGCCACCATCGTGGTCATGGTGCACACCATAAAGCAGGCTGAACGTAGGTCGGATTAGCGGCGGAACGCCGCGTAATCCGACAACATTGTTGCGGTGTGCGGTGGTGTCGGGTTACGCCCTGGCGGGCTAACCCGACCTACCCCGACCTGCCCAAGCTACCCGCCTACTCTTCCAGCTTGCGCAGCGAGGTCAGGAAGGTTGCGGCATTCTGGAAGCCGATCACGCGCGACTGGGCGATTTCCTGCCCTTGCGGATTGAACATGATGATGCCCGGCGGGCCGAACAGCTGGAAACGCTTCAGCATGGCCTTGTCGTCCGCGTCATTGGCCGTCACATCCACTTGCAGCAGCACGGCTCGCCCCATCTTCTCGCGCACGGCGGGATCGACGAAGGTCAGTTTTTCCATCTCGATACAGGACACACACCAGTCGGCATAAAAGTCCAGCAGGGCCGGCTTGCCGTTCAGCTGGGCCAGCGCCGCGTCGAGCTGCGCCACGGTTTTTACGCGCGTAAATGGCTGCGCATGGACCTGGCCACCACCGAGGTGCGCCAGCGGCGCCAAGGGGTCGCGGCCACCGCTGGCCACGCCGACCAGTTGCATCGCGCCCAGCACGGCAAACACCAGGCCGAAGGCCTTCGCCACCCAGGCGTGCTGCGCGCCGCTTTTGCCGACCAGCAGATACATGCCATAGCCGACAAACAAGACGGTCCAGCCCAGCATTTGCACGGCGCCCGGCAAGACGGGCGAGACCAGCCACCAGGCGACGCCCAGTTGCAGCACGCCAAAAAAGCGCTTGACGGCATCCATCCAGGCACCGGCGCGCGGCAGCAAGGTGCCGGCCGACACGCCCACCAGGATCAACGGCACGCTCATGCCCACCGCCATGGCAAACAAGGCGCCGCCGCCGATGATGACGTCGCGCGTCTGGCTGATGTACAGCAAGGCGCCAGCCAGCGGCGCGGCCACGCACGGGCCCACGATCAGGGCGGAAATGGCGCCCATGACGAACACGCCCGCCAGGCGGCCCGACGATTGCTGGTTCGACACGGAGGTCAGCTTGCCTTGCAGGAAAGCCGGCACTTGCAGCTCGTAAAAACCGAACATCGACAGCGCCAGGCCCGCCATCAGCAAGGCGAAGAAGCCCAGCACCCACGGGTTTTGCAGCTTGGCCGCCAGGCCTTCACCGGCCAGGCCGGCCGCCACGCCCAGCGCCGTGTAGACAATCGCCATGCCCAGCGCGTAGGTCAGCGACAGCAGCAAGCCACGCGAACGGCTGACCTTGGCGCCATCGCCGATGATGATCGACGACAGAATCGGCACCATCGGCAGCACGCAAGGCGTAAACGCCAGGCCCAGGCCCAGCAGCATGAACAGGGGCACGATGACCAGCAGCTTGCCGCCCTTCAGGGCCGACTCGATCTTGCCCATCTCGTTTTGTGCCGGCGCAGGGGCTGCCGCCACGGGCGCCGCTGCCGCGTCCGGCGTGCTGGTGATGTCCGCCTGGGGAATGCTCATCACGGATACGCCAGGCGAGGCCTGCGCCTGTGGGCCGTTGACGGCCGCCGTGTCGACTGCCGGCGCGGCCGGCAAGGCGAACTTCGACGGCAGGCCGGCGCCTGGCGCCTGGCTCTGGCCCCCACCACCACCACCGACCAGCTGCGCCGTGGCATCCTGCGGCGCATAGCACAGGCCCTTGTCGGAACAGCCCTGTCCCGTCGCCTTCAGAGTGAAGGCGCCAGCCGCTTCCACGGGGATCGTGATGGTCAGGGTCTTGCGGAAGGTTTCCACGTTCTTCTGGAAGGTGTCGTCGAACTTGACTTTGCCTTTCGGATACACGGGCGTGCCCAGCTTGGCGCCCACGGCCTCGAACTTGAAGCGCTCGTGGTACATATAGTAGCCATCGGCAATCACATAGGTGACGGCGATGGTGGCCGGGTCCTGCATGCGCGCGGAAAACTTGAAAGCCAGTTCCGGGTCGAGGAATTCATCATCGGCGCGGGCATGGCCCGTGCCAAAGATGGCCATGGCCAGCAATAAACAGGTGGCAAACCAGAGCAGCAGTTGACGTAAGGGGGCGGCGCGCGCAGTGGCGCTGGAAGGAAAACGGGACATGAACGACCTTTTTCTACGGCATCAGCTGTGCCATTCAACAAGAGACGCGCGGGGCGTGCAGTGGCTGCAGGGCCGGCGCGAAAGGTGAATAGTACACCGCAGTAAGAATAGCTGCAGCAGAAAACAAAAAAGCCAGGCTAGGCCTGGCTTCTCAGATGCGGCTACTGGGATTACTCGCCAGCAACTTCAACTGCTTCGGTCGTATCTGGACGATCCATCAGTTCAACGAACGCCATAGGAGCGTTATCGCCGACGCGGAAACCCATTTTCAGGATACGCACATAACCACCGTTACGGTTGGCGAAACGTGGGCCCAGTTCAGCGAACAGTTTGACGACCATTTCACGGTCGCGCAGGCGGTTGAAGGCCAGACGCTTGTTTGCCAGGGAGTCGGTTTTGCCCAGGGTCAGAATTGGCTCGACAACGCGGCGCAGTTCTTTTGCTTTTGGCAGGGTGGTTTTGATCGCTTCGTGACGCAGCAGCGATACTGTCATGTTGCGCAGCATTGCCAGACGGTGGGACGAGGTACGATTCAGTTTACGGAGGCCGTGACCGTGACGCATGATAAATCCTTTCGGTGAGTGTTTAAATGCCAGTTCTTCGATCGGCTGGGCGGGAAACCCGTACAGCCGCGGACCGGTTTGGTACTACAAAATAAAAGCCTGGGACACCTGTCCCAGGCAGTTTGCTACAACTACGAATAACGATTACTTTTCCAGGCCGGCAGGCGGCCAGTTTTCCAGCTTCATGCCCAAGGTCAAGCCGCGCGATGCCAGCACTTCCTTGATTTCGTTCAGGGACTTGCGGCCCAGATTTGGCGTTTTCAGCAGTTCGTTTTCCGAACGTTGGATCAGGTCGCCGATGTAGTAGATGTTTTCCGCTTTCAGGCAGTTTGCCGAACGCACGGTCAACTCCAGGTCGTCGACTGGACGCAACAGGATAGGATCGACCAGCGGAGCGCGCGATGGCGCTTCGGCGGCGGCTTCCGTGCCTTCCAGGGCAGCGAACACATTCAACTGGTCCACCAGAACGCGGGCCGACTGGCGGATCGCTTCTTCCGGCGAGATTACGCCGTTGGTTTCGATGTTGATGATCAGCTTGTCCAGGTCGGTACGCTGTTCAACGCGGGCCGATTCAACGAAGTACGATACACGGCGCACTGGCGAGAACGACGCGTCCAGGATGATGCGGCCGATGGTCTTGTTGGTGTCTTCCGACAGGCGACGCACGTTACCAGGAACGTAGCCGCGGCCTTTTTCAACCTTGATCTGCATGTCCAGCTTGCCACCGGCGGTCAGGTGGGCGATCACGTGGTCAGGGTTGATCAGTTCGACGTCATGCGGCAGGTCGATGTCGGAGGCCAGGATCGCGCCTTCGCCTTCTTTTTTCAGGGTCAGGGTTACCGAATCGCGGTTGTGGACTTTGAAAACCACACCCTTCAAGTTCAGCAACAGATCGACGACGTCTTCTTGCACGCCATCGAGGGAAGAATATTCGTGGACGACGCCAGCGATCGTCACTTCGGTCGGCGCGTAGCCTACCATCGACGACAGCAGAACGCGGCGCAACGCGTTACCCAATGTGTGGCCATAGCCGCGCTCGAACGGTTCCATCACGACCTTGGCGTGACCTGCACCGAGAGCTTCAACATCGATAATACGTGGCTTCAACAAACTGTTTTGCATGAAATGTCCTTTTCAATACCCTCGGCTCATTACACCGATAAGGCTGATGGCATTAGTAAAACGCCCACTCAAGAAGGTGAGTGGGCGGGAGTCTTGCTAACTACTATTAACGCGAGTACAGCTCGACGATCAGCGATTCGTTGACGTCGTTAGCGATTTCGTTACGCTCTGGCAGGGACTTGAAGGTACCTTCCATTTTCTTGGCATCAACCGAAACCCAGCTAGGCATACCAACTTGTTCAGCCAGCGACAGTGCTTCAACGATACGCACTTGCTTTTTCGATTTTTCACGAACAGCGATGATGTCACCAACTTTAACTGCGTACGAAGCGATGTTCACAACGATACCGTTCACGGTGAACGCTTTGTGGCTGACCAGTTGACGCGCTTCAGCGCGGGTCGAGCCAAAGCCCATGCGGTAGCAAACGTTGTCCAGACGCGTTTCCAGCAACTTCAACAGCGTTTCGCCGGTGTTGCCTTTACGACGGTCTGCTTCAGCGAAGTAGCGGCGGAATTGACGTTCCAGCACGCCGTACATGCGCTTGACTTTTTGCTTTTCGCGCAGTTGGTTACCGTAGTCCGAGGTGCGGGCGCCGGATTTGACACCGTGCTGGCCTGGCTTGACGTCCAGTTTGCACTTGCTGTCCAGCGAGCGACGTGCGCTCTTCAGGAACAGGTCTGTACCTTCACGGCGGGAAAGTTTTGCTTTAGGTCCGATATAACGTGCCACGATACTTCCTTTTTTAAATGATAACGCCCCAGCCACATGCATGATCAAACACACTGATGCGGTTAGGCGCTAGTCTGATTTGGTTTCAATCAGACGGTGGCTGAAAACGAAAAACCCGTCAAACAGGATTTGACAGGCAAGAACAGCCGGGCAGTATAACCGTTTCCGGCTCCCTGCTCCAGCGTTTTCACACAACTGTACTGAGTTACAACAGACAGCAAAGCAGCTGGCGCCGAAGCGCCCTCTGCAACACTATCTTAGATACGACGACGTTTCGGTGGACGGCAACCGTTGTGCGGTACCGGCGTCACGTCCTGGATCTCGGTGATCTTGATGCCCAGGTTGTTCAGCGCGCGAACGGCGGATTCACGACCAGGACCTGGGCCCTTGATACGTACTTCCAGGTTCTTCACGCCACACTCAACAGCCACTTTACCAGCGGCTTCCGCGGCGACCTGCGCTGCGAATGGGGTCGATTTACGCGAACCCTTGAAGCCTGCACCGCCGGAGGTAGCCCACGACAAGGCATTGCCTTGACGATCGGTGATGGTAATGATGGTGTTATTGAACGATGCGTGGACATGTGCGATGCCTTCAGCGACGTTCTTTTTAACTTTTTTACGCACGCGTGCTGATGCGGCGTTATTTTGCGACTTAGCCATAATTATTCCCTAGCGGATTATTTTTTCAGCGATTGAGCGGCTTTACGCGGTCCCTTGCGGGTACGTGCGTTCGTACGCGTACGCTGGCCACGGCAAGGCAGACCCTTACGATGACGCATGCCGCGGTAGCAACCCAGATCCATCAAACGCTTGATGTTCATGGACAGTTCACGACGCAGATCGCCTTCGACGATGAATTTACCTACTTCATCGCGCAGCTTTTCCAGTTCGCTGTCATCCAGATCTTTGATCTTTTTGTTGGTTGCTACACCGGTCGATGCACAGATTTTCTCTGCGCGTGGACGGCCCACACCGTAGATGGCCGTCAGGCCGATAACGGTATGCTGATGATTTGGGATATTAACCCCTGCAATACGTGCCATTTGTTATTCCTCGATTAACCTTGACGCTGCTTGTGACGTGGTTCCACGCAGATAACGCGGACTACGCCTTTGCGCTTGATGATCTTGCAGTTGCGGCAGATCCGCTTGACTGATGCGAGAACTTTCATTTTTGGGCTCTTTCTTTCGCTTCTTTGGTTTGATTCAGTGTGTTACTTGGTACGGAACACAATGCGGGCTCGGCTCAGGTCGTACGGCGTCAACTCCACCGTCACCTTGTCTCCAGGGAGAATGCGAATATAATTCATCCGCATTTTACCTGAAATATGCCCGAGCACCACGTGTCCGTTCTCCAGCTTCACTCGAAATGTTGCATTTGGGAGATTCTCAAGAATCTCGCCCTGCATCTGTATGACGTCGTCTTTTGCCATTCGGTATGTTTACCGCGCTTAACGCGTCGGAATTCCGCCCTTGAAATTTGCTTTGCGCAGCAGCGAATCATATTGCTGCGACATCACGTAGTTCTGTACTTGCGCCATGAAATCCATGGTGACAACTACAATAATCAATAAAGAAGTACCGCCGAAATAGAATGGTACTTTCCACTGGGCTTGCATAAATTCCGGCAATAAACACACCAGGGTGATGTAGACTGCGCCGGCAAGTGTCAAGCGTGTCAGGATCTTGTCGATGTAACGGGCTGTCTGCTCGCCTGGACGGATCCCGGGAATGAACGCACCGCTTTTCTTCAAGTTGTCCGCTGTTTCCTTGCTGTTAAATACCAGCGCTGTATAGAAGAAACAGAAAAACACGATCGCCACTGCGTACAACAGCGCATGGATAGGCTCACCAGGCCCCATCGATGCTGCCAAATCTTTCAAGAACCGCACCGCAGGGTTAGCGTTGTCGGCGCCCTTTGAAAACCAGTCCACGATAGTGGCCGGGAACAAGATGATCGAAGAAGCAAAGATCGGCGGGATCACGCCGGCCATGTTCAGCTTCAACGGCAAATGGCTGGTTTGACCGCCATAAATCTTGTTGCCTACCTGGCGCTTCGCGTAATTGACCAATATTTTGCGCTGACCACGTTCGACGAATACAACGAAGTACGTTACCAGTGCTACCAGGATCACGATGAAAATCGCGCTGAAGCTGCTGATCGAACCATTCGACACCTGAGTGAACAAGCCACCCAACGCCGACGGCAGACCGGCTGCAATCCCGGCAAAAATGATGATCGAGATGCCATTCCCCAAGCCACGCTCGGTAATTTGCTCACCCAACCACATCAAAAACATTGTTCCGGTCAACAAAGTGACGACCGTCACGAAGCGGAATGCAAGACCAGGCTCCAACACCAGACCAGCTTGCGACTCCAGTGCGACTGCAATGCCTAACGCTTGGAACAGTGCCAGGGCAACCGTGAAATACCGGGTGTACTGGGTGATCTTGCGACGACCTGCTTCGCCTTCTTTTTTCAACGCTTCCATCTGCGGTGACACGATCGACAGCAATTGCATGATGATCGAGGCCGAGATATAAGGCATGATACCCAACGCAAACACTGTAAAACGAGACAAGGCACCGCCCGAGAACATGTTGAACATGCCCAGGACGCCGCCTTCGTGCTCCTTGAACAGCGAGGCTAATTGTGTCGGGTCAATCCCGGGAACCGGGACGTGAGCACCGATACGATAAACCACCAATGCGCCAAGCAAAAACCAGAGCCGTCCCCAAGGGAAACCGGCCGCTGCACTTTTAGCAAGTTGTGGATTAGTCGCCAATTTTCGCTCCGATCAAGCTGTTAGCGGTCAACTCAGGCTACCGAGCCGCCGGCTGCTTCGATGGCTGCTTTCGCGCCAGCGGACACTTTCAAGCCCTTCAAATTCACCGCTTTGGTGATTTCGCCGGACAAGATCACGCGCACGTCACGGGCCAACACGCCCAGAACGCCAGCTTGCTTCAAGACCAGAATGTCGACATCGCCAACAGCCAGGTTGTTCAGATCGGACAGGCGCACTTCAGCTTTGAAGGTTGCGTGCATCGATTTGAAACCGCGCTTAGGCAGACGGCGTTGCAGAGGCATCTGACCGCCTTCGAAACCGACTTTATGAAAGCCGCCCGAACGCGATTTCTGACCTTTGTGACCACGACCCGAGGTTTTACCCAGGCCGGAGCCGATACCGCGACCGACGCGACGCTTGTAGTGCTTAGCGCCTTCGGCTGGTGCAATAGTATTCAATTCCATGATTTGCTCCGTTCGTGTAAGCCCGAAGGCTTACCCGACAACTTTAACGAGATACGATACTTTATTGATCATGCCGCGTACGGATGGGGTGTCTTGCAATTCGGAAACCGAATTTACACGACGCAGACCCAGACCGCGCACGGTAGCGCGATGCGATTCGCGCGTACCGATCAAGCCCTTGACCAATTGCACTTTGACTGTGTTTGTCATTTTGTCCACCTTAAGCCAGAATGTCTTCGACCGACTTGCCGCGCTTGGCAGCGATATCGGAAGCAGTGCTCATTTTCGACAGGCCGTCCAGCGTAGCGCGTACCAGGTTGTATGGGTTGTTCGAACCGGTGGATTTCGCCACCACGTCCGTCACGCCCATCACTTCGAAGATAGCGCGCATTGCGCCACCAGCGATAACGCCAGTACCAGGCTTAGCTGGGTTCATCAGGACCTTGGAGGCGCCGTGACGACCAACAACCGTGTGATGCAAGGTGCCGTTTTTGAGCGGTACTTTGATCAGGTTGCGACGGGCTTCTTCCATTGCCTTCTGCACGCCAACTGGCACTTCTTTCGATTTGCCCTTGCCCATGCCGACGCGGCCATCGCCATCACCAACTACGGTCAGCGCGGCGAAACCCATGATACGACCACCCTTGACCACTTTGGTCACGCGGTTGATCGCGATCATTTTTTCGCGCATGCCATCATCCGGCTTGTCGCTTTGCATTTTTGCTTGCATTTTTGCCATGATTGATCCTTAGAACTTCAGACCGGCTTCGCGTGCGGCTTCTGCCAACGCTTTCACACGGCCGTGGTAACGGAAACCGGAGCGGTCGAACGCAACTTCGGTAATTCCTGCTTTCAACGCTTTTTCAGCGACGCGCTTGCCGATCAAGGCTGCAGCAGCGGCATTGCCGCCTTTGCCGGATTGGCCTGCCAGTTCAGCGCGAACTTCCGCTTCAGCCGTCGAGGCCGAAACCAGGACTTTAGCGTCCGGGCTGATCAGGTTGGCGTAAATGTGCAGGTTGGTGCGATGCACCGACAAGCGATTTACTTTCAATTCCGCAATCTTGATGCGGGTTTGGCGTCCGCGGCGAAGCCGTGATTCTTTCTTATCCATCGTCAGCCCCTAATTACTTCTTCTTGGTTTCTTTAAGCTTAACCACTTCGTCCGCATAGCGAACGCCCTTGCCTTTATAAGGCTCAGGAGCGCGGTAAGCACGAACTTCAGCGGCTACCTGGCCAACCTGTTGACGGTCGATACCTTTAATCAGGATCTCGGTCGGGGTTGGTGTTGCGCAGGTAACGCCAGCTGGCATGTCATGCACTACAGGGTGCGAGAAACCCAGGGACAGATTCAGCTTGTCGCCTTGAGCTTGCGCCTTGTAACCCACGCCTACCAGGTTCAGCTTTTTCTCGAAACCCTTGGTGACGCCAACAACCATGTTGTTGACCAGTGCGCGCAGCGTGCCGGACATGGCATTGGCTTCGCGGCTGTCGTTCGCCACGTCGAAACTCAGGGTTCCTGCATTGTTTTCCACTTTAACCTGGCCGGTAAGGGCCTGGGAAAGTACGCCCAGCGGGCCTTTTACGGTGATCGCTTGTGCGGAGATGGCGACTTCGGCGCCAGCTGGCACTACGATAGGCATTTTAGCTACTCGAGACATGTGTAACTCCTTAAGCCACGTAGCAAATAACTTCGCCGCCGACACCGGTAGCGCGTGCTTTGCGGTCAGTCATGACGCCTTGCGGAGTCGACACGATCGCCACACCCAAGCCATTCATCACAACAGGGATCTCGTCTTTACCCTTGTAGACGCGCAGACCCGGACGGGACACGCGCTCCAAGCGCTCAATGACGGGACGGCCAACATAATACTTCAAACCGATTTTCAGTTCCGCTTTGCCACCAGCTTCGGCAACAGCGAAATCTTCAATGTAACCCTCGTCCTTCAGGACGCTGGCAATCGCAATTTTGACTTTCGACGATGGCATGGCCACGGTCGTCTTTTGCACGCCTTGTGCATTGCGAATGCGGGTCAGCATATCGGCGATAGGATCGCTCATACTCATTGCATATTCTCCTATTACCAGCTTGCTTTTGTCATACCCGGAATTTCACCACGCATGGCGAATTCACGGAGCTTGATACGACCCAGACCGAATTTACGGAATGTGCCGCGCGGACGACCAGTGATGGCGCAACGGTTACGTTGACGCGTCGGGTTCGAGTTACGTGGCAGCGCCTGCAGTTTCAGGCGAGCTTCGTAGCGCTCTTCTTCCGATTTCGATTGGTCATCGACGATGGCCTTGAGAGCTTCGCGCTTAGGGGCGAATTTCGCCACCAGGTCAGCACGCTTGATCTCACGATTAATCAGTGACAGTTTGGCCATGATCAGTTCCTGAAAGGGAATTTAAAGGCGGCGAGCAAAGCTTTGGCTTCGTCATCGGTCTTAGCGGTTGTCGTGATGCTGATATTCATACCGCGCAACGCGTCAATCTTGTCGTATTCGATTTCAGGGAAAATGATCTGTTCCTTGACACCGATGTTGTAGTTGCCACGACCATCAAATGCACGGCCGTTCACACCACGGAAATCGCGTACGCGCGGCAGAGCCACGGTAATGAAGCGATCCAGGAACTCGTACATGCGAGCGCCGCGCAGGGTGACCATCGTACCGATCGGGTAACCTTCACGGATTTTGAAGCCTGCGATCGCTTTGCGGGACTTGGTGGTCACTGGCTTCTGGCCGGCGATCTTGGTCAAGTCAGCAACTGCGTGCTCGAGAACTTTTTTATCCGCGATAGCCTCACCAACACCCATGTTCAGGGTGATCTTGGTCAGGCGTGGAACTTCCATTACCGACTTGTAACCAAACTTGCTGGTCAGGTCGGCAACGACTTTTTCTTTATAGAATTCTTGGAGACGTGCCATGATTTCTTAAGCCTTCACTACTTCGCCGGAGGATTTAAAGATGCGGACTTTTTTGCCATCCACTTCTTTGAAACCCACGCGATCTGCCTTGCCAGTCGCTGCATTAAACAATGCAACGTTGGACACGTGAATTGGCATGGTCTTATCGACGATACCACCAGTTACGCCAGTCATCGGGTTTGGCTTAGTCGCTTTTTTAGCGATGTTAATGCCGTCAACCACGATATGTTCAGCATCGATACGCTGCTGTACCACACCACGTTTGCCCTTGTCTTTCCCGGTCAGAACGATGACTTCGTCGTTTTTACGAATCTTATCCATTACGACTCCTTACAGGACTTCCGGTGCCAGGGACACGATTTTCATGAACTTCTCAGTGCGCAGTTCGCGCGTGACAGGTCCAAAAATACGGGTACCGATCGGTTCCAGCTTGGCGTTCAACAGAACGGCGGCGTTGCCGTCGAACTTCACCAGGGAACCGTCTTGGCGGCGAACACCTTTAGCGGTGCGCACAACCACGGCGTTATAAATTTCACCTTTTTTGACACGGCCACGTGGCGCAGCAACCTTAACGGTTACCTTGATCACATCGCCAATGCCAGCATAACGGCGCTTGGAGCCGCCCAATACCTTGATGCACATTACTTCTTTGGCACCGGTATTGTCAGCCACTTCGAGCCGGCTTTCAGTTTGAATCATAGTATTCTCTTTCCCAACTTAAGCCGAAGAATCCACACAATGTAGACCCACGGTCAGTCTTGGTCCCGCCAGAGCCGCCCTGCTGGGCTTCACTGTTTGGGTGCATGACCTTCATACATCAACTGACCGCGAATGCTACTGTCTGTGGCCAGACACTTTGCGGCGTTACATGAACGAAGCCCGCAAGTATTACATACAATTTGCGGGCCTGCAAGTACTAATTAAAAGCCACCGCCGAAACGGTGGTTTTTATTTAAACGGTTGGTGCGGCTTGAACCACACGTGTCACCGTCCATGCCTTCGTTTTGGAGATCGGGCGACCTTCCTGGATCTCGACCGTGTCACCGGCCTTGACTTGGTTGGTCTCGTCATGCGCGTGATACTTGTTCGAGCGCATGATGATCTTGCCATACAAAGGATGTTTTACGTGGCGCTCGATCAGAACGGTAACGGTCTTGTCCATCTTGTCCGAAACCACTTTACCGATCAGCGTGCGCTTGAGCGACTGTTTCACTGGTTCGTTCATTTGGCTTCCTTCAGATTCATTACCGTCTTCACACGCGCGATATCGCGGCGTACCTTCTTGAGCTGCGAAGTGTTGCTCAGCTGCTGCGTAGCGATTTGCATGCGCAGGCCGAACTGTGCCTTCAACAGGTCATTCAGCTCTTTTTGCAGAGCTGGCTGGTCCTTGCCGCGGAGTTCAGATGCTTTCATATACAACTCCAATTATTGGCCGACTTGGCGGATGACAAACGTCGTCGCCAGTGGCAGTTTAGCGGCGGCAAGACGGAATGCTTCCCGTGCCAGCGCTTCATCAACGCCATCCATTTCGTACAGTACTTTGCCTGGCTGAATTTCAGCGACGTAGTACTCAGGATTACCTTTACCGTTACCCATACGGACTTCAGCCGGTTTGTTCGAAATCGGTTTGTCCGGGAAAATACGGATCCAGATACGGCCACCGCGCTTGATGTGACGCGTCATTGCACGACGCGCCGCTTCAATTTGACGCGCAGTGATACGACCGCGCGCAACTGCCTTCAGACCGAATTCGCCAAACGACACGGCGGTGCCGCGGCTGTGCGAAATACCGGTGTTACGGCCTTTCTGCTCTTTACGATACTTTCTGCGTGCTGGTTGCAGCATGATTATTCTCCTGCTTTCTCAGCTGGTGCTGCTGCGGCGGCCGGTTTAGCGGCGGTACGCACACGTGCACCTGGTGCTG
This sequence comes from Janthinobacterium sp. AD80, assembly GCF_002878455.1. Lineage (GTDB taxonomy): Bacteria > Pseudomonadota > Gammaproteobacteria > Burkholderiales > Burkholderiaceae_D > Janthinobacterium. The sequence goes on from NZ_NRDQ01000004.1 coordinate 33,209, forward strand.
TGGATGGTTTCGCACCGGCACCGGCTGGACGTGGACGGCCAGCTGGCTTGCCATCGTCACGGCGTGGGCCGCGGCTTTTCTTCTCGTCAGCTGGGGTATCGATGACTGGTGCATCGCCGTTAGGCGCGCGGTCACCTTTGTATACCCACACCTTGACACCGATGATGCCGTAGGTGGTCGACGCTTCGCTGGTACCGTAGTCGATATCGGCGCGCAGGGTATGCAGAGGCACGCGGCCTTCGCGGTACCATTCTTTACGTGCGATTTCGATACCGTTCAGACGGCCGGACGACATGATCTTGATACCGAGTGCACCCAGGCGCATTGCGTTTTGCATTGCGCGCTTCATGGCGCGGCGGAACATGATACGTTTTTCCAGCTGCTGCGAGATCGAATCGGCGATCAGTTGCGAATCGATTTCCGGCTTGCGAATTTCTTCGATGTTCACGTGAACAGGCACGCCCATGATCTTGGTCAAAGCGGACTTCAGTACTTCGATGTCTTCGCCTTTTTTACCAATGACCACGCCTGGGCGCGAGCTGTAGATCGTGAAGCGCGCGTTCTTGGCTGGGCGCTCGATAACGATGCGGCCAACGGATGCGTTCTTCAGTTTCTTTTTCAGGTAAGCACGTGCTTTCAAGTCTTCGTTCAGCATGGCAGCGAAATTACCGTTGCCTGCATACCAGCGCGAAGCCCAGTTACGGGTGACCGCCAGACGGAAACCGGTTGGATGAATTTTCTGACCCATCGTGGCTCCTTAGTTACCGACAGTCACGTAAACGTGACAGGATTGTTTCGAAATACGGTCGCCACGGCCTTTTGCACGCGCGGTGAAGCGCTTCAGGACGGGGCCCTTTTCGACGTAGATCGTTTTCACGAACAATTCGTCGATGTCCGCACCATCATTGTGCTCGGCATTCGCAATAGCGGATTCCAGAACGCGCTTGATGATCGCAGCACCTTTTTTCGGGCTGAATTGCAAGATGTTGAGTGCAGCGTCAACTTTCTTGCCACGGATCAGGTCAGCAACCAGGCGGCCCTTTTGGTCCGACAGGCGCACACCTTTGAGGATAGCTTTAGTTTCCATTATTTCTTAGCCTTTTTGTCAGCTGCATGGCCCTTGAACGTACGGGTCAGTGCGAATTCGCCGAGCTTGTGACCAACCATGTTTTCGGAAACATAAACCGGCACGTGCAGCTTGCCGTTATGAACCGCGATCGTCAGGCCGATGAAGTCAGGCATGATTGTCGAACGACGCGACCAGGTTTTGATTGGCTTTTTGTCTTTGGCAGCTTGCGCAGCTTCAACTTTTTTCACCAGGTGGGCGTCACAGAACGGCCCTTTTTTCAATGAACGTGTCATGTGCTACCCCTTATTTCTTGCCGCGGCGCGAGACGATCATGGAAGTCGTACGCTTGTTGCTGCGTGTCTTCTTACCTTTAGTCTGTTGGCCCCAAGGCGAAACTGGATGACGACCAGCTGCTGTTTTACCTTCACCACCACCGTGCGGGTGATCGACCGGGTTCATGACCACACCGCGAACGGTAGGACGAACACCGCGCCAGCGCATCGCACCAGCTTTACCGATTTTACGCAGGCTGTGCTCGGCATTGCCGACTTCACCAACGGTAGCACGGCACTCGATGTGCACGCGACGTACTTCACCCGAGCGCAGACGCACTTGAGCGTAGGTACCTTCACGGGCCATCAGCACAACGCCGGCGCCGGCGGTACGTGCCATTTGGGCACCTTTACCTGGCAGCATTTCGACGCAATGCATCACGGTACCGACTGGGATGTTACGGATTGGCAAGCAGTTACCCGATTTGATCGGTGCTTCCGAACCGTTCATCACGCTGTCGCCAACGGCCATGCCTTTGGTTGCGATGATGTAGTGACGCTCGCCGTCGGCGTAGCACAGCAGAGCGATATTCGCGGTGCGGTTTGGATCGTATTCGATACGTTCCACTTTCGCTGGAATACCATCTTTGGTGCGCTTGAAGTCGATCAGGCGATAGTGTTGCTTGTGACCACCACCGATATGACGGGTGGTGATGTGACCGTTGTTGTTACGACCAGCGGTCTTGGATTTCTTTTCAACCAGGGCAGCGAACGGACGACCTTTGTACAGGTCGGCATTCACCACCTTCACCATGCCGCGACGGCCTGGCGAGGTTGGTTTCATCTTAACGAGTGCCATTATGCAGCCTCCTCGGAGAAGTTGATTTCCTGGCCAGGCTTCAGGCACACGAAAGCACGCTTGGTATGGTTACGACGACCGTTGAACTTGCCGGTGCGCTTTTGCTTACCTTCGCGGTTTGCAGTTTGCACGGACAGAACTTCAACCTTGAACAGCAGTTCGACCGCTGCCTTGATTTCAGGCTTGGTTGCATCCGGCAGTACGCGGAATACAATTTGCTCGTTCTTTTCCGCGACCATGGTGGCCTTTTCGGAAATCACGGGCGCCAACAGCACCTTCATCAAGCGTTCTTCGCTATGTTTCAAAATCGCGCTCATGCCAGCATCTCCTCAATCTTGGCCAGTGCAGCTTTGGTGACCAGGATCTTCTTGTAGAACACCAGGGACATCGGGTCTGCGTGACGTGGCTCAACGACGAGTACGTTAGGCAGGTTGCGCGATGCCAGTTCCAGGTTTTCGTTCAGAACGTCGGTGATGATCAGAACCGAATCAAAGCCCAGGCCGTTCAATTTTTGCGACAGCAGCTTGGTTTTTGGCGCGTCGATCGTCAGATCGTCGATGACGATCAGGCGCTCTTCGCGAGCCAGCTGCGACAGGATCGAGCAGATACCTGCGCGATACATTTTTTTGTTCACTTTGTGGGTGAAGTTTTCGTCAGGCGAGTTCGGGAAAATCCGACCACCGCCGCGCCACAGTGGCGACGACGACATACCAGCACGAGCGCGGCCGGTACCTTTTTGGCGCCATGGCTTTTTCGTCGTGTGGTGAACTTCTTCACGGTCTTTTTGCTTGCGGTTACCACTACGTGCATTCGCTTGATAAGCGATGACGACTTGGTGGATCAGCGCTTCATTGTAGTCACGGCCGAAAATCGTATCGGCTGCAGCAACGTTCGAGGCGGCTTGACCTTGCGCATTCAGAAGCTTGAGTTCCATCGTTTAAGCTCCCTTCTTGGCTTTGGTTTTGATGGCTGGCGAGACAACTACCTGGCCATTTTTCGCACCTGGAATCGCGCCTTTGACCAGCAACAGCTGACGGTCGGCATCGATACGGGCGATCACGAGGTTCTGGATCGTACGGTTAACGTCACCCAGATGACCGGTCATGCGCTTACCAGGGAAAACGCGACCTGGATCTTGTGCCATACCGATGGAACCTGGAACGTTGTGCGAACGCGAGTTACCGTGCGTTGCACGGCCAGAAGCGAAGTGGTAACGTTTGATAACGCCTGCATAGCCTTTACCGATGGTAACGCCTTGCACGTCGATCTTTTGACCGACTTCGAACAGGGAAGCGGCGACAACATCGCCAGCTTTCAGTTCAGCGGCTTTAGCAGCGTCAACGCGGAACTCTTTCAACAGAGTACCGGCTTCAACACCAGCTTTAGCGTGATGACCAGCAACAGCTTTGGTCACGCGGGAAGCGCGACGTTGACCGAATGCGACCTGAACAGCGGAGTAACCATCTGTTTCAGGGGTTTTGATTTGCGCAACACGGTTGTTCGATACGTCCAACACGGTGACAGGAATCGAATCCCCTTCATCCGTGAAAATGCGCATCATACCAACCTTGCGACCGAGAAGGCCTAGGCTCATTTTTTCTCCATTCCCACCTGCGATTGGGCGGGGCTTGTTTAACTACAAAGTAACGTAGGACTCAAAAAAGACGAATCCATACCGAAGCCGGCTAGTATATAGCACAAAAACCCTTGACGCAACAAGTTAACACGAGGTATGTCAAAGTGTTGCGCGACGCCCCTGCGGGAGTTGTCGGCGCGGCTGAAAAAGGCTGTTTTCACGCCAGAAAAAAGGGCGCAAAGCCCCGCCGCATGCGGCTTGCGCGCCGCTCGGCTATCACGACAGTCGCTGGCAAGCACGCCAGCCGCTGGCGCCAACAAGAAGGGCGCGCACCTGGCGTACGCGCCCTCCTCCCGCATCAGTCAGGCAAGGCCCCCTAGCAGTAACAGGGCGCCCTGGCTCAGACCTTGCACTGCGCGATGCAATGCTGGTAGATCATCTCGCAAATGGGGCTCGATGCCGAGCCGGGCATGCCGCCCGAACAAGTATTGGCCCGGATGGCGCACTCCAGCGTGCAGTCATTGCCGGCCATGGCATACGATGCGCTGCAGCCGATGGCAAACAGGAATACCGCGATTTTCTTGTACATGCATGTCTCCACTCATAGGTTTCTGGTTAAAAAATCATCGGTGCTGCCCGTGCGCCCGCAAGGCGCAGCACCAGCAGGACTTACTGCTGGCAATTGGCCAGGCAATGATCGTACAGGTCGGTACAGATGGGACTGCCGCCCAGATGGGCCCGGCAATTGGCCACTTTCTGCCCGCATTCGCTGTAGCACTGCGTCACATCGCCAGCGGCAAACGCATAGGACGCGCTCAGGCCGAGCGCAAACAGAAAGGCCGCGGTTTTCTTCATCATGGTATGTCTCCGTTGGTGTATTGATGAAACGATGGTAGGACCGGCAGGCAGCATCTGGTCCGACATTACTAAAAAAGTAACACCAATAGAATACCGTAAACAATACCAACCAAACACCAATTTGTTGATAAATCAGATAAGTTTATGCGTTCACTATTTTTACCCTGGAAAAGCCGATGGCCAGCCCGGGAACGTTCCGGGGCCAGCCATCGGCCTGCCGCATCATGTCGACAGCAGCACCCCTATTCTTGCACCGGGCCTTTGCCAATCTGATACCAGTCAACCTTGCGCGTCGCCACCATGATGGCGGCCAGGACGGCGAACAGCAGGATGCTGCCCATCACCAGCGCATTGTTTTCCGAGTTCAGCAATCCGTACAGGGCGCCATACAGCATGGTCAGCGCCACGCCGAAGCCGATGCCGCGCCAGGCGTTGTGCAATACATGCGCCAGGTAAAAACTGGTCAGCGCGATACAGGCGGCGCTGGCGATCAGGTAGGCGGCAAGGAAAGCGATATGCTCGGCCAGGCCCACCAGCAGCAGGAAGAAGATCACCAGCGACAGGCCCACCAGCAGATATTGCACGGGATGGATCGGCAGACTCTTCAGGATCTCGAAGATGAAGAAGGCGGCAAACGTCAGCGCCACAAACAGCAAGCCATACTTGGTGGCCCGGTCCGATTGCGAATACACATTGATCGGCTCGATGAAGCCGACGCTGAAACGGTCCACCTGGCCCAGCGGCGCGCTGTCGGGCACCTTGAACTCGCCCTCGATCGTGCTCAGCTGCGTTTGCGCATTGCTGGCCAGCGACGAGATATTCCACTCGACCTGAAAGCCATCGGCATTGATCTGGCGGTGTTTCGGCGACGGCAGGAAGCGCCCGCCAAACTGCGGATGGGGCCAGTTCGACTTGATGCTGATCTGGCTGTTTTTCGCCACCGGCACGAAATGCTGGCGTTCGATGCCGTCCAGTCCCAGGTCAAAACTGAATTTCACCTGCTGCGCTTGCGCCAGCGGCATGGCGCCCAGGGGTGCATGCAGGCCGCTGCGGAAGGCAAACAGGTCGGTGCCCTGTTCGAATTCGATCTGGCGCCCGCCCCAGTCGATTTTCGGGATGTTGCGGATGCCGCGCACGTCCTCGATGGACAAGGCAACAAACGGCTCGCCCAGGGTCACGCGCGCGTCCGGCGTCTTGCGCGGCAACTGCTCAAGACTGGGCACCGTGAAGTCGCCCTTGAACGCATGCTGGCCGCTGTACACCAGCACCTGGTGGATGCCACGGTAGCGGCGGTCGGTCTCGATGGTGCCTTCCTGCAGCAAGAGGTTCGGGTACACCAGCAAGCGGCGCTGCATGACGCGGCGCTGCACCTGTGTCTGCGCCGGCACGCTGCCTTGCTGCTCCTTGTCGACGGCGATCTCGACCCGCTCGTCATACTGCTCCACATACGGAATCACGAGGATGGGCCCGATGATGGTTTGTTCGCGCACTGAATCGGCGGCGATGCTGTTGACGGCTTCCTGGCGGAATTCCATCCTTTCCTTGATCGTTTCCTGGATCATCAGCAATGGCAAGCCGATCAGCAGCATCAGGCCGAACACGATCAACGCTTTGACGAATAAAGTTTTTTGCATGGCGCATCCTTGAAGTAAGGATGCCAGTGTAAAAAACCCATGTGCGCTGACTGTGCGCTGCGTGTGAAGTGCGGAAATAAATTCAGCCCATAAATTCAGGCCATAAACGGGCGAGCTAGGCCAGCGGCAGGCACAGGCGGGCGCAGGCGCCACCCTGCGCATGATTGATGACCTCGACCGTGCCGCCATGCAGCGAGGCCACCTCGCGCACGAAAGGCAGGCCCAGGCCCGTGCTCTTGCCGCTGGCGGGGCGCGGCAGCGAGTAAAAGCGCTCGAAGACGCGCTCGAGCGCATACGCGGGGATGCCCGCGCCACGGTCGCGCACGGCAATTTCCACCTGGGCGCCCTGGCGCCGCGCCGTCAGGTCGATGCTGCTGCCCGGTGGCGCGAAGCCGGCCGCGTTGTCAAGCAGGTTGCCCAGCGCCTGGCGCAGCAGCAGGGCATCGCCGGCGACCAGCAGCTCGTCGGCGTCGAGCTGCACG
>NZ_NRDQ01000040.1 GCF_002878455.1 Janthinobacterium sp. AD80
AGCATGTGGGCGACGCGATCGATCCTGTAGACCGCTGTTGCCTTGCCCGCGGTGGCGTTCCAGCCACTTATACGCCGTCTTGCGGCTGATGCCAAAGTTGCGGCACAGCGCCGCGATATTGGCGCCTGGCTGCTGTGTCAGCAGGACAAATTCCAGTCGGGTAGACATGAGGGTGGTTTCCTTCCAGGGCATTGCACGCTCCAGTTCGTGGCGGTGCAATCATCATAAAAGGTGTTACCCATGTCTCCCGACAAGTGTTACCTATGTGTCCCGGCTATACACCCTGAGGGGCAGACCCCGGCCCTTGCTGTTGGGGTTAAAAAAAGCCGCCTGATCGCAAGATCAGGCGGCTTTTTTTGCCTTGAGGCATCGAACGCCTGAAAAATCGTAGCGAGCGGATGCGAGTTGCGGCTAAGAAGCGCAACTGTGCTTTCGCACAGTGAGCATCGCAGGCCGCAAATCGCGACGCGCAGTAGATTTTTCAGGTGTTCATCATTCTTCGCGGCGCAGGTGAGGGAACAGCAGCACGTCACGGATGTTCGGCGAATCCGTGATGATCATCATCAGGCGGTCGATGCCGATGCCGCAGCCGCCGGCTGGCGGCATGCCGTATTCCAGCGCGCGGATGTAGTCGGCGTCGTAGAACATCGCTTCTTCATCGCCTGCATCCTTGGCAGCGACTTGCGCCAGGAAGCGGGCCGACTGGTCTTCCGCATCGTTCAACTCGGAGAAGCCGTTGGCGATCTCGCGGCCCACCATGAACAGCTCAAAGCGCTCGGTGATGCCGGCCACCGTGTCGGAAGCGCGCGCCAGTGGCGACACTTCGACCGGGTAGTCGATGATGTAGGTCGGTTCCCACAGCTGCGCTTCAGCCGTTTCTTCGAACAGCGCCAGTTGCAGCGCGCCCAGGCCGGCCGTGGCGAACGGCTTGACGCCGAATTTCTTCAGCTCTTCCTTGATGAAGTCCGCAGAGTTCAGCTGCTCCGGCGTGTAGCCCGGCGCGTACTTGTTGATCGCTTCGACGATGGTCAGGCGGTGGAACGGTTTTGCCAGATCCAGTTCGCGGCCGCCGTAGGTCAGGGTGGCGGTGCCGTGCGCGTCGATGGCGGCCTGGCGGATGACGGCTTCGGTGAAATCCATCAGCCATTTGTAGTCGGTGTAGGCCGCGTAGAATTCCATCATCGTGAATTCAGGGTTGTGACGGATCGACACGCCTTCGTTGCGGAAGTTGCGGTTGATCTCGAACACGCGGTCAAAGCCGCCCACCACCAGGCGCTTCAGGTACAGCTCGGGCGCGATACGCAGGAACATTTGCATGTCGAGCGCATTGTGGTGCGTAATGAACGGCTTGGCCGCGGCGCCGCCAGGGATGGTGTGCAGCATCGGCGTTTCCACTTCCATGAATTCGTTCTTTTCCATGAAGCGGCGGATCGACGAGATGGCGGCGGTACGCGCCTTGAAGGTGCGGCGCGTCTCTTCGTTCATGATCAGGTCGACGTAGCGCTGGCGATATTTCGTTTCCTGGTCGGCCAGGCCGTGGAATTTGTCCGGCAGCGGGCGCAGCGACTTGGTGATCAGGCGCAGTTGCGTGACCTTGATGGTCAGTTCATCCGTCTTGGTCTTGAACAGGGTGCCTTGCACGCCCAGGATATCGCCCAGGTCGTAGTGGTGCAGGGCGGCCATCGCCGCTTCGCCGGTGAGATCAAGCGTGGCGTAGATCTGGATGCGGCCATCGGCCTTCGGGCCGGAAGCGTCTTGCAGGGTGGCGAAAGCGGCTTTCTTGCCGGCTTCGCGCTTGAGCATCATGCGGCCGGCCAGCACCACGTGTACGGGGTTTTCTTCCAGCTCTTCGCGCGACTTGCCGTCGTATTGCGCGTGCAGATCGGCCGCCTTGTGCTCAGGGCGGAAATCGTTCGGGAAGGCGACGCCTTGTTCGCGCAGTGCGGCCAGCTTGGCGCGGCGCTCGGCGATGATCTTGTTTTCATCGGGGGCGGCGGCTTGTTCTTGGATATCCGTAGTCATGATGTTCTTCGTTGGTGATTATTGATGATGTGGTGCCAGCGCTGGCGCCACGCTGGCAAACAGTGCGTCGACGTCGAGCGCGGAGAAATCCGGCACGATGGCGATCACGTTGTCGAAGGCGGCAAACGCTTCAGCCGGCAGGGTGGTGGTGAGCACCACGACGCGCATGCCGGCGCGGCGCGCCGCTTCCACGCCCAGGGGCGCGTCTTCAAAGACGATGCAGTGCTGCGGCTGCGCGCCGGCCAGCTGCGCGCCCTTGAGGAAAACGTCCGGGTGCGGCTTGCCCCGTTCCACGTCGGCGGCGCCGACGATGGCGTCGAAGCGGTGGCGCAGGTCCAGGCCGTCGAGCGTGAACGCGATATTCTCGATCGGCGCGGCCGTGCCGACCACCAGCGCCACGCCATGCTGGCGCGCGCTGGCGATCAGCCGGTCGAAACCGGCGACTGTCGCCAAATGTGGGCCATACAGTTCGCGGTAGACGACTTCCTTTTGCGCCAGCAGGGTAACGTGGTCGGCATCCTCGCCCAGGTACTTGGCGATGATTTCGTGACCCTGCCGTCCCGCCGTGTCGCGGAAAAACGCGTCCGCGTCCAGCGCATGGCCCTGGCGTTCAAAGAACGCCAGCCACGATTGCGTGTGGTAGGCCATGTTGTCGACGATCGTGCCATCCATGTCGAACAGGAAGGCACGCTGCGCCGGCGCTGGGGCGGAGGCGGTCATGCTTACACGCCCTGTTTCAGCGAGGCGGAGATGAAGTCGTCGATGTCGCCATCGAGCACGCCTTTGGTGTTGCCCGTCTCGAAGCCGGTGCGCAAGTCCTTGATGCGGGACTGGTCCAGCACGTAAGAACGGATCTGGTGACCCCAGCCCACGTCGGTCTTCGAGTCTTCCAGCTTCTGCTGTTCGCTCATGCGCTTGCGCAGCTCATGTTCGTACAGTTTGGCTTTCAGCATTTCCATCGCTTCGGCGCGGTTGCGGTGCTGCGAACGGTCGTTCTGGCACTGCACCACGATGCCGGTCGGCGCGTGGGTCATGCGCACGGCGGAGTCGGTTTTGTTGATGTGCTGACCACCGGCGCCCGACGCGCGGTAGGTATCGACGCGGATATCGGCCGGGTTGACGTCGATCTCGATCGAATCATCGACTTCCGGATACACGAACAGCGACGTAAACGAAGTGTGGCGGCCGTTGGCCGAGTCGAACGGCGACTTGCGCACCAGGCGGTGCACGCCCGTTTCCGTGCGCAGGAAGCCATAGGCGTGATCGCCCTCGACCTTCAGGGTGGCCGTCTTGATGCCGGCCACCTCGCCATCGGACTGCTCGAGGATTTCAACTTTAAAACCCTTGCGTTCACAGTAGCGCAGGTACTGGCGCAGCAGCATCGAGGCCCAGTCCTGGGCTTCCGTACCGCCGGCACCGGCCTGGATGTCGATGAAGCAGTTGTTCGGGTCCATCGGATTGTTGAACATCCGGCGGAATTCCATGCTTTCGATGACCTTGCGGATCTCCTGCACGTCCTGCTCGATCGCTTCCAGGGTCTCGTCGTCGCCTTCTTCGCGGGCCATGTCGAACAGGTCGCGGGTGTCGCGCAGGTCGGCATCGGCCTTGGTCAGGGTAAAGACGATGGCTTCCAGCGCCTTCTTTTCTTTACCGAGATCCTGGGCGCGCTTGGGATCGTTCCAGACGGTTGGATCTTCCAGTTCTTCGTTGACTTGCTCTAGTTTCTCCGACTTGACAGTGAAGTCAAAGATACCTCCGAAGTTCGGCTTCGCGGACGGTCAGGTCGTTGAGCAGGGCGGAGATGGCGTTGATGCGTTCGGCTTCCATAATGTTCTGGTCTTCTATGGTGAAATCAAACCCTGAATTATACGCGAGCGCGGGCCGTTTCCCATGCCAGTGGCGCCGAATCGCTGGCGTCAGGGGCAATAAAATCGCTGTTTTGCTGTATTTGCGACAATATTTATGCCTTGATAGGGGCTGGCGTGCTGCGTATGATGCTGGCGATATTGTCTTTCAACAGGAACACCTCATGAGCCAACTTCCCCGCCTTGCCCTGCTGCCGCTGCTGCTGGCCGGCTGTGGCGCCTTGCCGCCCGCCGCCACCGGGCCGGCCCACCCGCTGGCCGCCGCGCAGGCAGGCAGCAGCGCTACCCTGGCCCTGCTGGAGACGACGGACTTGCACGCCAACGTGCTCAGTTATGATTACTACAAGCTGCAGGCGGAGCCGTCGATCGGCCTGGAACGCACGGCGGCCCTGATCGCGCAGGCGCGGGCCGAGTTCCCGAACACGCTCTTGCTCGACAATGGCGACACCATCCAGGGCACGGCGCTGGCCGACTACCAGGCCCTCGTCAAACCGCTGGCCTGCGACCAGACGCTGGCCATCTACAAGGCCATGAACCTGCTGAAAGTGGACGGCGGCGGCATCGGCAACCATGAATTCAACTACGGCCTGGCGTTTTTGAGCCAGGTGACGGGCAACCAGTTCGACGTCGACAGCGTCGATGCCGCCAAGCCGCGCTGCGCCGGCCCCGCGTTCCCGCAAGTGCTGGCCAACGTCTACAGCGTGAAGAGCGGCAAGCCGCTGTTCGCGCCGTATCACATCATCGACAAGCAGATCACGGCCACCGGCCCCGATGGCAAGGCCATCACCAGCACCGTGAAGGTCGGCATCATCAGCTTCGCGCCGCCGACCATCATGGCCTGGGACAAGCGCTGGCTGGAAGGCCGGGTCTACACCCAGGGCGTGCGCGAGACGGCGGAAAAATTCATCCCCGAGATGCGCGCCAAGGGCGCCGAACTGGTGGTGGCCATTTCGCACGGCGGCCTGGATGACAGTCCGTATTCGCCGAGCATGGAAAACGGCAATTACTACCTGTCGCAAGTGCCTGGCGTGGATGCCATGCTGATCGGCCATTCGCACCAGCTGTTCCCGAACGCCGCCAGCACGGTGCCGCAGTTTAATTTGCCCGGCGTCGACAAGGCCCGTGGCCTGGTGAACGGCGTGCCCACCGTGATGGCCAATTTGTGGGGCAAGCACCTGGGTGTCATCGGCCTGCGCTTGCGCCACGACGGCAAGCAGTGGCTCATCGACAAGAGCGCCACCACGGTGGAAGCGCGCGGCATCCAGAACGCCGAGAAGAGTTACGTGCAGCCCGATCCTGCCATCGCCAAACTGGTGGCCGAGGAACACGCGGCGACGATCGCCTACGTGCAGACGCCGGTGGGCAGGACGGACTTCCGCATGTCCACCTACTTTGCCGACGTGGGCGACGTCAGCGCCATCGAAGTGGTGAACCAGGCGCAGGCCGGCTACCTGGCTACGTATGTGAAGGCGAACCTGCCGCAGTACGCGCACCTGCCCGTGTTGTCGATGTCGTCGCCATTCAAGAGCGGTTCGGCCGGCGTGTCCGACTACACGGACGTCAAGGCGGGCAATGTGGCGCTGAATAACGCGGCCGACCTGTACCTGTATCCGAACGCGCTGTACGGCGTGAAGATGAATGGCGCGGAACTGAAGGCCTGGCTGGAACAGTCGGCGCAGCGTTTCAACACCATCGACCCGAACAAGCTGGAAGCGCAGGAGCTGGTCAACACGGCCCATCCGAGCTACAACTTCGACGCCATCACCAGCGCCGACGTGCGCTACCAGATCGACATCACGCAGCAGCCCGGCCAGCGCATCAAGGGTTTGACATACAAGGGCAAGCCGGTGGACGCGGGCCAGGAATTCCTGATTGCGACAAATAACTACCGCGCCAGCGGCGGCGGCAATTTCCCTGGTCTTGATGGCAGCAAGACGGTGGTGGCCTCGCCCGACAACAACCGCGAACTGTTGATCGCCTACGTCACGCAGGAAAAAAACCTGACGCGGGCGAAAAACGGTTCGGCGCGCAGCTGGCGTTTCGCCAAAGTTGCCACCAAGGGCCCCGTGGTGTTCCATTCGGCGCCCAACGTGATCGAGCTGGCGAAAGCGGCCGGCATCGGCAATGTGACGCAGTTAAAGGCTGACGATGGCGCCGGCAAGGGCTTTGCGCTGTACCAGCTCGATTTGTCGAAATGATGCTGTCAAACGTGCTGCTGGCCGCCGCCTTGGCGGCACCGGTGGCAGCGTCGCCGGCGCCGGATATCACGGCCCAGGCCAAGCTGCTGATGCGCGCGGGGCCGGCATCCCAGCCGCAGGCGCGTGCCCTGTTCGAGCATGCGGCGGGGCAGGGCGGCGGTGCGGCCGCGTATTACCTGGGGCTTATGCTGAAAAACGGCATGGGCGGGCCGCAGGACAATGCCGCCGCCATGCGCCGGCTGGAGCAGGCCGCGCAACGGGGCGTGGCGCCCGCCATGTTTATCCTGGCGAACATGCTGCAAGACAGCGATGAAGCGCGTGCGCGCCATTGGCTCGATGCCGCCTGCGACCTTGAGTATCCGGAAGCGCTGCAGCAGAAATCCGTCGCCCTGGCCGAAGGGCGCATGGGCTACGCGCACAACGAGGCACAGGCGAATTTGTACCTGAAAATGGCCACGCACGCGATGGGGCACCGCCCGCCCGAGCCCTAGCTATTCTCTGCCTTCTTCGGCTTGGCCCGCAGGCTGGCCGCCGCTTCGCCGATGGCGAACGGGTCGCGCGACAGGATGGCGGCGCCCAGGTCGACCAGCTTGGCTGCCGCGCTGATGGCTGCCTTGACGTCGGCGATGCGCTTGAGCTGCAGCTTGCCTTTGGCGATGGCGGCGTCGATGTCGGCGCGTGCCTGTTCGGCGCCTTCGGCGATCAGCGTGATGCCGAACGCGCGGAACAGGGCCACCATCTGGTCCAGGTGCTGTTCATAGTTTTCCAGCCGCGCGCTTTCTTCCGGCGCCAGCGATTCACGTGCGCGGATGCGCAATTCCAGCACCAGGCTCGACGCCTGGGCCAGGCTGTCGGCGATGGCGAAATACTCTTCCTTCGGCAGTTCGGTCAATTCGGGCATGGGATTCTCCAGTGGGGCGGCCATTTACCAGCGGGCAGGGGCGTAATAGGCGGCTTGCCGTTGCAGGGTATCGGCGTGGCGGGCAAACTGCGCCAGCTGCCGCTCCAGTTCCGGCGCCTGCAAACGGTCGAGATTGGCCCGCAACGCGGCCACGCTGGCCTGCAGCGCGTCGACGGCTTGCACGTAGGTGGCAACGATCTTTTCCCTTTCCTGCAACTGCAGTCCCTCCAGGTACAGCCGCGTGCGCACGTAATTGGCGGCCAGCGGTTCGCGCTGCGCGCTGCCATCGACGGCGCCACGCAGCAGGGCCAGGTCGCGCAGCTCGTCCTGCAGCCCCGCGCGGTAGCTGCGCTGGGCATATTCCTTGAGCGCATTGCTGACGATGGCGACGGCTTCCTGCTGATCGAGCAGCTCGCGCAAGGCCGATTTTTGCAGCCGCTGCGTGCCCAGGCGGCCCAGCAGGTCGCTCAGTTTGACCACTTTCGCCAGCTTGTCTGCGTCGAGCAGGGGGGCGCCCGTGCCCGGCTGCGCCAGGCCGCCCAGCGAAGTGCCCAGTCCCGTCAGTTCCTCCGTGTACACGGGCAACTGCTCGTCGGCCAGCGCGGCCAGCGTGTGCGCATAGCGCAGCAGCAGTGCATTCAGCGTGGCGATCGGCACGCTGGCCTCGGCGATGGCGGCGCAATCGCTGCGCGCCGCATGTTCGCTGGCTTGCGCATCGAAACGCTCCGCCAGGATCAGGCGCTTGCGCATGGACTTGTCCATGCAGCTGTGCACGCTGCCCGCGACCATGGGCTCGAAGTGCACGGCCACTTTCTGTGTCTGGGTGGCGAAGCTGCGCACAGGCGCCAGGTTGCTGGCGCAGCCGCCCAGCAGCAGGCTTGACAGGGTGACGCACAGCAGGGTGGAAACGGGGAATGTCTGCGGGTGCTGCATATCGCCTCCAGGCGGTGGGAGTGGCTGATCGGACCCGCGTGTACGCGCAGGCATGGCCGAACTTAGCATGCTGGACGGTGGCAATCTTGCGCCAGATCAGTATCTTGTTAATTGCCCAGTTCGCTCATATCGCACTGTCCCGCTATGCCACAGCACTGTTCGCCGTTGGCGCAAGCTGTGTCAATTTGCGTCATATTTTCCTTACAAAAGGCTGACAACGTCGGCTTTTTCGCATGCTGCGACGCGTCATATGTTGTTGTTGCTGGAGCATGTTTACTAACCTACAATGATTTATCGATGGGGCGGTTATCCAGCGTACGACTATAAAAATAAGTGGCATTAAAAACGTTGTATTACAGGAGATGACAATGAATTTGAAACAGAAATTGCTCGTGGCAAGTTTGGTT
Source organism: Janthinobacterium sp. AD80 (assembly GCF_002878455.1). Lineage (GTDB taxonomy): Bacteria > Pseudomonadota > Gammaproteobacteria > Burkholderiales > Burkholderiaceae_D > Janthinobacterium. Next base: position 8,327 of record NZ_NRDQ01000040.1, read on the forward strand.
TTGGGTTTCTCGCAAGCGGCAGCCGCAGCCGACCCCATCAAGATCGGCGTCTCCGGGCCGTTCACGGGCGGTTCCGCGCCGATGGGCGTGTCGATGCGTGACGGCGTGAAACTGGCCGTCGCGGAAATCAATGCCAAGGGCGGCGTCATGGGCCGTTCGCTGTTGCTGATCGAGCGCGACGACGAGGCCAAGAACGAACGCGGCGTGCAAATCGCCCAGGAACTGATCAACAAGGAAAAGGTCGCCGCCACCGTCGGCTATATCAATACGGGCGTGGCGCTGGCGTCGCAACGTTTCTACCAGGAAGCGAAGATCCCCGTGATCAACAATGTGGCGACCGGTTCCATCGTCACCAAGCAGTTTGCCGACCAGCCTGAAAACTACATTTTCCGCAACGCCGCCAACGACCAGATCCAGTCGCACATGATCGTCGAGGAAGCCGTCGACCGCCGCAAGTTCAAGAAAGTGGCGATCCTGGCCGACTCCACCAACTACGGCCAGCTGGGCCGCGCCGACCTGGAAAAAGCCCTCGACGCGAAGGGCATCAAGCCCGTCACCGTGGAAAAATACAATATCAAGGACGTCGACATGACGGCCCAGTTGCTGAAAGCCAAGCAGGCGGGCGCGGAAGTGGTGCTGACCTACGGCATCGGCCCGGAACTGGCGCAGATTGCCAACGGCATGGAAAAGCTGGGCTGGAAAGTGCCGCTGATCGGCAGCTGGACCCTGGCCATGGGTAACTTCATCGATAACGCGGGCAAGAATGGCGACGGCACGCGCATGCCGCAAACCTTCATCCAGGACGCCAGCACGCCAAAACGCAAGGCCTTCATCGACGCCTATGTCGCCGCCTACAAGCCGTCGGGCGGCCGCATGCCGTCCGCCGTGTCGGCTGCGCAAGGCTACGACTCCATCTACCTGCTGGCCGCCGCCATCAAGCAGGCGGGCGGCACGGATGGCCCGAAAGTGCGCGCCGCGCTGGAAAACCTGACGGAAAAAGTGGAAGGCGCCGTCACCACGTACAACAAGCCCTTCAGCAAAACCAACCATGAAGCGATCACGGCCGACCTGACCGTATTTGGCGAAGTCAAGGACGGCAAAGTCGTCCTCGCGAAATAAGCCTGGCGGACAGTCGCCGCGCAGTGGCCAGCCTTGAGGAATCAGGACTGGCCATTTTTTTATCTTCCGTCCTTCGGGGAATACCATGGAAATCTTCCTGCAGCTTGTCTTCAGCGGCGTCGCGCTGGGCATGATCTATGCCGTCATCGCTTTCGGCTACCAGCTGACCTTTGCCACCTCCGGCACCCTCAATTTCGGCCAGGGCGAATCGCTGATGCTGGGCGCACTGGTGGGCCTGTCGCTGGTGGGCAGCATCCACGGCGGCCCCTACATGAGCTACCTGCTGATGATCCCCATCGTCATCGCCTTCGGCGCCTTGCAGGGCGTGTTCGTCGAGTGGATCGGCGTGCGGCCCGCCATCAAGATCAAGTCCGAATTCGGCTGGATCATGTCGACCATCGCCCTGGCCATCATTTTCAAGAACGTGGCGGAAAACATCTGGGGCAAGGATGACCTGATGTTCCCGTCGCCGCTGTCGGCCGCGCCCTTCCAGGTGTTTGGCGCCAACGTGCAGCAGATGCAGGTGGCCGTCATCATCGGCGCGCTGGCCATCATGCTGGCCGTCGAAGTGTTCAACCGAAAGTCGATCTACGGCAAGGCCGTCGTGGCGACGGCGAATGACCGCGACGCGGCAGGCCTGATGGGCATCAACACGGGCATGGTCATCACGTTTTCCTACGCGCTGTCGTCGGCCACGGCCGCCTTCGCGGGCGTGCTGGTGGCGCCGCTGACCCTGACGGGCGCGACCATGGGCGCCTCGCTGGGCCTGAAAGCGTTCGCCGTGGCCATCATCGGCGGGCTGACCTCGGGCGTGGGCGCCATCGTCGGCGGCCTGATCCTGGGCATCGCCGAGACCACCACCGGTTATTACATCTCCACCGGCTACAAGGAAGTGCCTGGCCTGCTGTTGCTGCTGCTGGTGCTGGCCATCAAGCCGTCCGGCCTGTTCGGCAAAGCCGCGATCAAGAAAGTCTGAGGGATTCATGAACAAGAAAATCACCATGCTGGCGCTGAGCGCGGCGGGACTGGCCGTGCTCGCGCTGTTCCCCGTCGTCATTCCGAATCCCTACTATATTCACCTGGCCGAGACCATCCTGATCTACGCCATCCTGCTGTTCGGCCTCGACATTGTCGTCGGCTACACGGGGCAGGTGTCGCTCGGCCACGCGGGCCTGTTCGGCATCGGCTCGTATGCCACGGGCGTGCTGGTGTTCAAGCTGGGCGCGCCGTTCTGGCTGGCCATCCCCGCCAGCATCCTGGGCGCGGCCCTGTTCGGCGCCATCCTGGCCTTGCCTGCCTTGCGGGTGACGGGCCCGTACCTGGCCATGGTCACGCTGGCCTTCGGCACCATCGTGCAAATCCTGATCAATGAAATGAGCTTCCTGACGGAAGGGCCGATGGGCATCAAGATCCACAAGCCCGCCATCTTCGGCCACAAATTGAGCGAGGTCGAGTATTACTACATGGTGGCCGCGCTGATGCTCATTTCGCTGATCGTCGTGCACCGCATCCTGAAATCGAACCTGGGACGGGCCTTCGAGGCGCTGCGCGACAGCCCCATCGCGTCCGACTGCATGGGCGTGTCCGTCTACCGCTACAAGGTCTATGCCTTCGTCATCAGCGCCGGCTTCGCGGGCCTGGCCGGCAGCCTGTATGCGTATTCGGAAGAATATATTTCGCCCAATACCTACAACTTCGAGCTGACCATTCTGTTCCTGCTGGCCGTCATCATGGGCGGACGCAAGACCCGTTCTGGCGCGCTGATCGGCGCCCTGATCGTCGTCATGCTGCCGAGCTTGCTGTCGGATATCGAACTGTTCCGCAAGATCGCCGTGGCTGCCGCCGTGCTGGGCGTGATCGGCTCGGCGTTCATGCTGGCGAAAAAACGCTCGACCGTTCGCGGCGTCATCGTGCCCCTGGTGGCCACCATCGGCCTGGCTGCGTTTTCCTACAAGCTCGACAACATGGTCGACTGGCGCCTGACCATTTTCGGCCTGATGACCCTGTTTGTCGTGTACTACCTGCAGGACGGCATCGTCGGCTTCCTGATGAGCTTTGTCGGCAAGGGCCGCCGCCACGTGAAAGCCGTGGCGTCCAGCGGCGTGGCGCCGTTTGATCATGCGCAAGGCGGCGCGCAAGGCGAAACCCTGCTGCGCGTGGAGCAGGCGCTGATGCAGTTCGGCGGCCTGAAGGCCTTGAACCAGGTGGACCTGAACGTCACGCAAGGCTCCGTGCATGGCTTGATCGGGCCGAACGGCTCGGGCAAGAGCACCATGATGAACGTGCTGACGGGCATCTACAAGCCGACGGCGGGCAAGGTGGAATTCGCCGGCGTGGTGATCTCCGGGCGCACGCCGTCCGAGATCGCCCTGGGCGGCGTGGCGCGCACCTTCCAGAACGTGCAGCTGTTCGGCGAGATGACGGCGACGGAAAACGTGCTGGTGGGCCTGCACAACACCTTCAAGTCGAACGTGCTGGACGTGATGCTGCACACGCCGCGCTACAAGCGCGAAGAAAAGGCCGCGCGCGAGCGGGCCGCCAGCATCCTGGAATTCGTCGGACTGGCCGACCTGGCCGACGAGGAGGCACGCAACCTGCCATACGGCAAACAGCGGCTGCTGGAAATCGGCCGCGCGCTGGGCCTCAACCCGCGCCTGCTGCTGCTCGACGAACCGGCCGCGGGCCTGACGGCGCCCGACATCAAGGAGCTGATGGCCATCATCCGCAAGATCCGCGAACATGGCATCACCATCATCCTGATCGAGCATCACATGGACGTGGTGATGGCGCTGTCGGACGTGGTGACGGTACTCGACTTTGGCCAGAAAATCGCCGAAGGCGCACCCGCGCTTGTCCAGAGCGATCCGAAGGTGATCGAAGCCTACCTGGGCGGCAGCAGCGACGACGCCGCCACCACCGCACCAGCTCACTGACGGGGACACCATGTTATCGATCAATAATCTGCACGCCGCCTACGGCAAAGTCGAAGTCCTGCACGGCATTTCGCTCGATGTGCCGAAAGGCAAGCTAGTGACCCTGATCGGCTCGAACGGCGCCGGCAAGACCACCACCATGCGCGCCATCTCCGGCATGCTGAAACCGAAATCCGGTTCCGTCACCCTGGGCGGCAAGGACGTCACGGGCCTCGATTCGCACCGCATCGCCCGCGCCGGCCTGGCCCATTCGCCGGAAGGGCGGCGCGTCTTCGCCTCGATGTCGGTGACGGACAACCTGCTGCTGGGCGCCTTCCCCCGTTTTACGCGGGCGCGCCCGAAAGGTGATATCAGGGGCGACCTGGACAAGGCCATGGAACTGTTCCCGCGGTTGAAGGAGCGGCGCGACCAGCTGGCCGGCACCTTGTCGGGCGGCGAACAGCAGATGCTGGCCATGGCCCGCGCCGTGATGCTCAACCCCGAAGTGATCCTGCTGGACGAGCCGTCGATGGGCCTGGCGCCCATCCTGGTGGAAGAAGTCTTCCGCATCATCACGCGCCTGAAGGCCGAAGGCGTGACCATGCTGCTGGTGGAACAGTTCGCCGCCGCCGCCCTGAACGTGGCCGACTACGGCTACGTGCTGGAAAACGGCAGCATTTCCGTGCACGGGCCGGCGCAGAGTCTCAAAACCGATCCGAAGGTGATTGCCGCGTACCTGGGGGGGCAGGGGCACGCGTGAGTGTCGGAGGGGCATGCGCAGGCACGGCGGGGGCGAGCTTCCCAGGCCGTCCTGCGGCTGTCAAACCTGGTTTAATTGATGGGGTCGAGCTGGGTGACCGTGCAGAACCCCGACACATTGCCACTGGAGTACACCATCGCGCGGCGATTGCCGCTCGCAATGGACATCAGGGCGACGGCGATGATGGTCTTGCTCGTTTCGGGAATAAACATCCACGTGGCACCGGCACAGTTGTCGGGCATTGCAGTGATGGCGGGATTGAAGCGTATCAGCAAGCCGCCGGCGACTGCCGAGTGATCCCATATCTCGCCTTCTTGCCATGTGGGTCCGGCATGCGCCGGTGTCAGCGGCAGGGAACTGCAGAGGAAAACGGCGGAAAGCAGGAATTTGCGCAGCATAGTGTCCTTTAAGTCAGTATTTTTCCGAAATGATCATTCATGTATCGCCGCGCGACCAGGCGGCTACGGCACGGCCGATGCCAGCCTCGCGGCTGGCGTGGCGCTGTTATTGAATAATGTAGAGCGAGCGCAGCGTCGTGCCCCATCCCGCGCAGGCATCGACTTCCAGCTGGTTTTTTTTGCCGGCCACCAAGGCTGACAGGGCAGCGGCGTACGCTTGCTTGGAACCAGGGCGCGTATTGTCGATCGAAAAAACGTTGGTCCCGCAAAAGACGTCACTATCGAGCGAGATATAAATCCTTGCTTCGCCGTTGGCGGGCTCACTCATATACGGCCGCAGTGACGTAATACCGACCGGTCCGCTTTCAGGGCCGGCGATGGCCAACGGTGCCGCCGCGCACAGCGCCCCGATGAGGATTGCGTGTTTGATATTCATTTTGGGAGATATTGTTTTTCGGAAATGTGTGATTTTATAGCGATTTGTAAAAAATGCAATAGCCATGTCGCTTCTGGAGGGGCGGCAAGGAGGCGTGCGGGATGGAGGGCCAGCGGCGTGCCGAACGTGGCGCGGCGGCGCGGCCACTATCGGCTGGTCGTGCGGCGATGCACGGCCATCGCCAGTGCGAGCCGGCAGGCGGCTGTCTTTCCAGTATCAGATGCAGTGGCTAGTCCGGGATGACTAGTCATCCATGCGAAGAAGATTGAAGCCGTTGACATAGCTCCAGCGCGCGGGCAAGTCTGGACACACCGTGGCGGAATCGGTGACCCACAAGGTGACGCTGCGGCCACTGGCTTGTGCCGCCAATAAGGTGGCGTACATCACTTTGCAGGTGGCGGGATTGATGCCATTGGTGGCCGTTTCCACATTGCACAGAAACCCCCATTGCACTTTCCCGATGCTCTCTGCGACCACGGCGCCTAGGCCGTTAATCGACACGCCTTTTACCGGTCCGCTACACGTATAGTTTGCCGATGCGGGCATGGAAGTGATCAGGGAAGCGATGGCCAGCATGGCGGCGAGATATTTTTTATTGGTCATTGAGCGCTAAGTTGGTGAGGCGATGCCGTAGCTGGCGGTACGCAGACCTTGCCCGGCAGCGCCCCCGCATGCTTGCCGCCCGGCGCTGCGCTTGCCCCGCGGCCCTTAGTGTTTGGTGGGTTTATCCTGCTGCACCAGGATAAACGGGCTGACGACGACGGCCCACAGCGCGGCGTCGGCAGCCTGCCAGTCCAACGCCTGCTGGTCGGAGACCTTGGCGACCTTGCCGTCGGCCATCCATTGGCCAATGGTGGCCTTGTCGTCGTGCGAGATGCGCACGGCCACTTCTACCAGGTCCAGTTCGTTGGCGACCCAGACGACGTTGCCTTGGGCGAAGTGTTTTTCCAGTTCGCTCCAGGCCAGGCGGGCCGTTTCGCTGTTGACTTTAAGGCGCAGTTCGGTGTCTTTTTCAGGGTTGGTTTGCATGCGAAGTATCAATGTTCTGTGAGTCGGATGCCGCGCCGCGTGTCTGCCTTACAAGGTTTCCACGTGCGGCGTTGGCGTACCCCGCCATGTTAACCGATAGGCGGCTCCTTTGCGAACATTGCCCACGAGGGCAGGGCGGAAGCAGGCCAGGTTGGTGCCGCCAGCGAGCCGGGTGCTGGGGAAGATGATGCCCATGGAGCCGGCATCGAGCAGGATGGCCGCCAGGTCTTGCGAAGCGATGTAGCTGGCCGGGTCGAGGCAGGCCTGGTAGCGCTCCTGGCCGCGCAGGTCGTGGAAACTGGCGGAAAAGTCCGCCAGCAGCGACTGGTAATTGACGCTGTCGTCGAAATAATTAATTTCCTGGTATTCCACGGTCTTGTGGAAAATGATCTCGGCCAGTGCCGTCTTCATGTCGAAGGCGCAATACCAGGCGCCCCGTTCGCCATCGTTGAAACGCGCCCCTTCCGGACGGGCGTAGGTGTAGGCGGCGTTGATGATGCGAAAGTGCGGCACGCCAAAAACCAGCTCGTCCACGCCAATTCCTGGCGCGCCGCCGTACTCTGCCACCAGGCGCGCATTTGTCGCGTTGTCCAGTTCAAACAGCTCGCGCAGGTGCGCGTCGTCTTCGGCCAGCGGCGCCAGCACGGAGTCTTCCATGTCGGCAAAGCGCGACGGGATCAGGCGGCAGGTATCGATCTGCCGCAGCGCGGCCAGCGGCGGCAGGTGTTCATGGGAGGCGGGCGGCAAGATTACAGCCCTCCGCGCCGCGCATCGAGCAGCTTGCGCACCGTCTGCATGGCCAGCAAGCCGCCAGCGAGCATCTGCGACAAGGGCGTGCGGCCGCCAAATACGGGATTCTTGTTGGGCAAGCTTACCCATTCATCGGCCAGTTTGTCGCCGTACAGGATGTGCAACGCTTTATAAATGCCCAATAGATACGAAATGCGCGTGATGCGGTCCACTTCCAGCACGCGGTCCGGGTGCTTCTTCCATTCGTAATAGGCGCTGCTGGACAGGCCGCCCAGCAATTCGCGCGCATCGTCGTCGCGCAGCTTCCAGGCGGCGGCCAGCTTGAAAAAACCCTTCAATGCCGCTTGCGACAATCGCTCGCGCTCGGCTTTGGCGTTCAGGTCAACCAGCACCGCCGGTTCGAAGCGGCTCTTGGGGTAGGCATAGGCAAGATTCATAATGACTCCTTATATGGATTTATATTACTCCTTTTCGGGAATTGTTGCTGCCATCTGCCAAACGTGCGCGCCACTCCCTTTTGGAACGCCTGACAAAAACCTCGCGCTTGTCCCAGGGGCAACAGCCATATACACTTGGGCGATGCGGCCAGCCGCTATTGGACAGAAACGGACGGTTCAAGAACTCAACGGAGATGAGCATGCAATGACTATTGGCTCTTACTTTTTTTACTTGCGTTTCAGCATATGCTCAGGAAACCCCTTTGCCCGAGACGGAACAGTCAGCCATTGAGTGTAAATCTGTGTCTGAAGCTTTGGCTGCGTTACGAGCGAAGCCGGGTACCGAAGTAAGTAAACAAGGTAACTGGACAATTGCAACTGAGCAGGACATGAATGTGATTTGGTCCTTTGCTCCAGAAGGCCATCCGGCTTATCCGGCTCTGGTCAGACGAGCTATCGTTTCTCATGACGGACGGATATCCGTCAAAATGAATGTGCAGTGTCAAGCTGGCAAGTCAGCTTGCGATAGGTTAGTACGTGAATTTATACAGCTGAACGAAGACATGCGGGCATCATTTCAATCGAAAGAAAATAAGTGAAATTAGCTGTATCCGGCCAACTGTGGACATTCGATTTGATGCATCATTAACGGAAACAGTCCATGCACGCAGTTATATTTGTCCACAGTCCGCTGCCTGCGCTTAAAGAAGTTGCGTTAGCAATTTTTCAGACTCTGAGACTTGACATATTTGAAGAAAGAGAAAGTTTCAATTATCCACCTGAGAGTCGCTATTTCATTGCCTACGCTGCAAATGCTTCTCTCAAAGTCTGTGGTTCTGATGATGATCGTTTTCATCACCCATATTGGGTAATTTTGGGACCGCTAGTACTTGATGGTTCCAGCCAGGTAAGCATACCGGTAGACATTCCAATTTTGGCAGAAGCCCTCGCTGCGAGAGGCTTGGAGATATTTGTCCCCTCAAAGGGCTGGAGTAAGTTTGACTGGAATGGTTCGGGCGATACCTATGGGCGCCTGGTAGGCTGAAATCGGCCAGGAGCGGACGTTGAATGGGCATGCGCTGCTTCTTGCTTGCCTTTACTGGCAAGAACACGATCGTCTTCAACTATTCTGAACTCAAGTCGATTTTGCGTCGAATTTTCCTGGGCTACTTTCAGCGAGGCTAACTACTGCAAGAGCAGCCGTTCGATAGAGTAGATGTTGTTTAATTCAGGGCGTGCAGTCGCCCGTTTCTAAATATGGAATCAATGACAGTGATGGCAATAAAGTGGCGGAATCAGGAGGTGCTAAGCTACAATGGCCTCATGTGCAGCAACGGTGACATCTACGAAGTGCGCGAAACCTGGATGGCCAGAGTACATGAAAAACAGGAGCTTGGCGGTTGGCTCAATGTCGCGATTCTGGCGCAAGAAGAGCTGTATGGTGGGCAGTACATAGTTAAATGCGGAGAGGCTATGGAACACGGCTCAATCGGCGTAGTCGTTTTGGAATCGCTGCAAAATCATGAACCTGTTTGGACGTTTGTTTCGGATCAATCCAATCCATTTGATCAAATAACAATCAAGGGCGGCTGGGTTGTGGTGCTGTCAACGTCAGGCGTCGTGTTACGGTTTGGTGCGCCAATGAGGGAGGCAAGGCTTCTGCTTCCGAGTATGTCGATCCATGATACTAACGACGGGCGCTTGTAAAGTGTTCTCCCCTGAATTTTTCGTCAACATTTCTTCGATCCAATCTTGTTCTTAATGCCCGCGATAAGTCCAAGGGTATACAGCATGATTTCCGCCAAGTCGTCTATTTTTCCCATCTCGCAGAAGATATTGCAAGCTCTAAATTTATCCATTTTTTAATATTTAGTTTGCAATTATTATTTGCCTTAGCGTAACATCCCGAAATTATTGCTTCAAAAAATATCGCATGGGCTAGTCTCGTGGCGCGGGGAAGGTGATGAGTTGAAGAGTCAGTTTTCCACCCTGTTTGTGCGCCAAATAGCTTCGTGCTGCTACGGAGAATTGATTGATGACATTGCGTACAACCGGCAACAAACCTCTTGTTGGACTCCTGGAACGTTATTTGATTGGCGCGGCCCTCTTTATAGCTTGCGTCGGTGCGCATGCGCAGAGCGTCAGCGTGTCCAATGCCGGCACGCCGAGCTATACCGTGCCGATCGCTGTCCCCCCAGGAATCGGCGGCATGACGCCCAATATCGGTCTGCTGTATAGCGCCAGTGGCATCAATGGTCCGGTCGGCCATGGCTGGAGCGTGCAAGGTATCTCCCTCATTACCCGCTGTGCTGGCAACAAGCGCATCGATGGCGTCGCACGCAGCGTCGAGTACGGCGGCAACGATAAATTGTGCCTGGATGGCCAGCGCCTGATCCAGACGGACGTTTCTGGTAATCCCTCGGCGAATCAGCTGGGCGATAGCCTGGGCGGTTCGGGCATGGTGCGCGAGTACCGTACCGACAAAGATATCTATGCGCGCATCCGTGCGTATGGCGCGAATGGTGATCCTGCCAACGGCCCGTCCTATTTCAAGGTATGGACGAAGAGTGGCCAAATTTACGAGTATGGCGATATGGCAGGCAAGGCTGCCATCAATGTGACCAACAAGGGAATCATCACGGCTTGGGCGGTCAGCCGCATCAGCGACACGGTCGGCAACTATATGGATTTTCGCTACGAACAGCGTGATGTTGCCTGGGGCAGCGGCCCCGCAGTCGGCAATGCGACACCGGGTCACGAATGGCGCTTGAAAGAAATTCTCTATACAGGCACGGCGAGGCAACAGCCGGTTAACCGCGTGGTATTCGAATATACAGAACGCCCCGACATGGTACGCGGCACCATGCAAGATCGCTCGGAAGCCTATCACCAAGGCGGCAAGAACGTCAGCATCTGGCTGCTCGACAAGGTGTCGACGTATATCAACTGGCCCGGAAATGTGCCATCCAGGCCGGCAAATGCGGTACATGTCAAATCGATCAAGCTTGACTACGACAACGGTCCGATGACCGTGCGCAGCCGGCTGGTCAAGGTGCGCGAATGCGCCGATCTCAATCTAAGTAAATGCCTGCCGGCCACCACCTTTAATTATTCGCCGGGTGGCGGATTGAACTACACACCAATCAACGCTTTCAAGTATGGGGAATTGTCGACTACGGTGATGACCAGCACGAAGGGCGATTATGGCGTCCTGACGGGTAACTTCTTTGGTAATGGCCGTACCAGTATTCTGCGCTGGTCCGACGCGCCTGGCGAAAACCGGATGTTCCGCAGCGATGGCGATGGTGCATTTACTGCCATTCCAAACGGCACCGGAGCAGGACAGTTCAATATCACCAATCAGAATCTCTTCAAGAGCGATGGATGCTATACCTCCACCGCAGTCGATTTTAATGGCGATGGTTTAACCGATATCTTGCGCACTCAAGGAGAAGGACTAGGTTGTTACGCTCCAAGTATTTTGTACTTATCGAATGGTGATGGGTCATTCCGCGTAGTCAATGTTACTGGCGTGGATTTACACAAGGAACGTGCTGTCCAGGAAGAGCATTTCGTCTGCGACACGCGCCTGGATATGCAGGATTTGTGTCCTGGAGGCCTTAGTTATGAGGGTACTTCGCGTTCGAATGGCTGGAATTATTACCTGCTCGATGTGAACAACGACGGCATCCTCGACGTTGTCACAGCCCTTAGTCCCGGCTTCGGGAAAACGGCGAACTATCCGACATCCGATATCACTCAATGCGCGAACGAAGTGTGTACCCGTGTGTTCCTGGGTCAACGTGATAATACCTTCATCGAGATGCCGTCGACAAATCTTGTACATGTACCCATGTATGCCGAGCCTTACCCCGGGTACTATACGCCGCGTGATACTTATATTGCCGATGTCAATGGCGATGGCTTGGCTGATCTGGTCGTCAGCAGTGGAACCTGGTTATCCAGAGGTGATGGCAATTTCGACTATGACCCGACCCTTCAGGCGGGAATAGGATGCGAGTTTGCCATGGACTTCAATGGCGATGGACGCTCGGACTGTTTAATTCCGCACAAAAACGTAGCGGAACAAAAGCTGTTGGTGTCTGATGGTACATATCGGCAAATCTTTGCGGGGAATTTCAACCTCAATGGCGCTGGATTGGCATTACTTGCAGACGGCGCATACTGGCCGCTGCAGGCCGCTGGGGTTCAGATAGGGGACTTCAATGGCGATGGCCGTGCCGATATCCTGCACTGGAAAGACGATCCCTCGCAGAACCGCATCTATCAGAGCAATGGCGACGGCACCTTCAGCGCCGGCGCCTTCAACCTGACCACCACCAACGACCAGCTGCAAAAGAGCGACGGCAGCGCACGCTTTGTGCTGGGCGACTTCAGCGGACGCGGCGCTATCGAAATCCTGCGCCTGAAAGCCGCGCCATCCTCGGCGAACGACGCCAGCCGCAACCAGCTATACGCCAAGACGGATCCGATGCCACCCGACCAGCTAATGTCGGTGCGCACCGGCAATGGCATCACCACCAGCTTGAACTGGGTACCACTGACCAACCCGGACACCGGCAGCCTGGGCCCGCGCTACAAGAGCGACCGCGGGACGCCTGACGCGGCCGTGTACCCCATGGTCGACGTGCTCACGCCAACCTATGTCGTCGCCACCGTGACGACCAATGCCGGCTTTGGCGGCACCCTGCAAAAGACCGAATATGCGTACAGCGGCATGAAGATGGCCTATGACGGCCGCGGCTGGCTGGGATTCCGCAGCAACGCGATCCAGAATACCGCGCCCAACGACGAGTATCTGACCGTCACCGCGCAGAACATCCAGCACGGCCCCAATCCCGGCCCGGCCAGTATGAGCGAAACGCGCCGTGGCGCCCTCGATCAGCCCTCCGCACCACTGCTCAGCCGCAGCACCTTCATCTATTGCGACAAGACGGCAGCGGCCGGTGCGCAGGAATCGGCCACCCCCAGTACCCCATGCGCCACCAGCGCCAAGGTGCAGCGCGCCTACCTGTACAAAAGTACGGAAGAGGGTTGGGACCTCGAAGGCGTGGCACTGCCGACAGTGACGACCACCAACACGTTCAACAACAGCGGTGACGCCCGCGAGATTCTGACGGTCACCAGCAGCACCTCCGGCCCGGCGCAAAGCAGCAGCAAGCGCGCGACGAATGACTACCTTGCCGACAATACCAGCGGCGATAGCTGGATACTCGGGCGCCTGAAAACGGCCACGGTCTTGAGTGATGTCAGCGCCAGTTCGAGCCTGCTGCCGACCGTGTCGGCCGGTGCCCCGACGTCGGGCTCGGGCACCGATCCGGGTGTCACGCCCATCGAGCCGGCAATGAATCCCGCTGCAATGATGGCCATCATCAACCTGCTGCTGGGAGACGACTGAGAT
>NZ_NRDQ01000041.1 GCF_002878455.1 Janthinobacterium sp. AD80
GGCGCAGGCGCAGGGGAAGTGGCCGGCGCAGGGGGCTGCGCCACGGCCGCGGTCAGCGGCGTGCCGGCCTGGCCATCGAGCGCTTGCAGGCGCTGCTGGATGCCGTCGACTTCCTTGCGCAAGCGGGCCGTCAGCAATTCCAGATCGGCCACCTTTCTGCGGTACTGCAGCACTTGCACAAAGGCGGTGATCAGTACGCCGAGGATGAACAGCGTTATCAATCCAAACATGGGTCAGCTTTCCTGGAGGGGCGGGGAGTCGGTTCCCGCAGTATGCGCACATTACCTTATTATCAAGAAATGGGCGATTTTTGTGATGCAGGGAAAGCTGCAAGGCACGCGGCCAGCATGGCGCTTCGGGGACGCTTGGGTATTGACTAAAAGCAATACCCGGACATTAAGATTGTCGTGCGCAAGATAGTGCTGTATTTTAGCAATTCCTTAATTGCCCGTCCCCCATGCCATGAGTCAAAGCAGCCAGTTTTCCTTATTGTCGCAGCGCCGTTTCGGGCCGTTTTTCTGGACCCAGTTCTTTGGCGCCTTCAACGACAATCTGTTCAAGACGGCGCTGATGGTGATCCTCGCCTACGATGCGCTGAGCTGGACCACGCTCGATCCGTCCACCATCACCAACCTGATCCCCGGCCTGTTCATCCTGCCCTACGTCGTGTTCTCGGCCACGGCAGGCCAGCTGGCCGACAAGTTTGAAAAGGCGGGCCTGGCGCGTTTCGTCAAGTGGATGGAACTGGCCATCATGGCGGTGGCCGCCGCTGGCTGGATGACGCACACCCTGTGGCTGCTGGTGGCCGCCGTGGTGGGCATGGGCGTGCACTCGACCCTGTTCGGCCCCGTCAAATATGCGTATCTGCCGCAGCAGCTGAAACCCGAGGAACTGGTGGGCGGCAATGGCCTGATCGAGATGGGCACCTTTGTCGGCATTTTATTGGGCGAGATCCTCGGCGCCGTGCTGATCGTGCATAAGCCCTTGGGCGTGGAACTGGTGGCCGGCGCGACGATCGCCGTGGCGCTGTTCGGCCTGATCGCCAGCTACCGCGTGCCGCGCACGCCGGCGCCCGAGCCGGACTTGAAGGTGAGCTTGAACTTCGTCGCCGAATCGTTCCGCAACCTGAATTTTTCGCGCAAGAACCGTCCCGTGTTCCTGGCCATGCTGGGCAATTCCTGGTTCTGGTTCTATGGCGCCCTGATCCTGGCCCAGTTCCCCGTGTATTCGAAGGATTTCCTGCATGGCGACCACAGCGTGTTCGTGCTGCTGCTGACCGTGTTTTCCGTCGGCATCGGCACGGGTTCGCTGCTGTGCGAAAGGTTGTCTGGCCACAAGATCGAGATCGGCCTGGTGCCGTTCGGCTCCATCGGCCTGTCGCTGTTCGGCATCGACCTGTATTTCGCCAGCAATGCGTATGCGAATACGCAGGTGGTCGATGCGCTGGCTTTTGTAGGCCAGGCGGGCGTGCCGCGCATCCTGATCGACATCGTCATGATCGGCGTCTTCGGCGGCTTTTTCATCGTGCCCCTGTTCGCCCTGATCCAGACGCGCTGCGACCCGAAACATATTTCGCGCACCATCGCCGGCATGAACATCCTCAACGCCCTGTTCATGGTGGCTGCCGCCGGCGTGGCCATCGTGCTGCTGGGCCAGGGCTTTACCATCCCCGAACTGTTCCTCGTCACGGCCATCCTGAACGCGCTGGTGGCGGCCTACATCTTCTCGCTGGTGCCGGAATTCCTCATGCGTTTCCTCGCGTGGATCTTGATACAGACCGTGCACCGCGTAAAAGTCGTCGATGGCGAGCGCATTCCGACAGAAGGCGCGGCCGTGCTGGTGTGCAACCACGTCAGCTATGTGGACGCCATCGTCATCATGGCGGCCAGCCCCCGTCCCATCCGTTTCGTCATGGACCACCGCATCTTCAAGACGCCGTTGATGGGCTGGATTTTCCGCACCGCCAAGGCGATACCGATCGCGCCGGCCAAGGAAGACCCCTTCCTCATGGAAAAGGCCTTCATCGATATCGCGCAAGCGCTGCATGAAGGCGAACTGGTGTGCATCTTCCCCGAGGGTAAGTTGACCCGCACGGGCCAGATCAGCGAATTCAAGGGCGGCATCGCCAAGATTGTCGAGCGCAGCAAGGTGCCCGTGATTCCGCTGGCGCTGCGCGGCTTGTGGGGGCATTTGCTGAGCCACCGCAATGGCCATTTGTTCGAGCGCGCCTTCAAGGCGGGCTTGCGCTCGCGCCTGTCGCTGGCCGTCGGCGTGCCCGTGCCGCCAAGCGAAGCCACGCCGGAACTGCTGCAGCAAAAGGTGCAGGAGTTGCGCGGCAAGTGGAAATAAGCGCGGACCAGGCAGGGAATCAGCAGAGAATCAGCAGAGCACAGGCAGGGAACAGGCAAGGCGGCAACAAGCGCAGCGCCGGCTAGCCCTGCCGCGCCAGGTGTTGGCCCAGCAGGGCGGCGATGGCGTCGAAGTCGACCGGTTTCGTCAGGTGATGGTCGAAGCCCGCTTGTTGCGTGCGCAGGCGGGCGTCGCCCTGGCCCCAGCCCGTCAGGGCGATCATCAGCACCTCGCGCCCGCGCGCCTGCAGGCGGATGCGGCGCGCCGCTTCATAGCCATCCATGCCCGGCATGCCCAGGTCCATCACGATTAGTTGCGGCCAGGCAGCCTCGATGGCCGCCAGCGCCTGCTTGCCGTCGTAGGCGACGTCGACAACATAGCCTTCCAGCTGCAGCAGGGTTTGCAGCGAATCGGCCGCATCGCGGTTGTCATCCACCACCAGCACGCGCACGGCATGGCGCGCGGCCGCCGGCACCGCCTCTGCCGTTGGCGCGTCGCCGGCGGCGGCGTCCGGCGCCAGGCTGGCGGGCAGGCTGACGACAAAGCGGCTGCCCAGGCCCGCTCCGGCACTGTAGGCGGCGACACTGCCGCCGTGCATTTCGGCGAACTGGCGCGCCAGGCTCAGACCGATGCCGAGGCCGCTGGCGATCTGCCCCGGCACGGTTGGCCCCTGTTCAAACATGGAAAAGATGCGCGGCATGACGTCCTGCCCGATGCCGATGCCGTTGTCTTCGATGGCAACGCGCAGCAAGCCGTCTTCCATGCGCGCGGTAATGCTGACGTGGCCGCCTGGTGGCGTGAATTTCACGGCATTCGAGACGAGGTTGGCGAAGACCTGCACCACGCGCGCATAGTCGGCGTGCAAGACCACCTGCTGCGGCGGCAGGTCGAGGCTGATGCCGATGTGGCGGCTGCTGGCGGCCGGCTGGCACAGCTCGGTCACATGGCCGAGTAATTGTTGCAGCACGATGTACTGGCGCTGCAATTCCACCTTGCCGCGCGTGATGCGCGCCACGTCCAGCAAGTCATCGACCAGCCGCGTCAGTTGCGTGACCTGGCGCTCGATCACGCCTTTTACCCTCGATACCTGTTCCGACTCAGGGTAGAGGTGGCTGAGCAGGGCCACCGAGGTCTTGATGGGGGCCAGCGGGTTGCGCAGTTCATGCCCCAGGCTGGCGAGGAATTCATCCTTGCGCCGCTGCGTTTCGCGCATCTGGTACTGGCGCTGGCGCGCGCGCAGCATGGCGTGCGCCGAGGTGATCAGGGTCAGTATGCGCACGGGGCGCTCCAGCAGGGTCAGGTTGCCCAGGGTGGAAATGGCTTGCCGCAGCGGCAGGGAATCCTGTCCGCCATGCGTGAGCAGGATGATGGGAAGGTCGGACCAGTCCGGCTGTTGCCGCGCGAAGTCATCAAGCACCTGGTAGGCGCCCGCATGCAGCGCCTCGTCTACCGTCAGGACGCCGGCGGCACCCAGCGACAGCTGCTCGGCCAGCTCGCCGGGCGAATGGCAGGCATGGCTGGCAATATCGCCACTAGCCAGCACGGCGCCGGCCAGGTTGGCGTCCTGGCCGGCCGGCGCGTAGATCAGGATGCGCTGTTCCATGGCGAGCCCTAGGGAAATGGCGTGCCGCCGACGGTGGGCATGCCCGACAGGATGCCGTGGAAACCGGCCAGGGCGGCGCCGATGCGGATGCCTTGCGGGCTGATCTCGAAGCGGCGGATGCTGCGCTCATGCGCGCTGCCGCGCTTCTTGAAGACGGAAATGGCTTGCCGCACTTCGCCTTCCGTTTCGTAGTAGCGCAGCATGATGACGCTGTCGGCCAGGTAGCTGGCGTCGGCCGAGGTGGTCATCGAGGTGCCCAGCATGTTTTGCTGCACGCCGACAAGCAGGGTGGCCACGCCGCGCTGGCACAGGTAGTTGAGCAGTTCATGCAGGTAGGTGCTTTGGAAGCGCTCGTCGGGCACCGCATGCATGTAGCCGTTCAGGCTATCGATGACGATCACGCGGGCGCCCCGGTCCGCCGCATCGACGACGGCCTGGGCAAATTCGCCGGGCGTCAGTTCCGCTGGATCGATTTGCTGTGCACTGAGCAAACCCGTGTCGAGCGCCGCTTTCAGGTGCATGCCGACGCCATCGGCGCGGTTCAGCAGCTTGCTGCGCGCTTCTTCGAACAGGAACATGGCACAGGGCTCGCCGCGTTCCGTGGCCGCGTGCACGAATTGCGCCGCCAGCGTGGACTTGCCGCTGCCGGCGGGGCCGGAAATGAGCGTGCTCATGCCTTCTTCCAGGCCGCCGCCTATCATGGCGTCAAGGTCGGGCACGCCGCTGGACAACTGCTGGTGGCTGCCATCGCGGCGCGTATCGGCCGCCACCAGGCGCGGATAGACCACCAGGCCGCCGTGCGCGATCTTGTAGTCGTGGGTGCCGCTGCGAAATGGCACGCCCCGGTATTTGACCACGCGCACGCGGCGCCGGTCGTTGCCGTAGTCCTGGTTTTGCAGTTCCAGCGAGAGCACGCAGTGGGCCACGCTGCGCACCTGCAAGCCATCATCGAGGGCCGAGCGGTCGTCAATCAGCAGGGTGGTACAGTGCCGGCTGGCCAGGTATTGCTTCAACGCCACCACCTGGCGCCGGTAGCGCAGGGGATTTTCCGCCAGCAGTTGCAGTTCGGACAGGGAGTCGAGCACCAGCCGGGCCGGGCGGTGCTTTTCGATGGCGGCCATGATGCGCTGGTTGGTCGACGCCAGCTCGATTTCGGACGGGTGGAAGATGCTGTACTGGCGTTGCGGGTCGAGCATGTCATCGCTGGGCGCCACCTCTTCGATGGCGATGCCGGCCAGGTCCCAGCCATGCGACAGGGCGGCAGCGCGCAGTTCGATCTCGGATTCGGCCAGCGCGATGTACAGCGCGCAGGCGCCCGCGCGCGCCCCTTCGGCCAGGAATTGCAGCGCCAGCGTGGTTTTGCCCGTGCCCGGCTCGCCTTCGACCAGGTACAGGCGCTCGGCAAGCAGGCCGCCCGTGAGGATGGTGTCGAGGCCGGCGACGCCGGTCGACAGCAGTGGTGGCTTTGATGGCGGCGTGCCGGGGCCGGCCGCACCGTCTGAGCCGTCTTCCGGCATCGCTGATTGCACCTGTGCTGTCATCACTGGACCCCCGCTATGGCCACGCTGTGGGCTAGCAGTGTAGCGCATCGGCCGCTGCATGCGTTTTCGATACCATTGGTAAATAATTATCGGCCGCGTGCTTGCACGTCAGGAAAGTGTTGCGCACACGTCACCGCTTCAGCAAAGAACCCTTTACCCTGCTACAGTATTCACTCAATCCAACTTTCCCGCATGGCCGTTTTGCCGCTCCCACCTGGTTTTTGACTGAACTCTGTTGGCTTGCCGCTGCTGTTGCTGCACTCATTTAATTGCATCATTGATAACAAAGCGCGCTCAAAAGTTACTATGTTTCAATTGTAACGATGCTTGACGATTTTAGAATGATCGTTCATTCTTTGATCTGCGTTAATAAATTTAGTCATTTCTAACGACACTAGCCAGCTTCTTTTTCAGAAAGTCCAAGATGCAACCAACCTTTTCCTTGACGTCGCCGCGTACGAGCGGCGCTATTGCCGTTCTGTGCGCCACTGTAATCATGGCCGGCTGCAGTAAAAAACAGGAAGCACCTCACGCGCAGCAAGCGCCACAGGTGGTCGTGTTTACTGTTAATCCGGCCGCGTTGCCGATGAGTGCCGAATTGCCCGGCCGTACGAATGCCTATCAAGTCGCCGATGTGCGCCCGCAAGTCGGTGGCTTGATCCAGAAGCGCCTGTTCGTCGAGGGTAGCGATGTGAAAGCGGGCACGGCCCTGTATCAGATCGATTCGGCCACTTACCAGGCTGCCGCCAATTCGGCCAAGGCAGCCCTGTCGAAAGCCAAGGCGAACCTGCTGACGGCTGGCCCGAAAGCGGCCCGCTACAAGGAACTGGTGGCCATCGAAGGCGTGAGCCGCCAGGAATACGATGACGCGCTGGCCGCGTTCGAGCAAGCCAAGGCAGATGTCGAGTCCGCCACAGCGGCGCTGGAATCGGCGAATATCAACCTGCGCTACAGCACCGTGACGGCACCGATCAGCGGCCGTACCAGCCGCTCGACCGTGACGGCCGGCGCGCTGGTCACGGCTGGCCAGGCCGAAGCGCTCACCACCGTGCAGCAGCTTGACCCGATCTATGTCGACGTGACCCAGTCGAGCACCGAACTGCTGCGCCTGCGCCGCCAGATGGCAGATGGTTCCCTGAAGAAAGTCGGCGAAGGCCAGGCCAAGGTGGACCTGATCCTGCCGGACGGCAGCAAGTACAGCGAACCGGGCAAGCTGCAGTTCGCTGGCGTGTCGGTCGACCCGACCACCGGCAACGTGGTCTTGCGCGCGCTGTTCCCCAATCCGAAAGGCGAGTTGCTGCCAGGTATGTACGTGCGTGCGCAGCTGGAAACGGGCGTCGATGAAAAAGCCATCACCGTGCCGCAAGTGGGCGTGACGCGTAACCAGAAGGGCCAGGCCACGGCCCTGATCCTGAACAAGGAAAACAAGGTCGAGCAGCGCGTGCTGACCACCAGCGGCACCATCGGTACCGACTGGCTGGTGACCTCCGGCCTGGCCGCAGGCGACCGCGTGATCGTGGAAGGCTTGCAAAAAGTCAAGCCAGGCGCACCAGCCGTTGCCGTGCCGGCCAAGGCAGCTGCCGCGCCTGCCGCTGCAGCTTCTGCCGCAGCATCGGCTGCCAGCGCCCACTAATTCAGGAGAATATTAATGGCCCGTTTTTTCATTGACCGCCCGATTTTCGCCTGGGTGGTCGCGATCGTCATCATGCTTGCCGGCATAATTTCGATCCTCAGCCTGCCGATCGCGCAGTACCCGAGCATTGCTCCGCCGTCGATTTCGATCAGCGGCTCCTACCCTGGCGCCTCCGCCAAGACCGTGGAAGATGCGGTCACCCAGGTCATCGAACAAAAGATGAAGGGTATCGACGGCTTGCGCTACATGGCCTCGTCGAGCGATGCGACCGGCGGCATCAGCATCACGCTGACGTTTACCAGTGGCACCAATCCTGACATCGCCCAGGTGCAGGTACAGAACAAGCTGCAGCTGGCCACGCCACTGCTGCCGACGGCTGTCACGCAACAGGGCCTGGTCGTCTCGAAAGCCACCAAGAACTTCCTGATGGTGTTCGGCTTCATTTCCGAAAACGGCAAGATGGACCAGACCGACTTGAGCGACTATGTGGCCGCCAACGTCGTCGATCCGCTGAGCCGCGTGGCCGGCGTGGGCGATGTGACCCTGTTCGGTTCGCAGTACGCCATGCGCATCTGGCTCGACCCTGCCAAGCTGCAAAGCTTCAACCTGACCCCGGCGGACGTGATCACGGCCGTGCAGGCGCAGAATGCGGAAGTGTCGGCCGGTGAACTGGGCGGCACGCCGTCCGTCAAGGGCCAGCAGCTGAACGCCACCGTGTCGGCCCAGAGCCGTCTGCAAACGGTGGAGCAGTTCGGTGCCATCTTGCTGAAAACCACCACCGACGGCGCCATGGTGCACCTGAAGGACGTGGCCAGCATGGAACTGGGCCGCGAGAACTACAACACCGTGGCCCGCTACAACGGCCATGCGGCAACCGGCGTGGCGATCAAGCTGGCGACGGGCGCCAATGCGCTCGATACGGCCAACGCGGCGAAAGCCATGTTGTCGGACCTGAGCAAGCAATTCCCTGAAGGCATGAGCTACCAGGTGGCGTTCGACACCACCCCGTTCGTGAAACTGTCCATCGAAGAAGTGGTCAAAACCCTGGTTGAAGCCGTTATCCTGGTCTTCCTGGTGATGTATCTGTTCCTGCAGAACTTCCGCGCCACCCTGATCCCGACCATGGCCGTGCCGGTCGTGCTGCTGGGTACCTTCGGCATCCTGAACGCCTTCGGCTATTCGATCAATACACTGACCATGTTCGCCATGGTGCTGGCCATTGGCCTGCTGGTCGATGATGCGATCGTGGTGGTGGAAAACGTCGAGCGCGTGATGAGCGAAGAGGGCTTGTCGCCGCTGGAAGCGACGCGCAAGTCCATGACGCAGATCACGGGCGCGCTGGTCGGTATCGCCATGGTGCTGTCGGCCGTGTTCGTGCCGATGGCTTTCTTCGGCGGTTCGACGGGCGTGATTTACCGCCAGTTCTCGATCACGATTGTCTCGTCGATGGTGCTGTCCGTCATCGTCGCGCTGGTGTTTACGCCGGCGCTGTGCGCCACCTTGCTGAAACCGGTAGAGAAGGGCCATCACGCCACCAACAAGGGTTTCTTCGGCTGGTTCAACCGCAGCTTCGACAGCAGCAGCAACAAGTACCAGGGCTGGGTCGGCGCCATGATCACGCACCGTGCCCGTTCGATGCTGCTGTATGTCATCTTGCTCGCTGGCCTGGTGTTCCTCTTCATGCGCCTGCCAACCTCCTTCCTGCCGGAAGAAGACCAGGGCATCCTGTTTACGCAGATTCAATTGCCGACGGGCGCCACGCAAGAGCGCACCCTGAAAGTGATCGAGCAGGTCGAAGACCACTTCATGAACAGCGAGAAAGATAACGTCGCTTCCGTGTTTGCCGTCGCCGGTTTCAGCTTTGGCGGTAACGGCCAGAATACGGGTATCGCCTTCGTGCGCCTGAAAGACTGGGCTGAACGCAAGGCGGTGGAACAGAAGGCGCCTGCCGTCGCCGGCCGCGCCATGGGCAAGCTGCTGCAGATCAAGGACGCGATGGTGTTTACCTTCGCCCCGCCTGCCGTGCTGGAACTGGGTAACGCCACCGGTTTCGACATGCAGCTGCAGGATATCGGCGGTGTCGGCCACGACGCCCTGATGGCGGCACGTAACCAGCTGCTGGGCATGGCGTCGCAAAACCCGGTCATGGTGGGCGTGCGCCCGAACGGCCAGGAAGATACGCCACAGTACAAGATCGACATCGACCAGCAGAAAGCTACCGCGCTGGGCTTGCAGATCTCGGAAATCAACCGCGTGCTGAGCGTCGGCTGGGGTAGTTCGTATGTCAACGACTTCCTCGACCGCGGCCGTGTGAAGAAGGTCTTCATCCAGGGCGATGCCAGTTCGCGCATGCTGCCGGAAGACTTGAACAAGTGGTTCGTGCGCAATGCCGCCGGCGAAATGGTGCCGTTCTCGGCCTTTGCCACCGGCAAGTGGATCTACGCTTCGCCGCGCCTGGAACGCTACAACGGCTTGCCGTCCGTAGAGATCCTGGGGACACCGGCACCGGGCCAGAGCACGGGCGCCGCCATGAACGCGATGGAAGAAATGGTCGCCAAGCTGCCAGCCGGTATCGGCATGAGCTGGACCGGCGTCTCGCTGGAAGAGCGCGAATCCGGTTCGCAGACACCGCAGCTGTACGCGCTGTCCTTGCTGATCGTCTTCCTGTGCCTGGCCGCGCTGTATGAAAGCTGGTCGATTCCGTTCTCGGTGCTGCTGGTCGTGCCGCTGGGCGTGATCGGTGCCGTATTGGGCACGTGGCTGTTCGGCCTGTCGAATGACGTGTACTTCCAGGTGGGCTTGCTCACGGTGGTGGGCCTGTCGGCGAAGAACGCGATTTTGATCGTCGAGTTTGCCAAGGAAATGCAGGAATCGGGCATGTCGCTGCTGGACGCGACCTTGCACGCCGTGCGTCTGCGTCTGCGTCCGATCCTGATGACCTCGATCGCCTTCGGCTTGGGCGTGCTGCCACTGGCCATTTCCAGCGGCGCCGGTTCGGGCAGCCAGAACGCCATCGGTATTGGCGTGCTGGGCGGTATGTTGACGGCCACGTTCCTCGGTATCTTCTTCGTGCCGGTGTTCTTCGTGCTGGTGCGCGGCTTCTTCTCGAAGTCGGACGCGCCGACCACGCCGGCGACGCCTGGTTCGCCAGCCGTCACGCTTTCTAAGGATGCGCATTAATATGAAAAAAACGCTACTCTCCATGGCGGCACTGGCCTTGCTGGCCGGTTGCAGCCTGGCTCCCACGTACGAGCGTCCGGCAGCGCCGGCGCCCGCAAGCTGGCCAACGGGCCCGTCCTACAAGGCCGACACGGCCGCCACCGACGCCAAGCCGGTGTCGGACGTCGCCTGGCGCGAGTTCTTTGCCGATGCGCGCCTGCGCCAGGTACTGGAACTGGCGCTGGCCAACAACCGCGACTTGCGCGTCTCGATCCTGAACATCGAGAAGGCGCGCGCCACCTACGGCATCGAACGCGCCGCGCTGATCCCGACCCTGTCGGCAGCCGGCGGCCAGACGGCCACGCGCATCTCGAAGAATCAGAGCGCCACGGGCGAAGCGTCCATCAATCGCCAGTACACGGCGAACCTGGGTGTATCGGCCTACGAGCTGGACTTCTTTGGCCGCGTGCGCAGCCTGTCCGACAGTGCGCTGGAGCAATACCTGGGCACGGAAGAAGCACGCCGTGCGCAGCAGATCAGCCTGGTGGCCGAAGTGGCCAGCACCTATCTGAACCTGGTGGCCGACCAGCAGCGCCTGCGCGTGGCGCAGGACACCTTGAAGAGCCAGCAGTCGTCGTACGACCTGGCCGTGCGCCGCTTCAGTGCCGGCGCCACGTCCGGCCTGGACAAATACGATGCGCAGACCAGCGTCGAGTCGGCCCGTTCCGACGTGGCTGTCTACACCAGCCAGGTGGCGCTCGACCAGAATGCGCTGGTGCTGCTGGTGGGCGGCCCCGTGCCTGCCGACCTGCTGCCGCAGGCCGAGTTCGGCGCCGTGACGGCGCTGGCGGAGATTCCGTCCGGCGTGCCGTCGGACGTGCTGCAACGCCGTCCCGACGTGCTGGCGGCCGAACGCACCCTGCGCGCGGCGAATGCCAACATCGGCGCGGCGCGCGCGGCCTTCTTCCCGCGCATTTCGCTGACGGCGACGGCGGGTTCGGTTAGCGACAACCTGTCCGGCCTGTTCAAGGCGGGCAGCGGCACGTGGAGTTTCATTCCGCAGATCAGCCTGCCGATCTTCGATGGCGGCGTGAACCGCGCCAATCTCGATATCGCCAAGGTGCAGCGTGAAATCTCCGTGGCGCAATACGAAAAGGCGATCCAGGTCGCCTTCCGTGAAGTGTCCGATGCGCTGGCCCAGCGCGGCACCATCGACGAGCGCCTGCAGTCGCAGGAGTCGCTGGTCGAGGCGTCGACGAAGAGCTACACCATCCACGACGCGCGCTACAAGCAGGGCGCCGAGTCCTACCTGAACGCCCTGGTGGCCCAGCGCGCGCTGTACACGGCGCAGCAAAGCCTGATCACGGCGCGCCTGGCCAAATCGACCAACCTGGTGACCTTGTACAAGGTGCTGGGCGGCGGTTGGCAGCCTGAGCAGACAGCCGTCGCGGCGGCTGGCGGCGTCCAATAATCACGGGGACGCCGACGCCGGCCTTGCCCTTGTCCGCAGGGGCAGGGCCGGCGCGCTACTGGAAAAGTCATGAACCAAGTTGAAAAGAAGCATCCGGATCCCGAGCGCGCCAACACGCGGCGCAAGCAGGTGCTCGATGCGGCGGAGAGCTGCTTCAGCCGCCGCGGCTTCCACGGCGCCAGCATGGCCGAGATATCGAAAGCAGCCGGCATGAGCGCGGGCCACATCTATAACTACTTCGACAGCAAGGATGCGATCATCGCCGCCTTCGTGCTGAAGAACATGGAGCGGGTGACCAACCTGATGCAGGACCTGGCGCTGCGCGAAGATCCGCTGCAGGCCGTGATCGACAATGCTGGCGAACACGTGCTGGAAAGCCTGGACCCGAAAACCTGGGTGATGCCGCTGGAAATCTTCGCCGAAGCGTCGCGCAATCCCGCCATCGCCGAAATGCTGCATTGCGCGGACGTGCGCTCGCGTTCCCTGTTCCTGTCGATTATCAGGGATGCGCGCATCAAGCGCGGCCTGCCGGCCGATGCGGAGATGCTGGAAGGGCGTTTGAACACCATGATCGCCATGTACCAGGGCTTGCCCGTGCGCCTGGTGCACAATCCGCACATGAAGGTCGAGCCCCTGATCGCCGGTTTCCGCATCGTCCTGACGGCACTGCTGCTGAACGAATAGGCTGCTTGCCATGGGCTGTTGAAAATCTTTGCGCAGTTCGACATGAATCCTGCGGAAAGCATGGCAAAAACCTAAAAGCCTCTGCTATAATTCCCACCTCGTCGGGGCGTAGCGCAGCCTGGTAGCGTACATGCATGGGGTGCATGGGGTCGGAAGTTCGAATCTTCTCGCCCCGACCATTAGATTCAAGGAGTTACGGCGCAAGCTGTATAGAAACCCAGTACTGTATATTATACGTTTGTATAATATCGGTGCTGGGTTTTTCCGTTTACATGACGTATGATTTTCGTTGCAGCATGCCGATGTCCGCTATCGGCCAGAAGCGCTCACTCGACGTATCCCTTGGAAACAAATGCAGATGGAAGTTAAATTTCTTAGTCTTGGCGAGCAAAGTGAACATGGTCGCATCCTTGTTGCTCGCGGCGCAACCTCAGAATCCAACATCGTTGCCAGTGTCTTGATCGCTCACCATAGTGCGCCGGTGACTCGCGTAAACATTCTTGCCAGCGCAGGGTACTCGTGCTTTCAGAGCACACGTTTCGCTGAGGGCATCGTTTACATCGGCTTTGGGCAGTTCGTGTTCGTCGTTGATCTTTACCTTGGCGAAGTTCGTCGCCATCAGCTGGACGGTTACTTTGGCCATCTGTACGATTCGCGCGACCTTGAGAACCTAAATAGCCGCATCGCAGTGCTTGTAACTTCGGCATCTGAAGTTCTTGCTTTTGACCATACAGGAGGTCTGATCTGGGAGCAGTCGCCGCTTGGGATCGACGGTGTAGTCCTTCACGATGCGAGCGCGGGTCGGATTCGTGGTGATGGTGAATGGGACCCACCAGGCGGCTGGCGCCCATTTAGCCTAGTTCCAGAGTCAGGAGCAATACTTCAATGACCGGTATGGGGCGGAAACTGCCAACGACGGCAACCGGCCAGGAACGGACCTTCGTGGTACATGAATCACAGTGTAATAATGAAAGAATCGAGACAGCATGCGATGGTCGCAACTTAAGAAGCAGCTACACGATCGCATCGCAAAGAACGTTGTGGCGAGCATTGATCTCAACCAGACACGATATCGCCATTTTCATGACGAAGAAGGAGAGTTCTGGATAAGTTTTCAGGGTAGCCGAATCTTTAGCACTGGGTCGCTAAGCTATTTGTCATCGCTTGCAACCTTGACCGCGAAGAATCGCGCTGATGGGTCAACGCCCGCACAGGCATACGAGTTGGCTTGGCCTGTCATGGACGCTAGCGGGCTGTTTCTTCTGGAGCAGATGAACAAGGATTTGTTCTGCAGTCTTAGCCTGACGGTTGAGGAAATGTTGGATCACAAAAATCCAGTCGTTCGGGGTTTAGCGATCATCGACGCTCGTTACGGCAAGCGTCGGCTAGCCGTCTTGAACCCAATTACCGAACATCCTCTTGTTCAGAGACTACATAATCTGCGGTGCGAAGCAGAAGGTGTAGAAGCTCATACCTTAACGTAACTACTGGCTAAAGCAGGTGCCGATGCAGGGGTATTTGCGAACGCGTGGGGGGCCGCTTTGGGGTGGAAACCGCCGACGACGGCAGCCGGCCAGAGGCGGACGGTGAGGACTTTGCCAGAGACGCGATTAGAGAAAGAATGAACGCTCATGAAAGTGGAACTGCTGACGATAGAAGAAGTGTTCGATCTCACGAATCAGGGCTTGGTATGCGCTCCTTTTTTTCAACCGCTGCCAGGAACCTCGTTCAAGAATTTCTCTGCTATGGTCACTGTCCAGCCGCCCGATCGCCTCGCGTCTAACGTCGAAGCTTCCTTCATTATTACCCACTTTAAAATCCTGGATTTGACTGCGCCCGTTGAGAAACGCTGGCAAGTTATGACCTGTCTGGGCACGATCCCGAAGGATTTGGTTCCAGTAGGAAGCCTCATCTTTTGCGATAGCGAAATAAAAGCACGGCTATCGAAGCCAATCTGAACGTGTGCTCCGGGGCCAGGCCGTGTGAAAACGCAGAAAAATTCTGGCCCTTCAAAAATCGGCCTTTCAAAACGCGCGCTACGCCGTTTTCTCGGTGTTGGGAATGGTAACCCCACACACGAATATTTTGAGATTTGGCGTTTTCACACAGCCTGGGGCGGAAGCAGCCATCCAGCCGCTGAAAAAATGAATTGATCAGCGCTTTCCTAAGCTATTCTCCTCAAAGCATTTGCCGACAGGCGCCCGGCGACTTGCCGATGACGCGCTTGAAAGCACGACTGAACGCGGCTTGAGATGTATAGCCAAGGCGTCGGGCGACGACGTCGATGGACACTCTTTCGTGCGTGAGCAATTGTGCGGCAAGACGCATTCTCAATTCCGTGGCATAGCGCAGGGGCGGCACTCCGAGGGTGGTTTCAAAGCGTCGTGCGAAGACAGAGCGGGAGATATGACACTCCGCAGCCAACTGTGCAACTGTCCACTCACGACCGGGCTGGCGGTGCAGCGCCAATATGGCACGAGCAAGGCGCGGATCACGCAATGCGGCGAGGAGGCCAGAAGCGTTTTCACAACCGCATTCAATCCAGCCGCGCACGATCATTGCTGCCGCGACCTCCGCCAGGCGAGCCAGAATGCCTGCAAAGCCAATACGGCCGGCGCAGATTTCACGCTTCATTGAATCAAGAACAGGCAGTAACCCAGGATAGCCTTGCGCTTGCGTGTCAGCCACCATGACGGTTGGCATCAGCTTGCCGATCCCTTGCATCCCGCCGAGATCGAATTCCATGCAGCCGTAAAAAATAACTGCACTGGGCACGGGGTGCGTACTGGGACATGTGTCTACTCCGCTAACGGATTCACCCAGGGGCGCGGCATCGAACTTTTCGATGTCCTGAAATGCAATACCCGCATCCGATAGAAGCTGATGTTTCCTGCCGTGAGGCATGAACGCCGCACTACCGGCGGACAGCTTATGCAACTCACCATCATCCGTACATATGAAGGCAGTGCCAACAGCCAGGAAGTGGAAGTAGGCATGGCCGGGCTTGTCTTCAAAGCCCATGCCGAAAGCTGGACCGGTCTGAATGCGGCGGTACTGGACTCCACTCAGGCGCATACCTGTCAATAGTTCACTGACCAGATTAGATGATGGAGAAATTTGATTTTGCTTACTCATTTCAGGTGTTTCGATCAAAACATCAGGATTTACCATCATAGATCATCCTGAATTTTACCTCTAGACTTTCGACTCCGACTGTTTTAGGGATTCTAGAGATGAACAACGATGTTTTTGCTACCGAGCAAACGCCCAACGCGAACGATGTGTCTGTTTTAGAGCCAGCGGCAGCAGCATGGATGGCAGTGTTTTCACTGGCAATGGGGGTTTTCGGTTTACTGACGGCAGAGTACCTGCCAGCCAGCCTATTGACACCGATGGCCTTCGATCTTGGCGTATCGGAGGCACTGGCTGGCCAGGCAGTGACGGTGACGGCCGTCGTGGCCATGTTCGCCGGGCTGTCGGTGCCAGGTCTCACGCGCAATTTTGACCGGCGTGTCGTCTTGTTGGCTTTCACAGTGCTGATGATTGCCTCCAACCTGCTGGTGGCGTTGTCCTCAAGCTTGACAGTATTGTTAGTGATGCGCATTCTTCTGGGTGTCGCGTTAGGCGGCTTTTGGAGCATGGCGGCAGCCGTGGCTATGCGGCTGGTGCCGGCAAAGTTGGTGCCGCGAGCGCTATCCATCATATTCAGTGGCATCGCCATCGGGACGGTCGTTTCCGTACCGTTGGGCAGCTACCTGGGGGGGCTATATGGCTGGCGCAGTGCATTTATAGCAGCGGCGGCTGTCGGAGGGCTAACACTTGTGTTTCAATTGTTCACGCTGCCCCGTATGGCGCCGCGCACCATGATGCGCACCACATCGGTACTGGGATTGCTCCGTCGCCCGGGGATTGGGATCGGGATGTTGGGCTGCGTACTTGCCCATACGGGGCAATATGCACTGTTCACCTACATTCGCCCCGCGCTTGAAAGCGTTGTCCAAATAGATGTCAACGGTCTGTCTCTGATGCTCCTGGGTTTTGGTATCGCCAACTTCGTTGGCACGCTGCTGGCCGGCTGGCTAATGGAGCGTAGCCTGCGTGCTACTTTAGTGCTCATGCCTGCGCTGGTGGGCTTGACGGCATTCGGCATGATCCTGCTGCCAGTCCAAGGAACAGGCCTGATGCTTTTGGTCGCTCTGTGGGGCCTGGCGTTCGGCGGCGTACCTGTCGCCTGGTCCAACTGGGTAGCCCGTGCTGTCCCTGATCAAGCGGAGACAGCTGGTGGCATGGTCGTCGCTGCGGTGCAATCTTCAATAGCTGCCGGCGCTGCATTGGGTGGCATGATGTTCGGGTTGGGTGGAGTGACAGGCGTTTTCATTATTGCTGGCGTTGTGATGCTGTTCGCTGCTCTCGTTATCGCTTTAAGAGTTCGAATTGAATTGCCGCAGCACGTTACCAGCGCTGCCCCAGTGCTGCACGGTTGAGCCTAAGCTGCATCCGAATTTTCAATATTTGGGTCACGTCAGCCGAAAATTTTCGCATTACCGTCGGGCTTGGCGCTGCTGCGTATCATCGGCGCCATCCCACATCGAACTGAAGCACGATCGGGTGTAGGCGCCACCTTTTTGCGGCGGGAACACGAACTGACTGATCAACCCATACTCGATTTGGAGTCCACGGGCGTGGGCGATCACTTCGGCAGGCTCAGGCATGACGGCGATATCGACAGCATTCCCACTTTTTTTGTATGTTGTGCTTGGCTTGCTCCTGATCCGCCCACCCTCGATCCGTGATTCTTTCCGTATGCGCATATCTGTGCCGCGCGCCCACGGCAGGTAGCACATGTCGATTTGATCGATAGGGGTGTCCTGGCGCAGGCCCAGATGCGGCGTTCCCCACTCCATACACGCCAAAGACATATCGACGCGGTCATTGTGCGAGCCGATAGCACCCCTCCGCCCCAGCCCTCACATTGATAAAAAAGCTTGACCTTCCAAGTGTGTCAGGTCGGATAAAGGCCATGGGAGTTGTTTCAGCTCAACAAAACCATGTCGACTCCAGTCGCGAAAGGCACAATGATGAAAGTCACACCAATAACCCTGATCACCGCGGTGCTGGGCACCGCGCTCACCGTCAGCGGATGCAAGCAGACGGCATCGCCTGCCGCTGCCGCCAAGCCGCCCGGCGTTCCAGTGGCGGAAGTGGTCGTTCGCCAGGCAACACCGTACGTCGAGTTCAACGGCGCGCTGACCGCCGTCAAGCGGGTCGAGT
The DNA here is from genome assembly GCF_002878455.1 of Janthinobacterium sp. AD80. Lineage (GTDB taxonomy): Bacteria > Pseudomonadota > Gammaproteobacteria > Burkholderiales > Burkholderiaceae_D > Janthinobacterium. Next base: position 17,712 of record NZ_NRDQ01000041.1, read on the forward strand.
TGCGCCCGCAGGTGGCCGGCTATCTGCAGGATGTGAGCGTGCCGGAAGGGCGCTTTGTCGAGAAGGGCAGCAAGCTCTTCGTGATCGATCCGCGCGTGTTCCAGGCGGCGGTGCATGCCGCCACGGCGCGCCTGCGCGAGGCCGAGGCGGCCTCGATGCTGGCGCAGGCCGAGCATGCACGGGCCGAACAGCTGTTTGCCACGAAGATTGTCGCGCGCGACCGTCTCGACGTGGCGACGGCGGCGCTGCATGCTGGCAAGGCACAGGTCGACGCCGCCAGGGCCGCGCTTGACGCCGCGCAGCTGGAACTCGGTTTCACGCGCGTCACGGCGCCGATCAGCGGAAGAGTCGGCCAAGTTCTCGTCACCGAGGGCAACTATGTCGCCAGCGGCGTGACGCCCCTGACGACCATCGTTTCCATCGATCCGCTGCACGTCTATTTCGATGTTGATGAACGCACCTATTTGCGCTCGCTCGCCGCCGGCCGTGCCAGCGCCACCCCGCGTGGGGCGCAGGGCGCCAAGGTCATGGTGGCACTGGCCACGGACAAGACATACACGCGCCACGGCCGTGTTGATTTCCTGGCCAACGCCGCCGATCGCGGGACGGGCACGGTGCGCGTCCGTGCCGTGGTCGACAACCCCGATGGAAAACTGACGCCCGGCCTGTTTGCCAAGGTCAGGCTGGAAACGGGGGCGCAGCAAGCCAGGGTGCTCGTTTCCGATCAATCGATAGGCACGGACCAGGGGCGCCGCTATGTGCTGGTGGTCGGCAAGGGCGACAAGACGGAGTTCCGCCCCGTCGATCTTGGCCCGATGGTCGACGGTTTGCGCGTGATCGAGCAGGGGCTGCAGCCAGGCGAGCGCATCGTCGTCAAGGGCCTCGTGCGCCCGGGCATGCAGGTGACGCCGCAGGCGGCCGCGATTGACGGCACGCCCGTCGCCGTGCCGAAAACCTCGGGAGCCGCGTAATGTCCTTCCCACGTTTCTTCATCGACCGCCCGATCTTTGCCATCGTCCTCTCGGTCCTGATGGTGCTCGCCGGCATTGTGGCTTTCTTCCAGATGCCGCTCAGCGAATATCCCGCGGTGACGCCGCCCACCGTGCAGGTGAGCGCCGCCTATCCTGGTGCCAATCCCAAGGTGATCGCCGAAACGGTGGCGGCGCCGCTCGAGCAGGCCATCACCGGCGTCGAGGGCATGCAGTACATGTCGTCGCAATCGGCAACCGATGGCCGCATGACCCTGACCGTCACTTTCGCGCAGGGGACGAATGCCGACATGGCGCAGGTCCAGGTGCAGAACCGGGTCGCGCGCGCTCTGCCGCGTTTGCCTGAAGAAGTGCAGCGCCAGGGCGTGGTCACACAGAAAACCTCGCCGGACATCCTGATGGTGGTGCACCTGCTGTCGCCCGACAAGCGCTACGATCCCCTGTACATGTCGAATTACGCCTACCTGCAGGTGCGCGACGAGCTGTCGCGCATTCCGGGCATCAGCGACGTCCTCGTCTGGGGCGCGGGCGAATACAGCATGCGGCTGTGGCTCGACCCGAACCTGATCGCCGCACGCGGCCTGACGGCCGGCGAGGTGATTGCCGCCGTGCGCGAACAGAACGTGCAGGTGGCGGCCGGTTCCGTCGGCCAGTCGCCCGATTCCAGTGCCGCCTTCCAGGTGACGGTCAACACGCTGGGACGCTTGACCGACGAGGAGCAGTTCGGCGACATCATCATCCGCACGGGCGCCGACGGCCAGGTGACGCGCTTGCGCGACGTGGCCCGCATCGAGATGGGCGCCGACGCCTATGCGCTGCGCAGCCTGCTTGACGGCGAGCCGGCCGTCGCCCTGCAAATCATTCAAAGCCCGGGCGCCAATGCGCTCGACGTTGCGCAGGCGGTGCGTAACACCATGCAGCGGCTGGAGGAAAATTTCCCGGCCGGACTGAGCTCGCGCATCGCCTACGATCCGACGGTGTTTGTGCGCGCTTCGCTGGAGTCGGTGGCAACGACCTTGCTGGAGGCGATCATTCTCGTCGTCATCGTGGTGGTGCTGTTCCTGCGCAACTGGCGCGCCTCGCTGATCCCGCTCATGGCGGTGCCGGTATCGCTGATCGGCACCTTCGCCGTCATGCACCTGATGGGCTTTTCGCTCAACACCCTGTCCTTGTTCGGCCTGGTGCTGTCGATCGGCATCGTCGTCGACGACGCCATCGTTGTGGTCGAGAATGTCGAACGCCACATCGAAAATGGCGAGGAACCCAGGCAAGCGGCAAGGCGCGCCATGGACGAAGTCACGGGCCCCATCATCGCGATTACCTCGGTGCTCGCCGCCGTGTTCATTCCGACCGCCTTCCTGAGCGGCTTGCAGGGAGAGTTCTACCGCCAGTTCGCGCTGACGATCGCCATCTCGACCATTCTGTCGGCCGTCAATTCGCTCACGCTCAGCCCCGCGCTTGCCGGCATCCTGCTCAAGCCAGGCAAGGTCAAGGCCGGGGCCGAGGCCGTGCATGACCCGCGCAGCCTGCGTGGCCGCGCCGGCCGCCTGTTGCAGATGCTGGGCCGGCCGTTCCAGCGCGCGCCGGATGCGTATGGCAACACGGTGCGCAAAGTCGTCAGGGTCAGCGGCGTGGCCTTGCTGGTGTACGGCGGCCTGCTCGTGCTGACCTTCTTCGGCTTCAAGGCCGTGCCGCCGGGCTTCGTGCCGATGCAGGATAAATATTATCTTGTGGCGATCGCCCAGCTGCCCAACTCGTCATCGCTGGACCGCACCGACGCGGTCGCCAAGGAAATGTCGAAGATTGCCATGGCCGAGCCTGGCGTTGAAAGCGTCGTCGCCTTCCCCGGCTTGTCGATCAACGGCTTCGTCAATGTGCCGAACGCCGCCGTCATGTTCGTCATGCTCGACCCGTTCAAGGCGCGTACCACCCCCGACCTCACGGCGAACGCGATCGCCGGGCGCCTGCAGGCGAAGTTCGCCGGCATTCCCGACGGTTTCCTCGGCGTGTTCCCGCCGCCGCCAGTGCCTGGCCTTGGCGCGACCGGCGGCTTCAAGATGCTGGTCGAGGACCGCGGCAGCGCCGGGCTCGATGCGCTGGTGCAGCAGACGCATATCCTGATGACCAAGGCGAGCGAATCGGGACAGGTGGCCGGCCTCATGACCAGCCTGGACGTCAATGCTCCGCAGCTCGAGGTCGCCATCGACCGTACCCAGGTCAAGAGCCAGGGCGTGCGCCTGGCCGACGTGTTCGAGTCGCTGCAGATCTATCTCGGTTCCCTCTACGTCAACGACTTCAACCGCTTTGGCCGGACCTACAAGGTGACGGCCCAGGCCGATGCGGAGCATCGCATGCAGGCCGAGGCCATCGGCCGCTTGCAGGTGCGTAACGCGGCCGGCGACATGCTGCCCTTGTCGTCGTTTGTCACCGTCACGCCAAGTTCCGGTCCGGACCGCGTGGTGCACTACAACGGCTATCCCTCGGCCGACATCTCGGGCGGCGCGATGCCAGGCGTCAGTTCGGGGCAGGCGGTGGCTGCCATGGAGCGCCTGGCGAAGGAGGTGCTGCCTGAAGGCATGAGCTTTGAATGGACCGACCTGACCTACCAGCAAAAGCTGGCCGGCGATTCGGCGCTGTTCATCTTCCCGCTGTGCGTGCTGCTCGCCTATCTGATCCTGGCCGCGCAGTACAACAGCTGGCTGCTGCCGCTGGCGGTCCTGCTGATCGTGCCGATGTGCTTGCTGAGCGCCATCATCGGCGTGTGGCTGGTGGGGGGCGACAACAACATCTTCGTGCAGATCGGGCTGATCGTGCTGGTCGGACTGGCGGCCAAGAACGCCATCCTTATTGTCGAGTTCGCACGTAGCCTGGAAATGGCAGGATCGAGCGCGCTTGACGCGGTCGTCGAAGCTTGCCGCCTGCGCCTGCGGCCCATCCTGATGACCTCACTTGCCTTCATCGCCGGCGTCGTGCCGCTGGTCTTCGCCAGCGGCGCCGGCTCCGAGATGCGCCAGGCCATGGGCATCGCGGTGTTTGCCGGCATGCTGGGCGTGACACTGTTCGGATTGTTTCTCACGCCCGTGTTTTATGTGCTGATGCGCGCCCTGGCGCTGCGTTTCGAGCGCCACTCGCCAACGACCCGGACAAGCATGGAAAGGAGCGCGTCATGACTCGCCCGTATCAAACAGTTGTAGTTTCTCTCAGTGCGCTGCTCGTGCTGGCCGGCTGCGCGGTCGGCCCCGATTACGCACCGCCGTTGCCGCCGCCGCTGTCAGCATCACAGTTTTCCAGTGGCGCGGGCCAGAGCCATGCTGGCCTGGTGCCCGGGACGGTCGAGGTGGAATGGTGGCGCACCTTTGACGAGCCGGCGCTGGTCACGCTGATCCAGCGGGCGCTGGCGGCGAACCATGACGTGGGCATCGCTGCCGCCCGGCTTGCGCAGTCAACAGCCCTGCTGCGTGAAGACAGGCAGGGCTACCTGCCGCAAGGTGGCGCCGCGCTCGCTTACGAGAAGAGCCGCCTGAGCAAGAGCGAAACGCTGCCCGGCCAGCCGCGCCGGAGCGAAAGCTATCGTGCCAGCGTCGACGCATCCTGGGAGATCGACCTGTTTGGCCGTGTACGGCGATCCGTCGAGGCGGCGCAGGCGCAGGCGGGCTCGCGCGAAGCCTTGCTGCGCGGCGTGCAGGCGGGCGTGGCCGCCGCGGTGGCGGCCACCTGGTTCGAGCTGGGCGGCATCGAGGCTGAACTCGCTATCGTGGCCAGCA
>NZ_NRDQ01000042.1 GCF_002878455.1 Janthinobacterium sp. AD80
ACGAAAGCGCGCAGTTCGGGACGCGACCACAGGCCAGGGCCGGCCGAGATCGTCGGCGCGATGGTCAGCTTGGTCAGGCGCTTGGCCGGCAGGCCGCCCGCTTGCGTCACGCGGTCCGTGCCCAGCTCGCCCACCAGCTTGAAGTTGTTGGTGAACGCGTACACAGGGCGCACGCCTACCGAGGTCCAGGTCGAGGAACCGGTGGCGTTCGACTCGTCTTTTTGCCACAGGGCGACAAATTCCATGCCGAAGTTTTCCATCGGCTGGATCGCCATGTCATTGAAGACGCGCGTGCGCTTGCGATCCGAACCGAAGGCCGTGTTGCCCGAAGCACCGAACTGGCCGTTGCCGTCGCCGCCGACACCTGGGCCGACGCCGTACTGCACGCCGAAGGTGTTGCCGCCGCCAAAGACCTTGCCTTGACGGTGGAAGGCCGACAGTTGCCAGCCGTTATGTTTCGGGCCGTAGATATCGGTGTCCTTGCCTTCTGCCGTGATGATGGTGGCGGCCAGGTCCAGGGTACCGTTGGTGTTGACGGGAATTTCGCCGTAGATGAAGTTCTGGCGCACGGCCGAACGGGTGCCAAGGATGGCGCCCGTGTTCGGATCGCGGGCATTGATGTCGTTATCCTTGAAGAAGGCATACGAGAATTTACCCGGGCCGACAGGAATGCGGTCCAGGCCGGCACCGGTACCATTCATGTTGATGTACTGCAGATCCAGCATGTGGATGTCGGGACGGTAGTAGAAACGCTTACCGACCCAGGCCGTGCCGCCGCCCAGGAAATCGAGTCCCTGTGCTTCGACGTAGGCTTTGACGATGCCCAGCTTGTTGTCGCCGAAATCGGAGTTCGGTGCGTAGGCATTGACCCAGATGGTGGCCAGGTAGTTCACGCCGCCGGACTTGGCGATGGATTTGGTGTAGCCGAATTCCGTGTAGGCGTCGCACTCATTGCCCAGACGGTATTTCATGGTGTTGCCGCCCAGGCCGAAGCAGCCTTGCGAACCGCCGTCGCCGGAGGTATTGCTGCCGGCGCCGGCGCGCAGGTAGCCGTGGAAGCCTTCGGCGTCGGATGGGTACATCGGATCGGCAATAGCGGAACCGCTGGCGATGGCCAAGACGATGGCAGCTGGCAGTGTCTTCAACACGGCCTTCAACATGGTGCGATGCAGCATGGTAAGTCTCCTCAGTAATTTGTTTTTATCTAGTCATTCGTGGCCGAATGTACTGGCCAGAATTCTTTCCAGCAGAGACATAGTAACTATACTACGAACAAATATCAACATATTATGTTGTAATCCTACGACTACTCTGCGACACTTTATTTGCGCCCGCATTTGCCGTTTTATCGCAGCGTTTTTTAACCCGCCTCCGCGGTTTCTGCGGCCGCAGGCAAGCATTTGAAAGGCGGCCCCGCATTTTTCGGCACGCGGGACGTATACGAATTAAAATCCTTGGTTTTTGCCCATAACGACAGTGCGCCGCCACGACAGCGCACGCAGACGAGACTAAGCAGCGCCATGAAAATTGATGAAAAAATGGAAGTAGCAGGCAGCGATCCGGCGGAACGCTTCAGCGACGGGCCGCGCCTGCTGGCCGACATCGGCGGCACCAATGCCCGTTTCGTGCTCGAGACCCGCCAGGGCCACCTGGAAGCCGTGGCCGTGCTGCCCTGCGACGATTACGCTTCGCTGCTCGACGCCATCACCGCCTATATGGATAGCGCCGAAGCGCGCGCCGCCGGTTCGGCGCGCGTGCGCCATGCGGCCATCGCCATCGCCAACCCCATCGACGACGACAATATCCGCATGATGAACCACCACTGGTTCTTCTCGATCGAGGCGATGCGCGCAGCGCTGGGCCTCGACACCCTGCTGGTGGTAAACGACTTCACGGCGCTGGCCATGGCCCTGCCCTATCTGCGGCCCGACCAGCGCCTGCAGATCGGCGGCGGCATGGCGCGCGCCGACAGCGTCATCGGCTTGCTCGGCTCGGGCACGGGCCTGGGCGTGTCCGGCATGATCCCGGCCGAAGACCGCTGGATCGCGCTGGGCAGCGAAGGCGGCCATGTCAGCTTCGCACCGTGCGACCAGCGCGAGATGGACGTGCTGTCCTTCGCCTGGCGCGAACTGTCGCACGTTTCGGCCGAACGCCTCGCTTCGGGACGGGGCCTGGAACTGATCTACCGCGCCCTGTCCGAGCGCGCCGGCCAGCCCGACGCCCTGCCCCTGCTGGCGGCGGAAATCACCAGCCGCGCCCTGAACAACGAATGCGACGTCTGCCTCGAGGCGGTGGACTGCTTCTGCGCCATCCTCGGCTCCATCGCCGGCAACGTCGCCATGACCCTGGGCGCGCTGGGCGGCATCTATATCGGCGGCGGCATCGTGCCGCGCCTGGGCCCCCTGTTCGAGCAGTCGCAGTTCCGCGCGCGCTTCGAACAGAAGGGCCGCCTGAATGAATACCTGGCGCAGATTCCCACCTTTCTGATCACGGCCGAACTGCCGACATTCCTTGGCATCGCCGCCATCCTGGCGCAAAAGCTCAAGCGCGCGCATTCCGGCGCGCCCGTGCTCGAATCCGTGCGCCAGGCGCGCGGGCGCATGAGCCCATCCGAATGCAAGGTGGCCGACTGGGTGCTGAAGGAACCGAACGCCATGCTGACCCTGCCGATCGCGGAAATCGCCCAGCGGGTCGGCGTGAGCCAGCCCACGGTGATGCGCTTTTGCCGCTCGATCGGCGTGCAGGGCCTGGCCGATTTCAAGCTCAAGCTGGCTTCCGGCCTGACGGGCGGCGCCATCACGGTGGCGCACTGCCACGTGGAGATATCGGATTCCGACGCGGAGCTGGCGCGCAAGGTGCTGGGCAATAACGCCTCGGCCGCGCTGGCCCTGCGCGACATGCTCGACGTGAAAGCGCTGACGACCGCCATCGAGCTGCTGCGCGGCGCGCAGCGCGTGGAGCTGCTGGCCGTGGGCAGCGCCCGCGTGGTGGCCGACGACATGCAGCACAAGCTGCTCAACCTGGGCATCGTCAGCAGCTTCTTTGCCGACCAGCAGGCACAGGAAATGAGCGCCGCCATGCTCAAACCAGGCGACGTGGCGCTGGTCATTTCCCGTTCCGGCGCCCTGCCCGAGCTGCTGCGCACCGTCAAGGTGGCGCAGGGCTGCGGCGCGCGCGTGCTGGCGATCACGGCCAGTGGCTCGCCGCTGGCCAAGCTGGCCGACGTGCTGCTGACCCTGAACCATCCGGAAGGCAACCTCAATTTCGTGCCCATGATCGTGCGCCTGCTGCAGCTGATGATGCTCGATATCCTGTCGGTGGGACTGGCGCGGCGCGACACGGCGCAGCGCACCAGCGCCGCCGAACTGGACGAAGGCCAGTTGCACGGCATGCGCATCAGCGGCAAGCTGAAATTCGGTGGCCACCTCGAATAAGGCGGCGCCAGGCGCGCCCGCCACCATCGACAGCAGCAGCGGCGCCACCGTGCACGACGTGGCGCGCGTGGCCGGCGTGTCGGCCATGACGGTGTCGCGCGTGATCAACGGGCGCGCCAGCGTCAGCGCCGCCACGCGCGGCAAGGTCGAGGCGGCGATCGCCAGCCTGCACTACCAGCCCAACCTAGCGGCCAGGGCGGCGCGCACGGGCACCCTGCGCATCGGCCTGTTATACAGCAACCCGAGCGCGGCCTTCCTCAGCGAATTCCTCGTCGGCGCCATGGACCAGTGCCGCCAGGGCGGCGGCCAGCTGCTGCTGGAACGCTGCGGCGACCTGGCCAGCCAGCGCGCCGCCATCGACTGCCTGGTGGCGGCCGGCGTGGACGGCATCCTCGTGCCGCCGCCCCTGTGCGACTCGCCGCAGGTGCTGGCGCAACTGAATCAGATGGGCATCCCCGCCATCGCCGTGGCCACAGCGCGGCCTTCGCCCGACGTGTCGGCCGTGCGCATCGACGACTACGAAGGCGCGCTGGCCATGACGCGCCACCTGATCGCCCTGGGCCACCGCGACATCGGTTTCATCGAAGGCGATCCGGAGCACACGCCCGCCCTGCTGCGCCGCCAGGCCTTCGAAGACGCCATGCGCGAGGCGGGCTTGCCCGTGCCGCCGCAGCGCGTGGCGCAAGGCTATTTTACTTACCGCTCGGGCCTCGACGCGGCACGCCAGCTGCTGGCCGCCGATCCGCGCCCCAGCGCCATCTTCGCCAGCAATGACGACATGGCGGCCGCCACCCTGGCCGTGGCGCATGGCATGGGCTTGCAGGTGCCGCAGGATATCAGCGTGTGCGGCTTCGACGACACACCCGTCGCCACCACCGTGTGGCCGGAACTGAGCACCATCCACCAGCCCATCGCCGACATGGCACGCGCCGCCGTCACCCTGGTGATCGACGAGATCCGCCAGCGCCGCGCGGGAGAAACGGCGCCCGCCACGCACCATCTGATGGCATTTACCCTGATGGCACGGGCCTCGTCGGGGCCATGGGGGCCAGCGGGCCAGCTGCAAGTCAGCCCATAAGCAGGCGGCCAGCGTTTACGCCTGCATGTCGGGCAGCTCGATTTCAGCCTTGCGCGCCGCGATCTGGCTGCTCAGGGCGTGCAAGTCGAGCTGCGCCTCGCGCGCTCTCGGAAAAATGTCTCCTTCCTCCTCCGAGACATGGTGCTCGATCTGTTCGGACAAGACCTTGACCTTGGCATCGTACAAGTCTTCGCCGGGCGCCATGGCAACGATTTGCGCGATCAATTCCTTCGCTGAAGCGTGTTCAACAATCGCTTCGTCGATCAGGTCTTCATTCTGGCGGCTGGCGTCGCGCACGGCAGGATAGAAAAGCTCCTCTTCCACCATCGCATGCTTGCTCAGTTCCTGGCAGATTTTCAAGGCCAGCTTGCGCTTGCTGACCAATGAGCGGTCGCTGAGGGTGTCATACTGGTCGAACAGCTCCCTGACGGTCTGATGATCCTGCGTCAGCAGTTCGATCGCGTCCATGTCGGGCATGCCAGCTTGTGTTGAGGAAACGGAAGCTGCCTGATGAGATTGGGTGGCCATGATGTTTTCTCCAGTTGTGCGAATGTGAACGTCAATGAGGTTCCCATTCTAGGCAGCGCCACGGGGCACACGTGTAGGAGTCTTGCTGATAACGAGGTAGGCCAAACGGGAGAGTTTGCGTCTTTCGACACAGATCAAGCCAGGCTTGAAAACCTTTTGCATTGCGCAAAAGATGTGCGCGGTACGCCAGGCGCTTTCCGGCCTGGCGCACCGCGCGGTAACGGTGTTAGCGCAGCACGGTGCGCGCGGCCAGCGACTCCACCAGTTCCACGGATGGCGGGGAGCCACCGGCGGCCAGGCAGGCGCCTGCCCCGGCAGCGACGGCGAAGCGCAGGTGCTCGCCATAGTCCGCGTCAGGCCGGTACATCAGGCTGTACAGCAAACCACCGATGCTGGCGTCGCCCGCGCCCACGGAATCGACCACCTCGATCTGCGGCGGCGCCGCCTGCCATACCTGCTCGCCCTGGTACAGGGCCGCGCCCTGCGCGCCGCAGGTGTACAGATAGGTCGCCTGCGGGTTCCAGCCGCGCAGCGTGGCGAACGCGGCATTGACGTCGCCGTGGCGGAACAGGCCCGCCAGGTCTTCATCGGACACCTTGACCACGTCGGCCAGCTGCGTCATGCGCTGCAGGGTGGCGTCGTAGCGTTCATCCATCATGACGCGGAAGTTCGGGTCATAGCTGATCTTCACGCCGGCCGCCTTGAGCTGCTGCGCCAGCGCCACCAGCTTGCCCGCCAGCGGTTCCCGCGCCAGGCTGATGCCGCCGAAATGCACCCACTGCGCCCCCTGCATCCAGCCGGCCGGCAGCTGCGCCGCGTCGAAATGCAGGTCGGCGCTGTCGTCGCCGATGAAGTAATACGTGGGCGGATGCAGTTCATGCACGATGGCCAGCAGCGGCGACTTCGCATAGCGCTGCAGGAAGCGCATGTCCAGGCCCGCCACGTCCGTCGCCTGCGCCAGCGCGTCGCCGAAGACATCGAGGCTGACACCGCCCGCAAAAGCGCTGGGCACGCCCAGGCGCGCCATCACGCGCGCCACGTTCCAGGTCGAGCCGCCCACCTGGCTGCTCCACTGGTCGCTGCCCGTGCGCAGCATGTCCGTCAGCGCTTCGCCAGCTGAAACAAAGGCCGGGAAAGCGGCGCTCATGCGGCACCGCCAATCACGTTCAGCACTTCGTAGCAGGCACCCATGGTGTGGTAGTCGGTCTTGCCGGCCGGGCTTTTCTCGTGGCTGATTTTTTGGTTCTCGGGCGTCAGGATGCGGTACCAGGCGCCGTGTTCATGGTCGACGAAGTGGCGCCAGCTGTAATCCCAGATCTTGTCATAGCTGTGCCAGTAGGCCGCGTCGCCCGTGCGCGCGGCCAGCACGGCGGCCGCCGCGAAGCTTTCCGCCTGCACCCAGAAGTATTTGTCGCCATCGCAGATTTCATCGTGCGGGCCGAAACCATAGTGGATGCCGCCATGCGTGCCATCCCATGCCTTGGCCAGGGCCGTGTCATACAATTGACGCGCGCGCGGCAGCAGCCAGTCCGACGGACCGGCCATGAACCTGGCGTGGCGCTCCATGATCAGCAGCAGCTTGGCCCATTCCGTGAAATGGCCGGGCTGGTAGCCCCACGGGCGGAAGATATTGCTCTTGTCGTGCAGGTTGTAGTCCCAGTCGATAGCCCAGTCAGGCTTGTAATGCTCCCAGATCATGCCGTCCGCCAGGCCCGCCTGGCGCACCGTGATGTTGTGCGCCAAGGTTTCTGCGCGGTGCAGGTAGCGCGCCTCGCCCGTCGCCTCGAACGCGGCCAGCATGGCTTCGCACGCATGCATGTTGGCGTTCTGGCCCCGGTAGCCATCCAGAACAGACCAGTCGGCGCTGGCCACATCCGCGTACAGGCCATGTTCGGGCAGCCAGAAGCGCTGCTCCATCAACTCGAACGTTTCGTCCAGATACGCGCGCGCTTCCGGCAAGCCTGCCTGCAGGGCATGCGCATAGGCCAGCAGCACGAAGGCCAGGCCGTAGCAGTGGTTGGCGCCGTCTTCCACCATCCTGACGCCATCTTTCCACGACAATTGCCAGGCATAGCCGCCCGTGGCCGGGTCGCGGTGCGCGTCGCGCAAAAAGGCCACGCCGTGGCGCACGGCCGCCAGATAATCGTCGCCGCCGAAGCGGCGGTACGCCATGGCGTAATTGAAGACGAAACGCGTGCTGCTGACCAGGTGGCGCGTGCTGGCGTCATACACCGTGCCATCGTCGAGGAAGAAGTGATAAAAGCCGCCGCTCGGGTCGATGGCGCGCGGATGATAGAAGCGCATGGTGTGCTGGATGTGCGCTTCGAGCATGTCCTGGGAACGGAAATCGGGATTCATGAAAGTCTCAATATTGTTATCGATAACAATGATGATAGCATGCCGCTTTCGCGCCGTCTCGGACTATCAGGGGGCTGGTGCCATGTGCAGCTTTTCGCGCCATTGCGCCGCGCGCATGGGACTGGCCTGCTGCCCCAGTTCGCCGTTTTCAAACACTTGCACCAGCCGCTGTATCGCCTCTTCGTCCCCCTGTCTGGCGGCCAGCAGATACAGCTCGAACGGCTTGGGTGCCGGACCTTGATGGGTGGAACCGCCCCGGCCCTGCTCCAGCAGGCGGGCAAAGCCCGTCTGGCCCGGCGGACTTTTCGCGATGGCCGCCAGCTCATACCAGAACAGCGACGCCGCGTCGTCCTGCGGCGCGCCCTGCCCCACTTCGAATGCATAGGCGACATTGTTCAAGCCGGACGGATCGAGCACCTTGGCCGCCTTCATGTACCAGCCGAACGCTTCCTTGCGCTGCGCGTCATCCTTGGCCGTCATCATCAGGCGATAGCCGATTTCATTGTAGGCGGGGACAAAGCCGTTTTCGGCATAGAACTTCAGCCAGTGCAGCGCGTGCGCCTGCTCTTCCGGGCTGCTGTGGATGTTTTCAAAGTGCTGGGCCAGCGTGAAGTTGGCCAGTTCCACGCCCTGTGCGGCACCCTTGCGCGACCAGTATTCGCCCAGCTTGCGGTCGACCGGCATGCCCTGTCCCAAGGTATAGGCGACGCCCAGGAAAGCCTGCGCCGGAGCATAGCCGCCTTCTGCCGATTTGCGCATCCACGCCAGGCCGGCGTCAAGGTCGCGCGGCGTGCCCTCGCCCTCGTGCAGCATCTGCGCCAGCTCCAGCTGCGCGGCACTGTCTCCTGCTTGCGCCGCCAGCCGCGCCTTGTCGAAGGCCGCGACCTTCGCCGGCGACAGATCGGCCGGGCGGTTGACCACGGCCTGCACCTTGGCGCGCATGGCATCCTGGCCGGACATGTCGAATTCCACCAGCGCCGGATGCTGGCGCGGTGCCTTGCCGGGCGCCTGCTGCGCCAGCACGGGCTGCGCCAGCGCCAGATTCAGACTCAATACAAACAGCATGATCTTCATTGCTTTTCCTTCCCGGCCAGTTCTGCGCGCCACTCGGCGGCTTCTTCGGCATTCGCCTGTTGTCCCAGCTCGCCCTTGACGTACACATCGACCATGCGCCGCATGGCAGGCACGTCGCCGCTCCACCCCGCCCGTTCGTACCAGACCAAAGCCAGCTTGTCGGACGGCGCCACGCCCAGGCCCAGTTCGTGCGCGCGGGCCAGATTGCGCATGCCGGCCGGCTCCTTTTCACGCGCCGATCGGTAAAACCAGTGGAAAGCCTCGGCGCGCTCCTGCTCATCAAGGGCGGCGCGCATCAGGTGCTCGCCCAGCGCATTGTAGGCGGGCACGAAGTGCTGCTCGTTCGCCGCCGCCTTCAGCCATGTGATGGCCAGCGCCTGCTCTTCGGCACTGCTGCGGCCATCGATGAATTCCAGCGCCAGGATGGTTTGCGCCTCCGCGTTGCCCTGCGCTGCGCCCTTGCGCAGCCAATATTCGCCCTGCACGCGGTCGACAGGCACCTTGCCGCCCAGGGTGTAGGCCACCCCCATGGCCGATTGCGCCGGCGCATAGCCGTTGTCGGCTGACTTGCGTATCCAGGCCATCGACTGCGCCGTATCTTGCTGCGCGCCGACGCCCAGCTGCAGCATGCGCGCCAGTTCCAGCTGCGCCTCGGCGTCCCCCGTTTCCGCCAGCCGCCGCGTCTCGGCAAATTCGGCGATACTTTCCGGGCTGCTGGACGACGCCTCCGCCCTGGCCTGGATGGCGAGCAGCTGCAGGTCGAGCAAGGTGGGCGGAGTTTGCGCCAAGGCGGGCAGCGGCAGGAGAAAGGGCAGCAGACAGAGTAATTGCTTGGGCATGCGACAGTGTCGGAAAGAGGAAAACACGCATGGTAGCCGATGCCGCGCCCGGCAGGCGCGCACTGCACGGGAAGTTTGACAGGGCACCCCGGCGGGCTTACATTGCACGGAGCCACCACTGACACAGGAATACCATGAATCATCTATCGAAAACCGCCCTCACCTTGCTCGTTGCCTTCGCCGCAAGCGGAGCGGCCAGCGCCGCCGACACCCAATTGACGGGCTGCGCCGCCAAGCGCGAAAGCATCCGCAGCGAGTTGCGCCAGGCGCAGGAACAGGGCCTGAGCGACAAGGTTGCGGGCCTGACGCGCGCGCTTGACGAAGTCAATGCGCACTGCCGCGACAGCAGCCTGGTCGAGCGCCACAACAAGAAGATCGTCAAGGCGCAGGCCAAGGTAAACCAGACGGAGCGTTCGCTGCGCCTGGCCCAGGAAGCAAACAAAGAGCCGAAGAAGATCGCCAAGCTGGAAGGCAAGCTGGAAAAAGCCAAGGCGGAACTGGCGGCCCTGCAGGCGCAGCAGCCCTGACACCTGAGCAAACCTGCTGCGCGCCGCGCCGTGCGGCCGGCGATGCGCGCCGTGCTGGATCACAGGCGCGCTTCCTGGCCGCAAATCATCGCCGCTCGCTACGGTTTTGTCAGGTGTTCCACGCCTTATTCTTTCCCCAGCATCTGATAAATACTGGAAAAATCCAGCGCCCCTGCCCCCGCCTTGCTGTGCAAGCTGTATAAATTGCGCGACAGGGCGCCCAGCGGTACGCTCGCTCCGCTGGCCAGCGCGCTTTCCACGGCCAGGCCAAGGTCTTTCAGCATCAGGTCGACGCCGAAGCCCCCGGTGTAGCCGCGCGACGCGGGCACGTTCTCGGCCACGCCGGGGCACGGGTTGTACACTTCCAGGGTCCAGTTGCGGCCCGAGCTTTTTGCCATCACGTCCGACACCACTTGCGGGTCCAGGCCATTGGCCACGCCCAGGCGTATGGCTTCGCTGGTGCCGATCATCAAAATCCCCAGCAGCATGTTGTTGCAGATCTTGACCGTCTGGCCGCAGCCCGCGCCGCCCGCATGGAAAATGGCCTTGCCCATGACCTCCAGGTAGGGCCGCGCCGCCGCCAGCGCGGATGCTTCGCCGCCCACCATGAAGGTCAGGGTGCCGTTGGTGGCGCCCGCCGTGCCGCCCGAGACGGGGGCGTCCAGCATGGGCATGCCCTTCTCCTGCGCCGCGCGGGCCACCTGGCGCGCCGCCTCGGTGGAAATCGTCGAGCAGTCGATCAACAGGGTGCCGGGCCGCGCCTGCGC
Organism: Janthinobacterium sp. AD80; assembly: GCF_002878455.1. Classification (GTDB taxonomy): domain Bacteria; phylum Pseudomonadota; class Gammaproteobacteria; order Burkholderiales; family Burkholderiaceae_D; genus Janthinobacterium. Next base: position 10,606 of record NZ_NRDQ01000042.1, read on the forward strand.
CAGGATGCCCGCGTCTCCAAGGTACGCACCGAGAACATGGCGGCTGGCCGGCAGCATGGTGATGACGATATCGGCGGCCTGGATCGCCGCCGCCTGGTCATCGGATACGAGGCCGCCGCCATCGGCGAACTGCCGCACGCTGGCTGGCAGCAGGTCAAAGCCCGTGACGGCGTGGCCGGCCCGCACCAGGTTTTGCGCCATGGGCAGCCCCATGTTGCCCAGGCCGATGAAAACGATGTTGGTACCCATGACCTCCCCCTTACTTCATCGAGATGGTGGTATTGACGCCGCTGCCGCCATCGTCCGGGGCGAACCAGCGCGCCGTGACGGTCTTGGTCTGGGTCCAGAAGTACAGCGCCTGCTTGCCGTTCGGGCCAAGGTCGCCCAGCTTCGAGGCGCGCGAACCCGTAAAGCTGAAATAGGCGACGGGCACGGGAATGGCCACGTTGATGCCCACCTGGCCAACGTCGATCTCGTTCTGGAACTTGCGCCCGGCCCAGCCGGACGAGGTGAAGATCGAGGTGCCATTGCCATTCGGATTGGCGTTGATGAAGGCGATGGCCTGGTCCAGCGTGTCCGTCTCGACCACGCACATGGCGGGACCGAAGATTTCCTGCGTGTAGACGGAGTTCGACGCCTGCACCTTGGAGAAGATCGTCGGCCCCATGAAGTTGCCGCCCTCATAGCCTGCCACCTTGTGGCCACGGCCATCGAGCAGCAGCTGCGCGCCTTCGTCCACGCCCGCCTGGATCAGTTTTTCCGCACGCTGCATGGCCGCTTTCGAGACCATCGGACCCAGATCCGCCTCGCGGTCGCTGCCCGGCCCCACTTTCAGGGCCTGCGAGCGGGCGACGATTTCCGGCAGCCAGGAACGCGCCTCGCCCACCAGCACCACGACGGAATTGGCCATGCAGCGCTGGCCGGCCGCGCCGAACGCGGCGCCGATCAGGTTATTGATCGCCTGTTCCTTGTTGGCGTCGGCCAGCACCACGCAATGGTTTTTCGCGCCCATCATCGATTGCGCGCGCTTGCCCGATTCGCTGGCGCGGCGGTACACATGCGTGCCGACGTGCGTCGAACCGATGAAAGAGACGGCCTTGATGTCGGGATGGTCGCACAGCATGTTGACGACGTCGGCGCCGCCATGCACGACGTTCAAGACGCCGGCCGGCAAGCCCGCCTGGTACATCAGTTCGACCAGGTACATCGACGAGGAAGGGTCCTGCTCCGACGGTTTCAGTACAAACGTATTCCCGCAGGCGATGGCGATCGGGAACATGAAGCACGGCAGCATGACGGGAAAGTTGAAGGCCGTGATGCCGGCGCCCACGCCCAGCGGCTGGTAGATGTTGTAGACATCGACGCCGGTGGCCGCGTTTTCCGCGATTTCGCCCAGCTGCAGGGTGGCGATCGAGCACGCGTGCTCCACCACTTCCAGGCCGCGCATCACCTCCCCTTCCGCGTCGGGCAGGGTCTTGCCGTGCTCGCGCGTGATCAGCTCGGCCAGGGCACCGATGTTTTCGCGGATCAGGTGCTGGTACTTGAGCATGATGCGCATGCGCGCGGCCAGCGGCGTATTGCGCCAGGTCTTGAACGCTTCCTTGGCCGTGGCGACGGCCAGGTTGACTTCGTCCGGCGTGGAAAACGGCACCTTGGCGACGATTTCCTGCGTCGCCGGATTGATGACGTCGCGCCATTCGCTGCTCGATGAAGCGTGGTGCTTGCCGGCGATGTGCAGGGGGATGGCGGGGATTTGGGTGAGGGCTTGGTTCATGGTTGAGGCTCCGGGTGTGCGATGTTCATAGGACTCGACGGAGCAGCGGTGTACTGGGGTCAAGCCCGCCGGGGGAATTCCTCCCAGTGGGGGAAATTCCGATTCCGAAGGAACTGACCCCGGCCTTATGCTGCTCCGTCAATAGACTAAAATTACTTTTTAACCAAATTGCAAGCCGCCGCATCCATCGGCTTGAACGCCTGGTCGGCGGGGATGGTCGACAGCACTTTCAGGTAGTCCCACGCGCCCTTCGATTCGGCCGGGGTTTTCACCTGCACCAGGTACATGTCGTGGATGACGCGGCCATCGGGGCGGATCGAGGCGTTGTTCATGACGGCATCCTTGATCGGCAGTTCGCGCATTTTCTGGGCGACGATTTTCGAATCGTCGCTTTTCGCCGCCGCCACCGATTTCAGGTAGTGGTAGACGCTGGAATACACGCCCGCCTGCACCATGGTCGGTTTGGCGCCCTTGTTGAGCGCCTCGAAACGCTTGGCGAACGCGCGGCTGCGGTCGTCGTAATCCCAGTAAAAGCCGTCCGCGTAGACCAGGCCCTGGGCCGTGTCCAGGCCCAGCGCGTGCACGTCGGACAGGAACACCAGCAAGGCGGCCAGGCGCTGGTCCTTGCCGCTGCCGATGCGAAATTCGCGCGCCTGCTTGATGGCCGACACTGTGTCCGCGCCGCCGTTGGCCAGGCCGATCACCTGCGCTTTCGAGCCTTGCGCCTGCACCAGGAAGGACGAGAAATCCGAGGCGTTCAGCGGATGGCGCACGGCGCCCAGCACCGTGCCGCCATTGCGCTTGACGACGTCGCTGGCGTCTTTTTCCAGCGAGTGGCCGAACGCGTAATCAACGGTGACGAAGTACCAGGATTTCTGCCCCAGCTTGGTCAGCGCCGCCGCCGTGCCGGCCGCCTGCGAATACGTGTCGAACATCCAGTGGAAGCCGTTCGGCGAGCAGTCTTCATTGGTCAGGCGCCCCGTGGCGGGGCCGCTGAACATGGCGATGCCGCCCTTCTCTTTCATCAGCTTTTGCACGGACAGGGCTACCGAGGAATTGGTCAGGTCGGCGATGGCGTCGACCTTGTCGCGGTCTATCCATTCGCGCGCCTTGGAGGCGGCGATATCGGCCTTGTTCAAATGGTCGGCCGAGAGGATCTCGATCTTCATGCCCTTGCATTCGGCTTTTAAACAATCCTCGACGCCATCTGGCTGGCAACGACGGAGCCGCGCCCGCCCATGGCCGAATACGGGCCGGACATGTCGGTCAGGATACCGACCTTGACAACGCCATCGGAAATCTGCGCCTGCGCGCCAAAGGACAGGGTGAGCGCCAGCGCGCCCATGGCCAGAACGGTCTTTTTCATGCAGTGTCTCCTGAGGGGTAAGGGTTTTTCTTATATGTTTATCTGCATTCTGCATGTGTAAAAATATGCACTCAAGTGAAATTAATGCATAATTCCTTTGCAAATATGCACAAGGAGATGAAAGTGCTCGATTGGGACAATGTACGGGTCTTCCTGGAACTGACGCGCAGCGCCGGCCTCGTCGATGCGGCGAAAAAGCTGGGCATCGACCATTCCACCGTGTCGCGGCGCATGCGCAAGTTCGAGGAGCAGGTGGGCACGCAGCTGTTCGACCGCAATTACGTGGGCTACCAGCTGACGCCGGAAGGCCACCGCCTGATGGAATACGCGGAAAGCATGGAAAGCACGGTGTTCGCCGCCACCGAGGAGCTGGGCGAACACAACCGGCTGCTGTCGGGCCAGGTGCGCCTGGGCGCCACGGAAGGCTTTGGCGCCGTCGTGCTGGCGCCGCACCTGGCGCAGTTTTGCGGCCGCTATCCGCACATCAGCGTCGACCTGATCGCCGTGCCCCGTTTCGTCAGCCTGTCCAAGCGCGAAGCGGACGTGGCCATTTCCATCGAGCGGCCGCTGTCCGGCCCGTATGTGGTGACGAAACTGTCCGACTACCGGCTGAAACTGTACGCCACGCCCGCCTACCTGGCGCGCCATGCGCCGATCACGAGCCTGGCGCAACTGGCGCAGCACCCCATCATCGGCTATGTGGACGACCTGGTCTTCAGCGCCGAGCTGCGCTACATGGACAACGTGGCGCCCGACTCGCTGCGTGCGTTCCGCAGCACCAGCGTGATTGCCCAGTACCACGCGGCGCGCGCGGGCCTGATGGAAGGGGCGGGCGCGCCGTCGGGCAGCATCAACATGATACGCAAGCGCCCCACGGCCACGCCCTTGCTGAACCTGTCCGCCCACCTGGGCAGCTGGAAAGACAGGCAATTGACGGTGGACGCCAGCAATGCCCTGAACGAATCGGGCAGCGTGCGGGGGCGTGTGGCGGCCAGCTGGCGCGACAGCGACAGTTTTGTCGACGTGGTCAATAACAAAAACAGCACCGTGTATGCGATCGTGGAAGCGGACCTGACGCCGTCAACCACGGCCGGCATCGGCTTTTCGCGCCAGCACAGCCGCACGGACGGCGTGTTTGTCGGCTTGCCGACCTTTGCCGACGGCCGGCACATGGACTTGCCCCGCTCGACTTTCCTGAACAACGCCGATTCCTTCCAGAAGCGCGACAACAATGTCGTCTTTGCCGACCTGGAAACCCGCCTGGAGAAGGGCTGGCGCAGCCGCTTCGCCATCACGCGCATCGATGCTTCCTCGTCGACGCGCAACACCACCAACAGCCGCATCGATGGCGAAACCTACCGCTTCAGCCAGTCGGAAACGGGCTGGAAATACAGCACCGAACAAGTGGTGGCGGACTGGCGCCTCAGCGGTCCTGTCAACTGGTTCGGCCGCCAGCACGATGTCATCGTCGGCGCCAGCTATCGCCACGACGATTCGGACGCGGGCCAGAGCTGGGAGGGTGCCGAGACGCGCGTGATCGACATCCGCAACTGGAATCCCCATGCCTACGCCATGCGCGGCACGGCCTTCGAGCCGTACAACTGGGGGCGCAAGACGGAAGAGAAGGGCATATATGCGGCTGGCAATTTCAGCCTGGCCGACCCGCTGCACCTGGTGCTGGGCGGGCGCTTCGGCTGGTATGCGCAGGATGTCACGGGCTGGTACTCCACCAATCCCGCGTGGCGCCGTGGCCTGACGGAAAACGCGAAGTTCACGCCGTATGCGGGCCTCGTCTATGATGTCGACCAGCAGCATTCCGTGTATGCGAGCGGCACGCAGATTTTCGAGCCGCAAAGCTCGCTCGATGTGGGCGGCAACACCTTGCCGCCGCTGAGCGGCACGAATCTGGAAGTGGGCGTCAAGGGCGAGTATTTCGGCGGCAGGCTCAATGCCAGCGGCGCCTTGTTCCGCATCAAGCAAAACAACCGCGCCATGGCCGATGAGCAAAATTGCCCCACGGGCGGCGCCATCTATTGCGCCCGCGCGGCTGGCCAGGTGAAAAGCGAGGGCATCGATTTGCAGGTGTCCGGTTCGCCGCTGCCGGGCTGGCAGATTTCCGGCGGCTATACCTATGTGCTGGCCAAGTACACGCAGGATAGCGTGGCGGCAAATATCGGCCAGCGCATCGCCACCGACGAACCGAAGCAGCTGTTCAAGCTGATGACGAATGTGCAGCTGAGCGGCAGCCTGGCGCAGTGGAACGTGGGCGGCGCCGTGTACGCGCAGGATAAAATCTACCGGCGCGACACGGGCTACCTGACGCAGCAGGGCGGCTACGCGACCGTCGGCCTGACGGCAGGCTACCGCCTCAGCGAACAGGTGCAACTGCGCGTAAATGTGGACAACTTGCTCGACCGCCGCTACTACCAGGGCCTCGGCTATTCCTGGTCGGGCGGGCTGGAACGCTACGGTGCGCCGCGCAGCGTGCTGTTCTCGCTCAATTACAAGATGTAGGGCTGCGGGCAAGCCCGCTCTAGCGGAGCGCGCCCCGGGCGGCGCCTCTGCTACACTGCCGCCGTCTCCACTTTTTCACTGTTGCCATGTCCGCGATACCTGTTCTGACGCCCCTGAAAAACGCTTTCCAGCAATCGCGCAGCGAGAATAATATCGAGCTGATCCTGCCCGAACTGCTGGCCGCGCAATTGCACGTCGTCATCGGCGGCCAAAGCGAGCAGATCGACCTGTTCCTCGTGCCTTCGCCCAATCCCGAGCGCCGTTGCGTGACGGTGGCGGAAGACCCGGCCTTTTTGGCCGGCATCGCGTTTCCGAAGATTCCCGTGACGGGCGCGCAATTGCTCGCTTCGATTCCCGACGAGATTGAAATCGTCATCCTGCATGGCGATGGCGCCAACTACCTGACGCGCGAGCAGCTGGCATGGTTCCGCCGCATGCTCGCTGCCAGCGCTTGAGCGGGGCGCCAGCGCGCAAGCTGAAGCCGGCGCGCGCCGAATGGATACGCTTTGCGCCCGCCGATGAGGCTGCGGCCGACGCGGCCCTGCTGGAAAATGCCCGTCCCGTGCTATGGCGCAGCCTGCTGCTGGGTGGCTGCGCGCTGATCCTGGGGTTTGTCGGGCAAGCCGTCTGGCGCGACGTGGCGTATGCGGGCGATGCCGTGCTGCTGGGACCTATGGCGCTGGCGGCCTGGATCACCGGCCTGTTCCTGTTGCCGGGCCGCGCTTTGCTCTTTCATGTGGAACTCAATGATGCGGGCCTGCAGCTGCGGCGCCAGGCGCGGCGCTTGCCGGGCTGGGACAGGACGGTGCAGCTGGACCTGGCGCAACTGCAGCGGCTGGATATCGTCAGCCATGCGGGCGCATTCACCGTCTACCGGGGTTCGCCGCCGATGGCGCGCATGGAGCTGCTGCTGCATACCAGCTTGCCGGACTATCCGCTGATCCGCGTGGTGGGCATGGACTTGCCCGTGCCGCAGCGCTGGTCATTGCGGCAGATCAAGGATGAACTCATCCGTCGCTGCAAGCTTGCCGGTATTGCCGTCAGCGCGACGGCCGGGCGGCACAGCCAGCCGAGCGATGCCATCCGTGCAAGCTGGCCACGGGCGCAGTGACTTTGCTATGATGCAGGCACACTGGCCCGGTGAGCGCCGGTGAAAAGGACTTCACCATGAACAGTTTCTTGCGCCGCTACTTCCCGCAGGCTTGCACGCTGCTAGCCTGCGCCGCCTTGTCCCTGCCGGCCAGTGCCGCCGACCCCACGCTGGAAGCGACCATCGTGGCGCTCGATGCCAAGGCTTTCGATGCCTTCAATCACTGTGGCGAAGCGGGCCGCCTGCAGGAGCACGCGACCTACTTTGCCCCGGACGTGGAGTTTTACCACGACCAGGGCGGCGTCACGTGGAACCGCGAGGCCATGCTGGCGAACACGCAAAAACATGTGTGCGGCAAATTTCGCCGCGAAATCGTTGCCGGCTCACAGCGCGTCTACCCGATCCAGGGCTTTGGCGCCATCGAGCAGGGTTCGCACCGTTTTTGCCAGTTCGCCACGGGCAGTTGCGACGGCCTGGCCGATTTCACCATCATCTGGAAGCAAAGCCCGGCAGGCTGGCAAATGACCCGCGTGCTCAGCTACGGCCACCGCGCCAATCAATAAGTGATGACCGGGCAACCGTTGCCGGCGCTGTCGCTGCGCGGCGTCGACGCCGCCAACATCGACGCCGTGCGCGCGCTGGCGCCGCATGCGGCGCAGCAGCGTTTCATCGCCAGCAATGCCGAGTCGCTGGTGCTGGCCGCCGAACATCCGCACATGCATGCGCGCGCCATTTATGTGGAGGAGGTGCTGGCCGGCTTCGCCCTGTATGCAGGGCCTGGCCCGGCGGGCCGGCAGGATACCCATGTGCTGTACCGGCTGATGCTGGCCGCCGGCTGGCAGGGGCGCGGCCACGGCCGCCGCGCGCTGGCGCTGCTGCTGGACGAGATGCGCGCCCGGGGCGCGGCCCGCGTGGCGCTGTACTATGCGCCGGACAATCTGGCGGCGCGGCAGTTGTATGCGTCCGCCGGCTTTGCCGAGACGGGCATCGACGCGGATGGCGAAATGATGGCCGTGCGCGCGCCGGCCTGACGGCGCCAGGGCAGGGGCGGCGGATGACTGTCGCCGTATGGCCGCAAAAAGTGTATTTCCTAATAATTGTATTGCTGAAGTCCTATGAATATTTTCGTAAAGCAACTATACTCATGGCTCTTTAAGAAATCATCGTCACGCTGGCGGCCAGCTATCCGCGCCAGAGTTCGCACGCATTCCGCTCTTTCCCTCTGAAAGCGCACCTTTTCCCCCGCGCGGCAGGCGTGGGCGTGATGACCTAGCCTTGCCCGGGTCGACCCGTACCGTTGTCTTTTTCGCTGTGTTGCCGCTTTGCTCAAAGTGCGGTGCCTGCGCGCGCGGTACGCTGTCTGTTTTTGCGACGTTGCGTTTCAACTTACTTATGTCACGACAGTATGCTTAGTTCCATGTTTGCCGCCCCTGGCGATACGCTGCCCTATATCTATGGCACGCATAACTACTGGCTGGTGCTGTTTTCCATCGGCATCGCCATCTTTGCCTCGTTCATGGCCCTGCAGATCGCCGGCATGGCGCGCAGCAGCGAGCGTGGCTTCCAGCGCCAGACGGCCATCATCACGGGCGCCATCGCGCTGGGCGGCGGCATCTGGTCGATGCACTTCATCGGCATGCTGGCCTTCGACATCTGCACGCGCGTCTCCTTCGATCCCAGCCTGACCCTGCTGTCCATGCTGCCCGGCGTGGCCGCGTCGTGGGTGGCGCTGCACTTGCTGGCACGCCCGAGCATCAGCTGGCGCCAGCTGGTGGTGGGCGGCGTGCTGGTCGGCGTGGGCATCGGTTCCATGCATTACAGCGGCATGGCCGCCATGCAAACCTCGCTGGCCCTGCATTATGAGCCGTGGCTGTTTGCGCTGTCGCTGCTGGTGGCCGTCGCCATGGCCATGCTGGCGCTGTGGATACGCTTTGGCCTGCACGCCATGCGCCAGCGCCTCAATCCCGTCGCGTCCTTGCTGGTCAGCAGCGTGGTGATGGGCCTGGCCATCTCCGGCATGCACTACACGGGCATGCTGGCGGCGCGTTTTTCCGGCACGCCAGCCTTGGGCGACAACACGATCACCGTGCAGGCGTCGTTCGTGGCGCTGGCCGTGGCCCTGATCACCGTCACCCTGACCGTTTTCGTCGCCGCCGCGAACGGCTTGCTGCGCTACCGCCAGCTGCTGCGCCATGCCAGCGCCAGCGAGTCGCGCCTGCGCGCCATCGTCGACACGGCCGCCGATGGCCTGGTCACCATCGATGGCCAGGGCAAGGTGCGTTCCTTCAATCCGGCCGCCGAAACGCTGTTTGGCTGGAGCGAAGCGGAGATCGTGGGCCGCGACGCCAGCATACTGCTGCAGCCGGCCGACGCGAGCCAGTACCAGGGCTACCTGCGCGACTACCTGGAAACGGGCGCGTCGCGCATCCTCGACAGCGGAAGGGAGCTGGAAGGGCGCCACCGCGATGGCGGCGTGCTGCCCATGCGCGTGGCGATCGGCAAGATCGATATGCCGGGCCAGTCCCTGTTCGTGGCCTTCGTCACGGACATGCGCTCGTCGCGCAACATGGAGCAGGCGCTCAAGGACAGCGAACGCCAGTACCGCACCCTGATCCGCAACATTCCCGGCGTCTCTTTCCACTGCAGCTTTGCACCCGAGTGGCAGATGATTTTCATCAGCGACGCCGTCTTCAACCTGACGGGGTGGATGCCGCAGGACTTCATCGAAGGGCGCGTCAGGCTGTTCGACCTGGTGCATCCGGACGACCGCCAGCGCGTCAACGACACCTGCGTGCAGGCGGCCAATGACAAGCGCGACTTCGAGAACGTCTACCGCATGCTGCACCGCGACGGGCGCGAACGCTGGGTGCGCGAGAGCAGCGGCCCGGTGCTGGACAACGACGGCGTGGTGCGCTGGATCGACGGCGTCATCCTGGACATCACGGAAAGCGAATTGCGCAATGCCGAATACGAAGGCAAGGTGACGGCCATTTCGCGCGCGCTGGCCGTCTGCGAATTCGACTTGCAGGGCCGCATACTGACGGCCAACCAGAACTTCCTCGACCTGGTCGGCTACCAGCTCGATGACGTGCTGGGCCTGCACCACAGCGTCTTTTGCGAACCGGACTATGTAACCTCGCCCGCCTACGCGGCATTCTGGCAGCAGCTGGCGCAGGGCGAGTTCGACGCGGCCGAATACAAGCGCATCGGCAAGCATGGCAAGGAAGTGTGGATACAGGCGTCGTACAACCCGATCTTCAACACGGACGGCAAGCCGTTCAAGGTGGTGAAATTTGCCACCGACGTGAGCGAGCGCCGCGCCATGCAGGAAAACCTGCGCGCGGCGAAAGACCGCGCCGAACTGGCAGCCGAATCGAAGACCAGCTTCCTGGCCAACATGAGCCATGAAATCCGCACCCCGATGAACGCCATCATCGGCTTCACGGAAGTGCTGCTGGGTACCGCCCTGGACAGCCTGCAGCGCCGCCACCTGGGCACGGTGCGCCAGTCGGCGCGCTCGCTGCTGGAACTGCTCAACGACATCCTCGACACGGCCAAGCTGGAAAAGGGGGCCACCGAGCTGGAACTGGTGGACTTTTCGCTGCCGGACCTGGTCGACCATGTGGCCGCGTCGCTGCGCATCACGGCGCACGCGCGCGACCTGGTGCTGCATGTGGATATCGACCCGGGCATGGGGCAGTTCTTCCTCGGCGACGCGCGCCGGGTGCAGCAGGTGCTGACCAATCTGATCGGCAACGCCGTCAAGTTCACGGAAGTGGGCCACGTGCGCGTGGCCGTCGACATGCAGGGCGAGCAGGTGCACATCGCCGTGCACGACACGGGCATCGGCATTCCCGCCGACCGCCTCGACAAGATCTTCGCCCCCTTCACGCAGGCTGATTCGTCGATGAGCCGCCGCTTTGGCGGCACGGGCCTGGGCACGACGATCTCGCTGCAGCTGGTCGAACTGATGAACGGCACCATCACGGTGGAAAGCACCCTGGGCGTGGGCAGCGTGTTCCACGTGCTGCTGCCGCTGGCGCCGGGCAAGGCCGTGGCGCGCCGCAGCGAGCAGCCCGTGGTGGCCTTGCCGCCGCTGCGCATCCTGGCGGCCGACGACGTGCCGCAGAATGTGGAGCTGCTCCTGATCAGCCTGGGCGCGGCTGGCCACCAGGTGATCACCGCCGGCGATGGCGAGAGCGCCGTGCGCGAATTTGCCAAGGGCAGTTTCGATATCGTCCTGATGGACGTGCAAATGCCGCGCATGGACGGCCTGGAAGCGGCGCGCCTGATCCGCGTGCACGAGCGCGAACAGGGCCTGAAGGCGACGCCCATCATCGCCCTGACGGCCAGCGTGCTGGAGCAGGACCGGCGCGCCGCGCAGACGGCCGGCATGAACGGCTTTGCCTCGAAGCCGCTGGAAATGCACAAGCTGACGGCGGAAATCGCGCGCCTGCTCGATATCGCCGTCGCCATGCCGCCGCCGGCGTCGGGCGCGGCGGCAAGAGCCGCATCTGGCCAGGTTGACTGGCAGCGCGGCATCGCCCTGTGGGGCGGGCGCGAGGCCCTGCAGCGCTCCATCGGACGCTTCGTGCAGGCGAATGGCGATTGCGCCGCCATGCTGGCCGCCGAACTGGAACGGGGCGGCAGCAGCGTGGCCGGTCATCTGCTGCACCGTATCAAGGGCGCGGCCGGCAACCTGTGCCTGGTGCAGGTCGAAAGCCTGCTGGGACGCATCGAGCAAGCCATCGCCCGCCAGCTGTCCGTGGCCGAACTGCTGGTGCAGCTGGCGGCCGCGTTTGTGGCGCTGGCCGCCGAACTGGAAGAGGCGGGCCACGCGCCTTTGGCGCAGGCCAGC
>NZ_NRDQ01000043.1 GCF_002878455.1 Janthinobacterium sp. AD80
GCGTGCTGCCCGCCGATACGCCGGCCGTGCTGGCGCTGCTGCGCGGCGAGGCGTTTCTCAACCTGAGCAATTTCAGCGGCGCCAGCCAGCGTTTCACTTTACCGGCAGGCGAATGGCGCAACAGTCTCGATGGCAGCGTACTGGCCGGCACGGTGGGCTTGCAGCCATGGCATATGCTGTGGCTGGAGCGGGAGCAAGAGCAAGAACAAGAACGGGAAGCAGCATGAGCGACGCCAGCGCGCACCGTCCGCACCTGTCGTTCTGGCAGATCGTCAACATGAATGTCGGCTTTTTCGGCATCCAGTTCAGCTTTGGGCTGCAGCAAAGCAGCATGAGCCCCATCTACAAATACCTGGGCGCCGACGAGGCGAGCCTGCCCTACCTGTGGCTGGCCGGTCCCATGACAGGGCTGCTCGTGCAGCCATTGATCGGCGCCATGAGCGACCGCACGGTGACGCGCTGGGGCCGCCGCACGCCGTACTTCCTGATCGGCGCCATCCTGTGCAGCCTGGGCCTGCTGGCCATGCCGTTCAGTCCGACTTTATGGATGGCGGCCAGCCTGCTGTGGATACTCGACGCGGCCAACAATGTGACGATGGAACCGTACCGTGCCTTTGTCAGCGACAAGCTCGACAAGAAGCAGCACTCGCTGGGTTTTCTCACGCAAAGCGCGTTTACGGGACTGGGGCAGACGCTGGCCTACCTGACGCCGTCGCTGCTGGTCATGCTGGGCATGAACAAGGATGCCGTCAATGGCAGCCATATCCCGCACATCGTCATCGCCGCCTTCATGATCGGCGCCGTGTTCTCGCTCGCCTCGGTGCTGTGGACCTTGAAGACGACGCCGGAAAACCCGCTCACGGCGGCCGAGCTGGCGGCTATCCGCAACCGTCCGGCGGGCTGGCGCCACACGCTGGCCGATATCGGCGCGGCCCTGCGCGACATGCCGCCGACGATGAAGCAGCTGGCCCTCGTCAACCTGTTCCAGTGGTACGCGCTGTTCTGCTACTGGCAGTACATTGCGCTGTCGCTGTCGGCGACCCTGTTTCACACGACGGATCCGGCCTCGCAAGGCTTTCGCGACGCGGGCCTGCTGAACGGGCAGGTGGGCGCCTTCTATAACTTCGTCGCCTTTGTCGCCGCCTTTGCGCTGGTGCCGTTCACGCGCCGTTTCGGCCCCAAGCGCATGCACAGCGTGTGCCTGTGCGCGGCCGGCGTGGGCATGCTGAGCATCCCGCTGATCCATAGCCCGGCGCTGCTGTTGCTGCCGATGCTGGGCGTGGGCCTGGCCTGGGCCAGCATCATGGGCAATCCCTACATCATGCTGGCCGGCTGCATTCCGCCCGAGCGCACGGGCGTCTACATGGGTATTTTCAATATGTTCATCGTCATCCCGATGATCATCCAGATCTTCACCTTGCCCCTGTATTACCGCAGTTGGCTGGGCGGCAATCCGGAGAACGTCATCCGGCTGGCCGGCGCCCTGTTGCTGTGCGCGGCGGTGGCGGTGCTGTTCGTCAAGCTGCGCCCGCCGCAGACCGGCAAGGCTTGATGGCAGGCGTAAAAAAACCGGCTTTGCCGGTTTTTTTATCTGCCTCGAAGAACAATTACTCTTCGAGTGCCATCTGGCTTTGCAGGTAGTTCTGGATGCCGACTTTGGCGATCAGGTCGATCTGCGTTTCGAGCCAGTCGATATGCTCTTCCGTGTCTTCCAGGATCATCAGGAACAGGTCGCGCGAAACGTAGTCGCCCGCTTTTTCACTGATGGCGATGCCTTCCTTGACGGTGGCGTGCGCGGCGCGTTCCAGCTTCAAATCGCATTCCAGCATTTCCGGCGTGTTCTCGCCGATCAGCAGCTTGTGCAGCGCTTGCAGGTTCGGCAGGCCGTCGAGCATCAGGATGCGGTCGATCAGCTTGTCGGCGTGTTTCATTTCGCCGATCGATTCTTCGTATTCCTTCTTGCCCAGCTTTTCCAGGCCCCAGTGCTTGTACATGCGCGCATGCAGGAAGTACTGGTTGATGGCGGACAGTTCGTTGGTGAGCTGTGCGTTGAGCATGCGGATGACTTCTTTATCGCCCTTCATGGGATTTCCTTTGTTCGGTGTCGCGTTCGATGATGAAACCGGGGGCTGCTGGCGTTCACTGCCGGGTGGCGCAGGCTGCCTGGTGGCGCGCAGCTTGCCGGTTTCGCTATGCCCGCATGATAGCGCAAAATGTGCGCGGTTTTTGCTGCGAAATGGCATTTTTCCGTCTTTTTAACGTAAATACCGTGCGAATAAAACCCATTCTCAAGTAAATCACTACACTTCTCCGTTTTTTATTTGTTAAGGCAAATGGAGGGTATTCTCATTCGCGTTCCTGCTGTCTTTTTTGCATGTCCGGCATGCTCGGGCGGGCGCGTGAAACAGGTGGAAAATGTTTGCGTGGTTCTTGCCTTTATGCCTTCTTGGTCGCTGGCGGCGGTGCGATAATCCTCAGAAGAATTCACTACAAAGGATCGCAAGATGATGCTGCACATACCCGGCGTGCTGACGCCGGAACAGGTCACGCACTTTCGCCAGCGCCTGGCGCAGACAGACTGGGTCGACGGGCGCGCCAGCGTGGGCGCGCAGGGCGCGCAAGTCAAGCGCAACCGCCAGCTGGCTGAAGGTTCGCCGCTGGCGCTGGAACTGGGCGAGACCGTCAGCCGCGCGCTGATGGCCAATCCCCTGTTCTTCGCTGCCGTGCTGCCGCTGCGCATCCTGCCGCCGTTCTTCAACAGCTACGCGGGCGGCGAGCACTATGGCCTGCATATCGACGGCGCCATCCGCACGCCGAAAAACGGCATGCAGTCGATGCGCGCCGACGTGTCGTCGACGGTTTTCCTGAGCGAGCCGGACGAATACGAAGGCGGCGAACTGGTGGTGGTCGATTCCTACGGCACGCATGAAGTGAAGCTGCCGGCCGGCGACGTCATCGTGTATCCGTCGAGCAGCGTGCACCAAGTGCTGCCCGTCACCAGCGGCGAGCGCATCTGCTCATTCCTGTGGACGCAAAGCATGGTGCGCGAGGACTGGAAACGCAGCATGCTGTTCGAGCTGGACCAGAATATCCAGAGCGTGCGCGGCGAACATGGCGATTCGCCGGCGACCGTGGGCTTGACGGGGCATTATCACAACCTGCTGCGGATGTGGGCGGAGATGTAAGGCTGGGGTCAGACCCCCGGTGACGTTGGCGCTGAACTGGGCGTTGGCGGTGTTGAGGGTCTGACCCCATAGCAGGCAAAAAAAAGTCTGCCGGGCCCGGGGATGTAGGCTGGCAGACTGAAACAAGCAAATCGCTTGACTAAAAACAGGGCGCAAAAAAGCAAGCAGGGCACGCGGTGCGGTGCGGTGCTTGCGGGCTGGCAGCGGCGCAGGGCGCCGCCGTGGGCTAGCTCAGTTGGAAGGTCAGTGGTACTAAGACGTAGACGGGCACGGCCTTGCCGTTTTCCACCATCGGCTTGAACAGCGCGCGTTGCGCGGCCTGGCGGCCCGCTTCGTCGAGGTTGTTGTAGCCGGTCGATTTATGGATCAGGATTTGCTCTGGCAAGCCCTTTTCATTGATCAGGATGCGCAGCACCACGGTGCCGCTCTCGCCGAGGCGGCGCGACAGGTTCGGGTAGATCAGCTGCGGTGCCTTGATGTATTCCACGCTGCTGACGGTGCGCGGCGCTGATGGAGCCGGCGGCGAAGGTGCGGGTGCCGATGGCGCCGTAGGCGCGGCGGTGGCGGCAGGCGCCGCTTCGGAGCGCGTCGGCTGTGGCGGCGTGATCGTCGGTTCGCTCGGGGCCACGGCGATCAGCGGCAGCGGCGGAATGACGGCGCGCGGCACGGGGGCGCTCAGCTCCACGGTTTTCGGCACGGACGGTGCAGGCGGCTTGGGCGGCGCTGGCGGGGCGATGATGCTGATGGTGGTAATGGTCGGCATGGCGGCCGTGACGACGCGGCTCAAGAGCCCGCTCTGGATCGCGTAAAAGCCGGCGATGTGCAGCACGACGATGGCCATCAGCGGCACGAATTTGCTGCGTTTCTTGTCGAAATCGGCAAATTGTTCCACGGCCTGCACCGTTACGGGCGGGGGCATCATCGTCATGGCGTTCATCACTTTCCTTAGTTTGTCAGTACAGCTCGCATCAATACGGTTTCTTGCAGCACCACGCTGGCGTTCAGGTGATCGTTCAGCACTTCGCGTGCACAGGTATGGCATTTGCCGCAGCACGTGGCCACGCCCAGGTCGCGGCGCAGTTCGGCCATGCTGGACAGGCCAAGATCAACGGCTTGACGGATTTCACGATCAGATATGTTGTTGCAGACACATACAATCATTGATACACCTTCTGGCTGGAGGATGAAAATACACTAGTGCTGCGAGGCATTGTTGTTAGTGTTTTAATGAGAATCATTATCATTACGTTTCATTGTCGCGCAAAGTGCAGGACAATGCAAGCGATTTTGATGAAGCGTGCGGCAGTTGGCGGGCTGGCACGGTGCTGCGGCAAAGCGCCGGCAAGCCGTGCGCCCGAATGACGCGGCCCTTGCCGGCGGCGGCTCTCCGGGCTAAATAAAAACAATTCGCATTCATGTTTATAATGCTGGTATTGTCTCGGACGGCCACCGTCTGGACATATGGAAAGGCCGCTTGTCGGTAATGCGCAACAGTTGCGATTTACCTCACAAACCCGGGATCAGCGCAGGGCGCCCTGCGCCGCTGCTGTTCCCGGGTGTTCTTCATTTGAACGGAATTTGCTCATGACTCTAGTTCCACCCTTGATGACGCTCGACGCCCTGGCAGTCGGCCAGAGCGGCACTGTGTTGCATATCACGCCCCACGCGGCAGGACAGACGGAGGACGGCGTCGACCTGGCCCGCCGCTTGATGGAGCTGGGATTCGTTCCCGGCGAACGCATCCGCATGCTCAAGCGCGGCATTCCCGGTGGCGACCCGCTGGCCATCAAGGTCGGCAATGCCACGTTCGCACTGCGCCGCTTCGAAGCGGCGCTGATTACGATTCAACCGTTGACTCAACCGGAATGACCATGGGCGCTGTAGAAACTATCGTCGATGCGGGCACGCACAAGCCGCCGCATCAGCCACAAATCGCCCTGCTGGGCAATCCGAACTGCGGCAAGACCGCCCTGTTCAACCGCTTGACGGGCGCGCGCCAGAAAGTGGCGAACTACGCCGGCGTGACCATCGAACGCAAGGAAGGCCATTTTACTTCGCCGGCCGGCAAACCCGTGCGCATCCTCGACTTGCCAGGCGCCTACAGCCTGTCGGCCACCACGCCCGATGAAGCCATCACGCGCGACGTGGTGGGCGGGCTTCGCCGCGGCGATCCGCGTCCGGACGCGATCATTTGCGTCGTCGACGCCACCAATCTGCGCCTGAATCTGCGCCTGGTGCTGGAAGTCAAGCGCCTGGGCCTGCCCATGCTGCTGGCGCTGAACATGACGGACGTGGCGCGCAAGCGCGGCATGCTCATCGACACGGCCAAGCTGTCGCAGGAACTGGGCATGCCCGTGGTGGAAACCGTGGCGGTGCAGCACGATGGCGAAAAAGCCCTGCTGGACGCCATCGACGCCATGCTGCCGCTGCCGGCCGTGGAAGCGAAACCGCTGGCGGCCATCGACGCTGTCAGCGTCGAAGAGACCCAGCGCGAAGTGCGCCGCATCCTGTCTGCCGTCAGCAATGACGCTGGCGACCGCGGCAACCTGACGGAGAAGATCGACGACGTGGTGCTGCACCCTGTCGCCGGCCCCATCATCCTGACGGTGCTGATGTTCCTGATTTTCCAGGCCGTGTTTGCGTGGGCCGCCACGCCGATGGAAATGATCACCGACGGCGTGGGCCACCTGGGCGCCATGCTGACGGCGAACATGCCTGACGGCCACCTGAAGAGCTTGCTGGTGGAAGGCATCATCGGCGGCGTCGGCAGCGTGCTGGTGTTCCTGCCGCAAATCCTGATCCTGTTCTTCTTCATCCTGGCGCTGGAAGACTGCGGCTACCTGCCGCGCGCCGCGTTCCTGCTGGACCGCCTGATGGGCGGCGTGGGCCTGTCGGGCCGCGCCTTCATTCCGCTGCTGTCGAGCTTTGCCTGCGCCATTCCCGGCGTGATGGCGGCGCGCACCATCCAGAACCCGCGCGACCGCCTGGTCACCATCATGATCGCGCCGCTGATGACGTGCTCGGCGCGTTTGCCCGTGTATGCGCTGATCATCGCCGCCTTCATTCCCGAGCGTGAAGTGTGGGGCTACCTGAGCCTGCAGGGCCTGGTGCTGTTCGTGCTGTACTTCGCCGGCATCATCTCGGCCATGGCCGTGGCCTGGGTCATGAAGCGCGGCATGGGCGTGCGCGGCAACCAGCCGCTGATGCTGGAACTGCCCGCCTACCACTGGCCGCACCTGCGCAACCTGGCCGTCAGCCTGTGGGAACGCGCGAAGATCTTCCTCACGCGCGTCGGTACCATCATCCTGAGCCTGATGATCATCCTGTGGTTCCTCAGCACCTTCCCCGGCCCGCCGGACAACGCCATCCACCCGCCGATCTACTACAGCCTGGCCGGTATCCTGGGCCGCGGACTGGAAGTGATCTTCGCGCCAATCGGCTTCAACTGGCAGATCTGCATCGCGCTGGTGCCGGGCATGGCGGCGCGTGAAGTGGCCGTCGGCGCCCTGGGCACCGTGTACGCGCTGTCGCAAACGGGCGATGCGCTGGCGTCCACTCTGGAACCGCTGATCGCCCACTCGTGGTCGATGGCCACCGCGCTGTCCCTGCTGGCCTGGTACGTCTTCGCGCCGCAGTGCCTGTCGACCCTCTCCGTGGTGAAACGCGAGACGGGCGGCTGGCGTTATCCGCTGCTGATGGCCGGCTACATGTTCGCGCTGGCGTACGCCGCCTCGTTCATCACGTACCGTGTCGCCCTGATGGCCGGCGCATAGGAGAGCAGCATGTGGCAAACCATCATCGTCGCCCTCATCGTCGCAGCCGCGCTGCTGCATTTTTCGACCAAGTACCTGCCGGCCGGCGTGCGCCGCGCCATCGTGCGTGGGCTGGTGCGCTGCGGCCTCGATGAGGCCAAGCTGTCGACCTTCTTCAAGGTGGCGCCCGGCTGCGGCAGCGGCTGCGGTTCCTGCGGCTCCTGCGACAGCCCGCCGCCACCGTCCGCCACGCCGCCCGCAGACGGCAGCAGCAAGCGCGTGATCCTGATGCAGGTGCAGCGCTAGGGCCTGCATTTCAGTGTAGCCACGGGCGCGTCCCTGGGCTACACTGGGCTTTCCAGATGGCAAGGAGTGGCAATGGCGATACTGTTGATCTTCATGTTCTTGTTTGCGGTCGCCACCTGGCTGCTGGCCAGCCGGCGCGGCCGCCATGGCGGCGTCTGGTTCGGCATCGGCCTGTTCCTCGGACCCTTTGCCTTGCTGGCGGTGGCGGCGCTGCCGCCCGTGCCGCCGGCTACGCAGCCCTGAATGAAAAAAACCCGCGCGAGCGGGTTTTTTTACGTCTGCGGCGCCGCGCTTACGCCTGGCCGGCCAGCTTTTCCACCACGGGCGCCAGCGCGGCCGGGCGGCAGCCAAAGGCGGCCAGGCGGCCTTGCGCACCGGGCGCCAAGTCCAGGTCGTACGGCAGGCGGCCCGCTACCAGCCATAGTTTATCCTGCGGCAGGGCGTCGACCAGGCGACGCTGGCCATCGACGAACATGGCGTTATACGTTTGCAGCACGATTTGCTGCGCGCCTTGCGCAAAGGCGATGGCTTCATTGACTTCGTCGTCCAGCGCTTCGGCCGACAGCGCATATTCGCGCACGTCCAGGCCCGCTTCGAGCAGCGCCGGCAGCATGGAGCTGCGCGCTTCCTTGTTGCGGCCCAGCGCCACTTCATCGATCTCGCTGCGCGAGCGCACTTCCACCGTCAGCAGGGTCACGGGCAGGCTGGCATCGAGCGCGCGGTAATCGCCCTGCACGCGCAGCGCCGCTTTTTGCAGCAGCTGCGACAGGGCCATGGCGGCCGGCTGCATCAGCGCGGGCGGCGTGACGGGACGTTCGCGCCAGTCGCGCACGGCGCGGTTGCGCTTGAGTTCAGTCACGCGGGCAAGCGCTGCGTCGATGCGCGCCATGGCGATCTCGCCGCTTTCCACGGCGGCGATGACGGCGTCGATGGCTGCCGTCTGCTGCGCTTCACGGTGCGAAATGAGGACGATGTCGGCGCCCGCCTGCAAGGTGGCGATGGCGCCCCTGGGGATGCCGATGCCGTCGGCGATCGCCGCCATTTCCAGGCAGTCGGTGATGACCACGCCCTGGTATTTCATCTCGCCGCGCAGCAGGTCGGTCAGCACGCCTTTCGACAGGGTGGCTGGCACCTTGGTGTCGGCTTCGAAGGCGGGGAAGACCACGTGCGCCGTCATGATGGCGTCGACGCCGCCGGCGATGGCCGCGCGGAACGGCGCCAGTTCCACCGCGCGCAGGCGTTCCTTGTCGTGCGGCACCAGGGCCATGGCGTAGTGCGTGTCGATCGCCGTGTCGCCGTGGCCGGGGAAATGCTTGGCGGTGACGGCCAGGCCGCTGGCGCGCTGGCCGCGCATGGCGGCCATGCCGTATTCGATGACGGTATCGGCATCTTCGCCATACGCGCGCACGCCGATGACGGGGTTGTTGCGGTTGTTGTTGACGTCCAGCACGGGGGCCAGCAGCATGTTGATGCCCACCTGGCGCATCTCGTCGCCGCTGATCTGGTTCATGCGCTCGCAGTCTTCCGGCGAGCCGGCCGCCTGGAAGGCCATGGCGGCGGGAATCGGCGTCACGCCCTGCTCGATGCGCATCACCATGCCGCCTTCCTGGTCGATGGAAATGAGCAGCGGCGTGTCGGACACTTCCGCGTTGATCTCCTGCAGTTCGCGGCACAGGGCCGACACTTGCGCCGGCGTGTGCACATTGCGGCGGAACAGGATCACGCCGCCGACCTTCTTTTCGCGTATCAAGGTCTTGATATGCTCGTCCGCCTGCAGGGCGTCAAAGCCCACCATGAACAACTGTCCTACTTTTTCGCGCAAACCCTGCTCCATGCTGCAACTCCTCCGGTATTCGTGTTGATGACGGCAAGCCCGTATTGTGGCCCGTGATGCCGCAGCGTGGCGGTCAGCGGAAAAGCTGCCTTGTTTTTTACTTGTTTTGGTATTGTATTGGATTTGGATTTTTGCGCAAGTGGTTATTAAGTGGTATTGCTCCACTTGTCACCACTTGCGCAACAGCTTCGCGATAACTCGTCAGGCGAGGCGCTTGAACGACTCGGCCTGCGCCTTGGGCCAGTACAGGCCGAACACAGGCGGCAGTTGCGGCAGCTGGCTCGGGTCGAGCAGCTGGCCCGCTTCCAGGAAGGGCAGCAGGGCCGACGCCAGTTTCACCTGGTTCGGCGAAATGCGCCGCACCAGGTGATGCGGGCGCAGTTCCTGCGGATGTTCGAGGCCGGCGGCGGCGATCAGTTCGGCCAGCGCCTTCATGGTGTTCTGGTGGAAGTGCGCCACGCGGGCGATCTTGTCGGGCACCACCAGCGCGCGCTGGCGTTGCGGATCCTGCGTGGCCACGCCCGTCGGGCAGCGGTCCGTGTGGCAGCTTTGCGACTGGATGCAGCCCAGCGCGAACATGAAGCCGCGCGCCGAATTGCACCAGTCGGCGCCCAGCGCCAGCAGGCGGGCGATATCGAACGCCGTGATGATCTTGCCGGAACAGCCGATCTTGATTTTCTCGCGCAGGTTGGCGCCCACCAGGGTGTTATGCACGAGTACCAGCGCTTCCTGCAGCGGCGTGCCGACGTGGTCCGTAAATTCCACCGGGGCGGCGCCGGTGCCGCCTTCGCTGCCGTCGACGACGATGAAGTCGGGCGTGATGCCGGTGGCCAGCATGGCTTTCACGATGCCGAAAAATTCCCACGGGTGGCCGATGGCCAGCTTGAAGCCCGTCGGCTTGCCGCCCGACAGCGTGCGCAGGCGGTCGATAAAGTGCAGCATTTCCAGCGGCGTGGAAAAGGCGCTGTGCGCGGCCGGCGAGACGCAATCCTCGCCCACCATCACGCCGCGCGTGGTGGCGATCTCGATGGTGACTTTCGGCCCCGGCAGCACGCCGCCGTGGCCCGGCTTGGCGCCTTGCGACATCTTCAGCTCGATCATTTTCACTTGCTCGGAGCTGGCGTTGGCGACGAAGCGTTCTTCCGAAAACGTGCCGTCCGGATTGCGGCAGCCGAAGTAGCCGGAGCCGATTTCCCATACCAGGTCGCCGCCGTTTTCGCGGTGGTAGGGGCTGATGCTGCCTTCGCCCGTGTCGTGCATGAAGCCGCCGCTGCGCGCGCCGCCGTTCAGGGCCAGGATGGCGTTGGCCGACAGGGCGCCAAAGCTCATCGCCGAAATATTGAAGACGCTGGCCGAATACGGTTTTTCACGCGGGCAGTCGGGATGGTTGCCGATCTCGATGCGGAAGTCGTGGCCCGTCACCTTGGCGGGGGCGATGGAATGGTTGATCCACTCATAGCCCGCCTCATACACGTCGAGCTGGGTGCCAAACGGGCGCTTGTCCGTCTGCTCCTTGGCGCGCTGATAGACGATGCTGCGCTGGCTGCGCGAGAACGGCGTCGCCTCCGTATCGCTTTCCAGGAAATACTGGCGGATCTCGGGGCGGATGCTCTCGAAGAAAAAGCGGAAGTGCGAGAGGATGGGGTAGTTGCGGCGCAGGGCGCGCTTGGTTTGCAGCAGATCACTGATGCCCAGCAGGGTCAGCGCACCGGCCAGCACGGGCAGCCAGTAATGATCGTAGTAAAACAGGGACAGGACAAAGATGGCGGCCGTCGCAATGAAGGTCAGGTAGCGAAATGGTACTAGGTGCATGGGCACTCCGGTGAGGTCAGACTGATACTGCCGAGTCTACCTTTGATTCACGGAACGTGCTGGCTGGAAAGAACGCGGCACCCAGGGGCGCCGCGTGAGGTGCTTAGCGCTGTGCCGCGCGGATGCGCTCGATGCGTTCACTGCTGGCCGGATGGCTCGACAGGTACGGCGTGCCGTCGCCCAGCTTGCCCAGGGCGACAAACACCTGCGCCAGGTGTTCCAGCGCAATGCCGTTCTGGCGCAGCATGGCGATCGCGTAGTCGTCCGCCTCGCGCTCGACATCGCGCGAATATTTCAAGTCCAGCAGGAGCGGCGGCAAGGTTGCCACCACCGTCGACACGTCGCCGAACAGCAGCGCCGCGCCGGCGCCCACGGCCGAGGTCTGGATCAGGCGGCGCGTCAGGTGGCGCTGCTGCAAATGCCCCAGTTCATGCGCCAGCACGCCCATGATGGCGTCGTCGTCCGGCATCAGTTCCACCATTTCATCGGTCAGCACGATGTCGCCGGACGGCAGGGCGAAGGCGTTCGGCCCGATCTTGCTCTTGCGGAAGAGGATGCGGTGCTCGGGCGTGCTGTCGCCGGGTGTGGACAGGCGCGCGAACCGGGCGCGCAAGGCTTGCTGGCGCGCGTTATCGAGCTTGCTGGCTTCAAACACGTGCTGGTCGAGGAAATCGAGCACGCCCTGGCCCAGCTGGCGCTCGACGGACTGGGGAATCGCATACGCGACGCCCTTCGCCACCACGGGCAGCAGGTACTGATAACTGAGCCACAGGGCCAGCACGGTGGCCACTGTCGCCAGCAGGGCGCCGCGCCAGCTTTGTTGCAGCCGCACCACCCAGCCGTCGCGGTGGCCCGTGTCGTGCAGCAGCGCGTTGAAGGCCGCCTGGTCGGCGATTTCCAGGTAGGCGCCATCGGGAAAGCTGACCTTGCGCACGGCGTGGCTGCTGCGTTCGGACACGTGCAGCTCGCCCAGCGGGCAGCTGCGTTCGATGTCGCCGGCCAGCATCGCCACGCCATCGCGCACGCTCAGCGTGACGTGGTACAGGCGCGAGGTCTGGCCGTCGAAATAGCGGGCGGCCAGGCTGGCGTGGTCTTCTTGCTTGTCGGCGCCCATGCTTACATCGACAGGTCGAAGTCCAGCAGGTCGACCACGCCTTCGCCGGTGGCCGAGACCTGCTCTCCGGTGGCGGCGACAAATTCATCGAGGCTGCCATGCACCAGCATGGACGTCGCTTCCAGGCGGTATTTCAGCCAGCGCACGTGGGCGAATGGCGAAAACAGGCCCAGGGTGACGACGATGCCCAGCAGGTTGGTCAGCATGATGAAGGTGGTGCGGCCCCAGGTCAGCTGCGACTGGAACTGGTGCTGCTGCAAGCGCGTGTGGTTCCAGATCAGGTTCTGGATCATGGTCAGGAACAGCGGCAGCACGATGAAGGCCCAGGCATACAGGGCGGCCACGGCGCCGAAGATGCTGCCGGCCTTGGTGACATCGTTGGCATCGGTCGCAAACGTGGCGAAGACGCTGGCGAAGACGACAAAGATCAGCACCAGGAAACCGGCCAGCAGCAGGGCGAAGAACAGCAGATAGGTCTTGTAGAAGCTGCCGACCGTGGCGTCGAAGCTGAAATTGCTGCTGCCGAAACGGCTGTGCGTGTGCTGGAAGCGCTTCAGGCGCTGATGCAGGAACGGCGTCATCAGGCCAGCCGTGAAGGTGTTCAGGATGGGCAGCCACAGGAAGTATTTATAGGCTTCCTTGGCGCTGCCGCCGAAGCCGAAGCGGATGCCGCGGTAGCTGGTGTTGTACAGCTTGAATTGCAGGCTTTTCCAGACCAGCCATGGCAGCACGGCCATCATCAGCACGAGCATGATCAGGCCGATGATGGGCGAGACCTGGAAGGCGATGTTGTAGCCGCCGATCAAGACCACGGCGGCGATGCGGCCCTTCAGGATGGCCACGGCATTGCCGTGATATTCGAAGCTGCTGCCAGCCAGGTGGGTGCTGGAATAGAAATAGCGGTTGCGGCGCACCTTGGCCCAGGCCGAATAAATGCCCAGGGTGACAATGCTCAGCAGCAGGTTGACGATCCAGATACGGAAGTATTCGCTGCCCGTGGCGCTGAAGGTGATCGCTTCGCGCTGGGTGTTCGGGGTGTTGGTGTCGATATCCACGCCAGGAATCCTTGCAGTTGAAAAAGAATTAAGATGCATGATCGTCAATAAGTTGTCAATAAAAATATTGTTCAGGCGTAATATATTTTCGCATGGATGGGCAAATCGACGCGGCGCGCGTCCGGGGCGCGGCGTCCGGCTATACTGGAACTCAACCATCGTTTAACGGAAATCGCCATGATCGTCGTCCATCATCTGAACAATTCCCGCTCGCAGCGCGTGCTGTGGCTGCTTGAAGAGCTGGGCCTGGAGTATGAGGTCAAGCGCTACCAGCGCGACCCGAAAACCATGCTGGCGCCCGCTTCGCTGAAGGCTGTGCATCCGCTGGGCAAGTCGCCCGTGATCACGGACGGCGCCAACACCATCGCCGAATCGGGCGCCATCATCGAGTACCTGGTCGAGCGTTATGGCCAGGGCCGGCTGATCCCGGCGGCGGGCACGCCTGAAAAGCTGCGCTGGACTTACTGGCTGCATTTCGCGGAAGGCTCGGCCATGCCGCCTCTGCTGATGAAGCTGGTGTTCGACAAGGTCGAATCGTCGCCCATGCCGTTCTTCGTGAAACCGATCGCGCGCGGCATCGCCAGCAAGGTGAAACATAGCTTCATCATGCCGAACATCGACAGCCAGCTCGCGTATATGGAGGCGGAGCTGGAAAAGGAAAAATGGTTTGCCGGCAACGAGTTCTCTGCGGCGGACATCCAGATGAGCTTTCCCCTGGAAGCGGCCGCTTCCCGCGGCGGCCTTGATGCGCGCCTGCCGAAGCTGACGGCCTTTTTGCAGCGCATTCATGCGCGGCCTGCCTATCAGCGGGCGCTGGAGCGGGGCGGGCCTTACGACTTCGCCAAGTAAGGGCGCTTGGGGACGATGGCATGCATGGAAAGTAATATTACTTTTATGCATGGTTTTGCTATAAAATATTTTCCTTTATGCAACCACCTGACCGCGCTGCAATGCGCTCTTCCCCCATGATCAAAAAAATTGTGCTGCTCACCTCCGTGACGTTCCTCTTCACCGGTTGCGCCATTACGCAGACAGTCAAGCCGGTCGAGCATTTCGCCAGTAAGGAAGTATGCATCCTGGAGAACCCGGATGTACGCGCCGGTTTCATGACGTCGTATAAGCGTGCGCTCGAAGGCAAGGGATATGTGGCACGCCAGCTGCCGGCCGCCGCCTCGATCATCGAATGTCCGCTGACGTCCACCTACACGGCGAACTGGCGCTGGGACCTGGCGATGTACATGAACTATGCGAATATCAAGGTGTACAACAACGGCAAGATAATCGGCGAAGCCAAGTACGACGCCAACCGCGCCGGCATGAATACGGCCAAATTCATCGATGCGGATAAAAAAATCAGCGAATTGGTGAATCAGCTTTTCCCGGGCGGCGCGGGGATCTGAAACTGCTAATGGCCACCTCCATGCGGTAGAATGCGCGCTTGAACAAGCATCAATAGTCCTACTTACCGCATGGCCAGACTCCTCGCTATCGACGGCTTGAATATCGTACGCCGCGTCTACGAAGCCAGTCCTGAACCCGATTCCGATCTGAAGGCGGAGATCGCGCTGCGCCATGCGCTGTCGTCGTTCCGCACCCTCATCAACGATCACGAGCCGACGCACATCCTGCCGGCCTTCGATTTCGGCGGCCCGACCTGGCGCCACGCCCTGTATGCGGGCTACCGCGAGGGGCGCCAGCCCATGCCGCAAGTGTTACGCGACGCCTTGCCCGGCTTTTACGCCACCCTGGCCAGCTTTGGCATGCACGTGGTGAGCATTCCCGAAGTCGAGGCTGACGACGTGATCGGCACGGCCGTCATGCGCTGGCTGCACGAAGGGCGCGGCGCGGCCGTCATCGCCACCACCGACAAGGACTTGCATGGCCTGATCGCCCACGGCGCGCTGGTGTGGGACCATTTCAAGGGCGTCTGGCACGACCATGCCTGGGTCGAGAAAAAGTTCGGCGTGCCGCCGGAACTGCTGCCCGACCTGCTGGCGCTGATGGGCGACGTCACCGACAGCATTCCCGGCGTGTCGAAGATCGGCCTGAAAACGGGCGCCAAACTGTTGCGCGCCTACGGCAATATCGACGCCGTGATGGCCGGCGCGGGCATTTTGCCGGGTACGCTGGGCGAAAGCCTGCGAAAAGACCGGGAAATACTGTATCTTTCAAGAAAGTTAGTGGCGCTCAAGACGGATGTGACCTTGGGCGTGACCTGGAACAAGCTGGTGTGGGAAAAATAGCGCGCCAAACAAAAAGCCCATGGCGTCGTTGCCTTGCCTTGCCTTGTCGTACATTCGTACTGCCTGCGGCAACGCGCCTGGCCCCGGACCTTTTGTTCGACGCTCTCCTGACCAGCACTCGGATTAAATCAAGCAAGGGAAGTAAATCATGATGTTAAAGGCAGTCCTGATCGATAGCAGCGCCGTGGCGCGCGGCCTGCTGAACACGGTCCTGACCGATGGCGGCTACGATGTCTGCGGCCAGACGCATACCAGTACGCTGGGACTGGCGCTGCTGGTCAAGCATCGGCCGCATTTCGTGTGTATCGCGCGCGAACAGGTGGAAGATGGAACGAATGTGGTGCAAGCCATCCGCGAGCAGTATCCGAAGACGCTGATCTTCATGATCTCGGGCGGCATCGACGCCGCCTCGCTGCAGGCGGCGCACGCCATGGGCGTGTCGGGCTTCATCGTGAAACCGTTCATGGCCGACACGGTCCTGAAAACCGTGCGCAACACGGTCATTGCCATGGTCCGCAAGCAGCAGGCCCTGGCCGCCGCCGCCCAATCGTCGAACCCCACCGATTGATGCAGCGAAGCGCTTGATGCTTAATGGGTCAGATAGTACAGCGCCTGGCCCACTGATTGACCGAGATGCAGCAAAAAGTATGCTGTGACGCCCAGCAGCATACTGGCCTGCAGGAACACGGGGAGCGTATTCCATGCGGTGGTGATCCGGGCGTGCAGTGCGCGCATCAGCGTATCCTTTCAGTCAACAGTCTATGATCAGGGCATGCCCGTGGCGCTGGCGATAATGCCGCCACCGAGGCATACGTCGCCATCGTACAGCACGGCCGACTGGCCCGGCGTGACGGCCCACTGCGCCTGGTCGAAGGCCAGGCTGAAGTGTTCATTCCCGTCCGGCAGCAGCTGGCAAGCCACGTCGGCCTGGCGGTAGCGCGTCTTGGCGCTCAAGGCGCCCGCCTGCGGCGCGACGCCGGCGATCCAGCTGGCCTGGTCGGCCGTCAACGATGGCGACAGCAGCCACGGATGGTCATGGCCCTGCACCACGTACAGGGTGTTGTTGGCGATATCCTTGCGCGCCACGTACCAGGCGTCGCTGCTGCCGTCCGCGTTCTGGTACGACTTCACGCCGCCGATGCCGATGCCCTTGCGCTGGCCCAGGGTATAAAAACTCAGCCCCACATGTTCGCCCACGGTCTTGCCGTCGGCCGTTTTCATCGGGCCCGGCTTGTACGACAGGTAGCGGTTCAGAAATTCGCGGAACGGGCGCTCGCCAATGAAGCAGATGCCCGTCGAATCCTTTTTCTGCGCGTTCGGCAGGGCCAGTTTCTCGGCGATCTGGCGCACTTCGGTTTTCGGGATTTCACCGAGCGGGAACAAGGTCTTGGACAGTTGCGCCTGGTTCAAACGGTGCAGGAAATAGCTTTGGTCCTTGCTGGCGTCGACCGCTTTCAATAACTCGAAGCGGCCCGCATCCGTCGGCGCCTGGCGCACGCGCGCATAGTGGCCGGTGGCGATCAGGTCGGCGCCCAGGGTCATGGCGTGGTCGAGGAAGGCCTTGAACTTGATCTCGGCGTTGCACAGCACGTCCGGGTTCGGCGTGCGGCCGGCCTGGTATTCGCGCAGGAAATCGGCGAACACGCGGTCCTTGTATTCGGAGGCGAAATTGACGGCTTCGATGTCGACGCCGATGACGTCGGCCACGCTGGCCGCGTCGATCCAGTCCTGGCGCGTGGAGCAGTATTCCGAATCGTCGTCATCTTCCCAGTTTTTCATGAACAGGCCGATGACTTCATAGCCTTGTTCCTTCAGCATCCATGCCGCGACCGAGGAATCGACCCCGCCCGACATGCCGATAACGACTTTCTTCTTGCTCATCTTGCTTTCCAGTGTACTTTAATAATATGGCAATGCGTATTGCTATGCGCTATTGAAAACCGACGCATGCGTGTGCAGCAGGGCCAGCGGCGCGCGCCGGCCAGCCAGGTATTCGTCCACGCACTGCAGCACCAGGGGGCTGCGGTGGCGTTCTTGGCACGCCGCCAGTTCGTCGCGCGTCATCCACAGGGTGCGCAGGATGCCTTCGTCCAGCGGCCGGTCATGCTCGGCGCCAGCCGTGCCGCAAAAGGTGAAGCGCAGATAAGTGACATCCTCGCCCGTGCGCTGCGACTGGTAGCGCGACATATACATGCCGACCAGTGCCGTGGGGATGAAATCGTAGGCCGCTTCTTCCAGCGTTTCGCGGATCACCGCCTGCTCCAGCGACTCGAACGGGTCGAGGTGGCCGGCCGGCTGATTGATCTTGATGCCTTCGCTGGTCTCTTCTTCAATCAGTAAAAACAGGCCGTCGCGCTCGACGATGGCAGCAACGGTGACAGAGGGTTTCCAGATTCTCGGCATGATTCCATCCTTGAAAGAGCCGACATTTTATCTTGTTCTGCGCGCGCGGTTTGAAGCCGGCCTTCTGTTGCGCGGACATATTGATAAATGACAACGTTTTAGCAAATAGCGGTGGGAGGTACTTACGTCTTTCCCTGGGCGCGCACTAGCATGGGGGGCTGGGGCGGCAAGATGGCAGGAAGCGCCCGCTAATATAGGCTTTCCCCGTGGTCAAAACAAGCACGCACGCGCACTGGACTGTGGTGAGATTGACACACCTTTCCCACAATACGGTCGCCGCGCCGCATGGTGAAACGAATGATGCTGCAGCGGAGAAATTAGTGTCGTACGACTAAAAGTTGCTGGTTCACAAACGTTTAACGCACGGCTTTCCGTGTTAGATTCTAGTCAGTTTATCAATTATCGGAGGCATCATGAGGATAGGCATACCGGCCGAAACGCGGCCCGGTGAGACCCGGGTGGCAGCGACGCCCGAGACAGTCAAGAAACTGGCAGCCAAGCATCAGATCATCGTGCAGGCGGGGGCGGGCCTGCAGGCGTCGATCCCCGACGATGCCTATGCGGCCGCCGGCGCGCAGATCGGCACTGCCCAGGAAGCCTATGGCTGCGCCATCGTGCTCAAGGTGCGCGCACCGGATGCCGGGGAGCGGGCCCTGATGGCCAGCGGCACGGTGCTGATCGGCATGTTGAACCCGTTTGACGCGGACAATATCGCCGCCATGGCCACGGCCGGGCTGTCCGCCTTCGCCCTGGAAGCCGTGCCGCGCATCACGCGCGCGCAGTCGATGGACGTACTGTCGTCGCAAGCGAATATC
The DNA here is from genome assembly GCF_002878455.1 of Janthinobacterium sp. AD80. Lineage (GTDB taxonomy): Bacteria > Pseudomonadota > Gammaproteobacteria > Burkholderiales > Burkholderiaceae_D > Janthinobacterium. Next base: position 18,520 of record NZ_NRDQ01000043.1, read on the forward strand.
GCCGGCTACAAGGCCGTGCTGATGGCGGCCAATACCTACCAGCGCTTCATGCCGATGCTGATGACGGCGGCCGGCACGGTGAAGGCAGCGCGCGTGCTGATCATGGGCGTGGGCGTGGCCGGCTTGCAGGCGATCGCCACGGCCAAGCGCCTGGGCGCCGTCATCGAGGCGTCCGATGTGCGCCCGCCCGTCAAGGAGCAAGTGGAGTCCCTGGGCGCCAAGTTCCTCGACGTGCCTTTCCTCACGGACGAAGAAAAAGAGATCGCCAAGGGCTCGGGCGGCTACGCGCGCGCCATGCCGGCCGACTGGATGCGCCGCCAGGCCGAACTCGTGCATGAACGGGCGAAACTGGCCGACATCATCATCACCACCGCACTGATTCCCGGCCGCGCCGCGCCCGTGCTTATTTCCGAGGAAACGGTGAAAGCCATGAAGCCCGGCTCCGTCATCGTCGACCTGGCCGTGGAGCAGGGCGGCAACTGCCCGCTCTCGGAACTGGGCAAGACGGTGGTCAAGCATGGCGTGTACATCGTGGGCGAGCCGAACCTGGCGACCCTGGTGGCGGCCGATGCGTCGGCCCTGTATGCGCGCAACGTGCTGGACTTTTTAAAGCTCATCATCGACAAGGACGATCAATTGCTGATCGACCGCGAGGATGAAATCATCAAGGCCAGCCTGGTTTGCGCGGGCAATGACATCCTCAGAAAATAACGCGGCGCCGGAGAGAACAACATCATGGAAATCAGTCACACCATCACCAACCTGATCATCTTCGTGCTGGCCATTTATGTCGGCTACCACGTCGTCTGGACCGTCACGCCGGCGTTGCATACGCCGCTGATGGCCGTCACCAACGCCATTTCCGCCATCATCATCGTCGGCGCCATGCTGGCTGCCGGCCTGACGGATGGCCCGCTGGCGCAAGTGGCCGGCACCCTGGCCGTGGCGCTGGCCGCCGTCAATGTGTTTGGCGGCTTCCTCGTCACGCAGCGCATGCTCGAGATGTTCCGTAAAAAAGAACCGAAGGCCAAGCAAGGAGCGAAAGAATGAGCCATGCCATGAGCTTCGTCACCATGAACCTGGTGACGATGATGTACCTGATCGCCTCCGTATGCTTCATCCAGGCCCTGAAAGGCCTGTCGTCGCCATCGACGGCGCGCCGCGGCAATGCCTTCGGCATGAGCGGCATGGCGATTGCCGCCGTCACCACCGTGGCGCTGATCCTGAAACTGAAGGAGCAGCAGACGGGCGGCATGGGCCTGACCCTCGTCATCATCGGCATCGTCACGGGCGGCGCCATCGGCGCCTACCTGGCGAAGACCGTGGAAATGACGAAGATGCCGGAACTGGTGGCGGCCATGCACTCGCTGATCGGCCTGGCCGCTGTGTGCATCGCCGTGGCGGCCGTGTCGGAGCCGTGGGCCTTCAATATCGCCCAGCAGGGCCAGGCGCTGCCGATCGGGAACCGTTTCGAGCTGTTCATCGGCACCTTTGTCGGCGCCATCACCTTTTCCGGTTCGGTGATCGCCTTCGGCAAGCTGTCGGGCAAGTACAAGTTCCGTCTGTTCCAGGGCGCGCCGGTCAGCTTCAAGGGCCAGCATCTGCTCAACCTGGTGCTGGCGCTGGTGATGGTGGGCCTGGGCCTGGCCTTCTGCTTCGCCGATGGCGTGCAGCCCGCATGGACGCCGTTCATCGTCATGACCGTCATCGCCTTTGCGCTGGGCGTGCTGATCATCATCCCCATCGGCGGCGCCGACATGCCTGTGGTGGTCTCGATGCTCAACAGTTACTCCGGCTGGGCCGCGGCCGGCATCGGTTTTTCGCTGAATAACTCGATGCTGATCATCGCCGGCTCGCTCGTGGGTTCTTCGGGCGCGATCCTGTCGTACATCATGTGCAAGGCCATGAACCGCTCCTTCTTCAACGTCATCCTCGGCGGCTTCGGCGGCGATGCGCCGGTAGCCGGGGCGGCGGGCACGCAGGAGCAGCGCCCCGTGAAATCGGGTTCGGCCGACGACGCCGCCTTCATCATGGGCAATGCGGAAACCGTCATCATCGTGCCTGGCTACGGCCTGGCCGTGGCGCGCGCGCAGCACTCGCTCAAGGAACTGGTGGAAAAGCTCACGCACAAGGGCGTCACCGTCAAGTATGCGATCCATCCGGTGGCCGGACGCATGCCGGGCCACATGAACGTGCTGCTGGCCGAAGCGGAAGTGCCGTACGACCAGGTCTTCGAGATGGAAGACATCAACGGTGAATTCGGCCAGACGGACGTGGTGCTGGTGCTGGGCGCGAACGACGTCGTCAACCCGGCGGCGAAAGACCCGAAATCGCCGATCGCCGGCATGCCGATCCTGGAAGCGTATAAAGCCAAGAGCATCATCGTCAACAAGCGCTCGATGGCTTCCGGCTATGCGGGCCTGGACAACGAACTGTTCTACCAGCCGAACACGATGATGGTGTTCGGCGACGCGAAGAAGGTAATCGAGGATATGCTCAAGGCCGTCGAATAAGGACGGCTTGCAGCGACCGGACGGCCCGCCTTGCGCGGGCCGTTTTTATTGGGTATGGCGTCAAACGTGACAGCGGTGGTAGGTCGGATTAGCGCGGCGCCGCCGTGCGTAATCCGACAACAGTGTTGACCGAGCGTGCCGGCGTGCCGGCTTGCCGCCCCGCCTTATCCGACCTGCGCTTGTTTTCAGGCCGCCACGACCTTGTTGCGACCCTGGTGCTTGGCCGCATACAGGGCCTTGTCCGCTTCCGACATGGCCGCGTCCAGGGTGATGCCCTTGACCAGCGGCGCCAGGCCGATGCTGATGGTGACGTGCAGCGGGGTGCCGTCGGGCAGCACGGTGACGGCGGCGGCCACGGCCGCGCGGATGCGTTCGGCCACCTTGTAGGCCTGCTTCAGTGTCGCGTCGGGAAACAGCAGGCCGAATTCCTCGCCGCCCAGGCGTGCCGCCACGTCGGTGACGCGGCCCGTGTCGCGCAGCACCTGCGCCACGTTGCGCAGCACGGCGTCGCCTACGGCATGGCCGTAGCGGTCGTTGATTTTCTTGAAATGATCGAGGTCGGCCACGCCTACCGTGAGTGCCGCCCCGCTGCGCGCGGCGCGCGCCATCGCCTGCTCGGCCTGGGCTTCATAGGCACGCCGGTTCGGCAGCGCCGTCAGCGCATCGTACAGCGCCTGCTGTTCCAGCTGCGCCAGCAGGCTGGCGTTTTTCGCCGCCAGTTCGCGCCGTTCGCGCACGTCGAGCAAAAAGGCGCCGAAATAGCGCATGCCGTCCACCACGCCCAGATCCATTGCCTTCATCTCGATGGGGATCATCTGCGTATTGCGGTGGCGGATGGCAAATTCGCGTATTTTCCCCAGCACGCTGGAGGTGCGCGAGCTGCGGATATAGTTGATCACGTGGTTGTCGTGCTGCGCGGCGACGGCGTCCGGCAGCAGGCCGTTCAGGGTCTGGCCCAGCAGTTCACCGCTGGCGTAGCCCGACAGTGCCTGCATGGCGCCATTGATGTAGCGGATGCGGCACTGCTCGTCGATGATGATGACGGCGTCGAGGGCGTCTTCCAGCAGGCGGGAAAAGAGGACTTCGGGAAGAGCGGCAGGCGGTGCTGCGGGCAATGCATCTGTCATGGAACGGTCGCCAAAATCCAGGTGACAGACATTGTCGCATCCGCGGGCCGTTTACTCCATGCCGGAGAGGTTCCGTGTTTCTTTTTTGCCCCAGCTCTTTCCTTATTGTCAAGACTTAGCGGCGGCCGTACATCATCAGTCCGGCCAGCGTCTTGCGCGCGGGGCTGACGACGTCCAGCAGGCCCAGCGACAGGCCCAGCAAACCTTGCGTGGGCGCGCTGCCCGTGAAGATGCGCGCCATGGTATCGGTCACGCGCACGGTCAGTCCGCGGTCGGCCTGGCGCAGGGCCACATAGCGTTCCAGGCCGGCCGGGCTGCTGTCCTGCGCCAGTACGCGGGCCAGCACGGCGGCGTCGCGCAAGCCCAGGTTCAAGCCTTGTCCCGCCACCGGGTGCAGGGTTTGCGCCGCATTGCCGATGGCGACCGTGCGGGCCGTGCCGCCCGCCTGGGCGTTCAGGCCCAGCGGATACGCCAGGCGCGGCGTCGTCTGGGTAAAGCGTCCCAGGCGGCTGCCAAAGGCGCTGCCCAGGCGGTCCAGGAAGGCCGCGTCGTCGAGTGCCAGCAGCTGTTCCGCGCGCGTCGGCGGCACGCACCAGACCAGCGCGTAGCCGTCGTCCTGCGGCAGCAGTGCCAGCGGCCCTTCGTCGGTGAAGCGTTCAAAGGCGCGGTGCGCGATGGGGGCGCTGGTACGCACGTGGGCAATGATGGCGCTTTGGCCATAGTCGCGGCTGACGGCGCGTTCCTGCTGCTGGCCGAACAGGCCGCCTTCAGCCTGCACCAGCAATCTGGCGCGCAGGCTCGACGCGGCGCCCGCCTGGTCGATCTGCACGGACACGCCATCGGCATCCTCCACGCTGCCCGTGACCAGGGCCGGGCGCAGGCTGGCCACGCCCAGGCGTTCGCAGACGTCGGCCAGCACGCTGACCACGGCGCCATAGCGGGCCACATAGCCGAGCGCCTCGACGCCGTGTTCCTCGCGGTGCAGCAGGCTGCGGCCCAACTGGCCGCGGCGCGAGACGTGGATTGCATGGATAGGCGTCGCTTCGACGGGCCAGGCGCCCGCTTCCTCGAGGATCTGGCGGCTGCCGTGCGACAGGGCGATGGCGCGCGGATCGCGCCTGGCTTGCTCGATGGATTTGGCGTCGAGCAAGGCGATGCCGGCGGCACGCGCGCCGCGCTGCACCAGCAGGGCGGCCAGCGCCATGCCGACGGGGCCGGCGCCACAGATGGCGAGATCGAAAGTGGGCGGTGTGTGCATGCTGCTGGGTTAATCCTGTGACATCAGTTGTTCGATTTCAGCCACGCTTTTTGGCGCCGTGCTGAACACTTCATGGCCTTGCGGCGTGACCAGCACATCGTCCTCGATGCGGATGCCCGTATGCCAGAACTGTTCCGGCACGCCGGCGCCGGGGCGCACGTAGATGCCCGGCTCCACCGTCAGCACCATGCCCGCTTCCAGCGGTCGCCATGGCTTGCCGGGCGCGCTCGTGTCGCGGTAGGCGCCCACGTCGTGCACGTCCATGCCCAGCCAGTGGCTGGTGCCGTGCATGTAGAAGGGCAGATAACTCTTGTCGGCGATGACGTCCTGCACGCTGCCGCTTTTTTGCCGGTCCAGCAATTGCAGATCCAGCATGCCCTGCGCCAGTACCTGCACGGCCGCTTCATGGATGGCGCTGTGCGGCAGGCCGGGGCGCACCATGTCCAGCGATGCCTGCTGCGCCGCCAGCACCAGTTCATACAGGGCCCGCTGCGGGCCGCTGAAGCGGCCGTTGACGGGCCAGGTGCGCGTGATGTCGGACGCGTAGCCATCGAGTTCGCAGCCGGCGTCGATGAGCACCAGGTCGCCCTCTTGCAGGACGGCGTTGTTGGCGCTGTAGTGCAGGATGCAGGCGTTGTCGCCGCCTGCCACGATGGAGGAATACGCGGGGAATTGCGCGCCGCTGCGGCGAAATTCGTACAGCAGTTCCGCTTCCAGCGCGTATTCATGCATGCCGGGCCGCGTGGCGCGCATGGCGCGCACGTGCGCCGCGCTGGAGATGGCGGCGGCGCGGCGCATCAGTTGCTGTTCCTGCGTGTCTTTCAGCAGGCGCATGGCGTCGAGCATGCCGTTGATGTCATGCGCGATAGCCGGCGCCGTGACGCCGCTGCGCGCCTTCTGGCGCACATTGTGCAGCCAGACTTTGACTTGCGCATCGAGGCTGCCGCCCAGCGCATAGTAGATGGCCGGCGCGTCGGCCAGGGTGCGCGTCATTTCCGCATCGAGTTTCTCGATGGGAAAGGCCGCGTCGAAGCCGAAGGTGGCGCGCGCCGCCTCGGGGCCGTGGCGAAAGCCGTCCCAGATTTCACGTTCCGTGTTCTTGGCGCGGCAAAACAGGATGGCGCGCGCGGGCGCCGTGGCGCTGGCGGCCACCAGGGCCACGGCGCTGTCGGGTTCCGTAAAACCGCTGAGGTAATAAAAATAACTGTCGTGGCGGTACGGGTAGTCGCAATCGCTGTTGCGCGGCACTTCCGGCGCCGTGGCGAGGATGGCCACGCTGCCGGGCAGCATCTGCGCCAGCAGCGCCGCGCGCCGCGCCGCGTAGTTGGCCATCATGCCGCAGGTACCTTCGCCGCCACGCCGTTGAGTGCGTCGAGCTGCTGTGGCGTGCCGACATTGGTCCATTCGCCCGGATAGACTTCGCCCCCCACGCGGCCCTGGTCCGCGTACTGGCGCAGCAAATCACCCAGCCTGGCGTGGCTGCCCGGCGCGATGCCGTCGAACATCTCGGGACGGTACACGCCGATGTTGGCGAAGGTCCACTTGGTCTCGTCCGTATTATTAATCGCAAACAAGGTCAGGCCGAAATCACCGTTGGGGTGGAAGTCGGGGTTGGTGCACCAGGTAGGTCCAGGCGATGTCGCGCTGGTCGGCCGGGTAGGGCGTGCCCAGCACATCCTTGTCGGCCAGCACGTCAAGCACTTGCGTGAAATCGAAATACGGGCAATAGATGTCGCCGGAAATGGCGAGAAAGGGTTCATCGCCCAGCAGGTGGCGCGCCTGCGCGATGCCGCCGGCCGTTTCCAGCGGCGTGGTCTCGGGCGAATACGCGATGCGCGCGCCATACGCGCTGCCGTCGCCCAGGGTTTCCTCGATCAGGTGGCCCAGGTGCGAATGGTTGATGACGATGTCCGTGATGCCGGCGCGCACCAGATTCAGTACATGCCAGACGATCAGCGGGCGGCCGCGCACTTTCAGCAGCGGTTTGGGACAGGTGTCGGTAAGCGGACGCATCCGTTCACCGCGGCCTGCGGCAAAGATCATGGCTTTCATGGTGGAACTCGTTTTCTGTGTCGTTCGGTAAAGGTTGCCTGGCGCGAGCCGCGCAATAAGTTAATTCTGCAGTCACGACACCGGACAAAACCGTAGCGAGCGGCGATGATGTGTGGCCGAGAAGCGCAACCGTACTCTAGTACGGTGAGCATCGCCGGCCGCAAAGCGCGACGCGCAGCAGGATTTGGCCGGTGTCCTCAGAAGGTGTAGCCGACTTGCGGCGTTTTATTCTCCAAGGCATCGAGCAAACGCACCAGCGGCTTGAGTTCGGTATAGCGGTTGGCCGTCTTGCGCACGTAGTCGAGCACGGTTGGCAGGTCGCCCATGTACAGATCCTTGCCGTCGCGGTAATTCAGGCGCGCGAACAGGCCGAGGATTTTCAGGTGGCGCTGCAGGGCCGTGAATTCGAAATCGCGGTAGAAGGCGTCGATATCGGGATTGACCGGCAAGCCCAGCTGCTTGGCGCGCTGCCAGTAGCGGATCACCCAGTCGAGCACCAGTTCTTCATCCCACTGGATATACGCGTCGCGCAGCAGCGAGGCGATGTCGTAGGTGACGGGGCCGAAGACGGCGTCCTGGAAGTCGAGGATGCCGGGATTCGGGATGGACCCATCGTTGATGTGCATCAAGTTGCGCGAGTGGTAGTCGCGGTGCATGAATACTTGTTGCTGCGACAAGATGTTCGCCGTGATGGCTTCAAAGACCTTGTCCAGCTGGGTTTGTTGCACATCCGTCAAGGTGGCGCCCAGGTGCTTGCCGATGAACCATTCCGGGAACAGATGCATTTCGCGCAGGATGAAGGCGCGGTCGAATTCGGGCAAGACGTCCGGCTGGCTGGCCAGCTGGATTTTCATCAACGATTCCAGCGCTTCGGCGTACAGCACGCTGGCGTTGTCGTGGTTCAGGGCGTCCAGGTAGGTGGTCGTGCCCAGGTCGGACAGCAGCAGGAAGCCGTTGTCCAGGTCTTGCGCAATGATTTCGGGCACGGACACGCCGGCGCCTTTCAGCAAGCCGGCGACCTTGACGAAGGCGGGCACGTTTTCGCGCTCCGGCGGCGCGTCCATGGCGATCAGTGTCTTTCCTGGCAATGTTGCAGTGCCGGGCAGCACGTCGAGCCGGTAGTAGCGGCGGAAGCTGGCGTCGCTGGAAGCGGGACGGGCGGAATCGGGCACGACGAGGTTCAGCGAGGTCAACCAGGCTTTCAACAGGGTCAGGCGAGCGTCGGCCGAGGCCGTCGCGGTGGAGGAATTGGAAGAGAATGACATTAAGCGGCCTGTGGAATCGGGTTGATGGTGCAGATTCCCATATAATAAGGGATTCAAATCAAAAAATCGCCTGTCAATGGTGCTTGCCCCTTCCAATTCATGAGCTGGTTTTCGGCCTCCCCCCCTTCGCAGCGCTGGGCTTTCGCCATCAGCGCGCTCGTCGCCGCCACGACGGTGCCTGTTCACGCCCAAAAAGCCCCGCGCCCGGTTCATGTGGAAGATCCGGACGCACCTACTGTCATGACGGCGGAAAGCATGAACGGCCGACCGGAAAGGGAGATCAATCTCGACAAAAATGTCGTGATTGAGCGCGGAAAAACCACAAAAATGACTTCCGATACAGCTTGTTACAAACAAGTTGAGGATCAGTTTGAGTCCGAAGGCCATATCAAGATGTGGCGTTTTGGCAATTACTACACGGGCGACGTGTTGAAGCTGAACATGGAGACGGGCAAGGGTTTCCTGCTCAATCCCACCTACCGTTTTGAAGTGGGCGGCGGGCAAGGCAAGGCCGAGCGTGTCGACTTCATCAATCCAGACGAGGCCAATGTTATCGAGGGTACCTACAGTACCTGCGAAGGGCCGAACCCGGACTGGTACCTGAAATCGAGCACCTTGAACCTCGATACGGGCCGCGACGTGGGCACGGGCAGCAAGACCATCATCTATTTCAAGGATGTGCCTATCCTGGGTACGCCCGGCATTTCGTTTTCGCTGTCAGGCGCGCGCCGCTCGGGCTGGCTGGCGCCGACGCCGGGCTTTGCCTCGAAGAATGGCTTCGAGCTGACAGTACCGTACTACGTGAATATCGCGCCGAACCGCGACCTGACCCTGTTACCTAAATACATACAGCGCCGCGGTATCCAGCTCGGCGCCATCGGACGCTACCTGGGCGAGACGGACGCCGGCCTGTACCAAGGCGAGACATCGATCGAGTATCTGCCAAACGACAAGCAGACCAAGACCGACCGCTACATGATCAAGTCCAAGCATGAACAGGCATTGGCCAAGGACTGGACTTACAGCTGGGATGTGCGCGACGCATCGGATAATAATTATCCAAACGATTTCTCGAAGAACGTGGCCAGCGCCACCGAGCGCCAGTTGTTGCGCGAATTGCGTACTGATTACCGTACCGAAGACTGGACCCTGACGGCGCGTGTGCAAAACTACCAGGTGCTGCAGGATCCCGATCCCAGCGTGGTGGTGCCACGCCCGTACGACCGGTTGCCAGCGGTTAACTTCCACGCTGGAAAATATGATGTTTGGGGCGGTTTCGACTGGACCTTCGACGCGGAAGCGACGCGTTTCTCGCACCCGACCGATGTACAAGGCTCGCGCCTGGTGGTCGTGCCGCAAGTGAGCTTCCCCATCGTGCGTCCGGGCTATTTCATCACGCCCAAGCTGATGCTGAACGCCAGCGCCTACCAGCTCGACACCGACGCCACGACCAAGGCGCAGTTCCCGCAGACCTCGCTGACACGCGCCGTGCCGACGTTCTCTCTCGACAGCGGCCTGGTGTTCGAGCGCGACACGAATCTGTTTGGTAGCAAGGGTGGCACGCAAACGCTGGAGCCGCGCCTGTTCTATGTCTACACGCCTTACCGCGACCAGTCGCAGTTCCCGAAATTCGATACGGATAACGGCACCTTCAACCTGACGCAGATTTTCACGGAGAACCGCTTCGTCGGCAGCGACCGCATCGGTGATGCCAACCAGGTGACGGCGGCCGTCGTATCGCGCTTCCTGCAACCGGATGGCGCCGAGCGCTTGCGCCTGACCTTCGGCCAGCGCTTCTATTTTGCCGACCAGCGCGTGCAGCTCAATTCGACCACGCCGGTCAACCAGTCGCGTTCGGACATCCTGCTGGCGGCAACGGGCCGCGTGTCGGAGACTTGGACCGTCGACAGCCTGGTGCAGTACAATCCCAGCGACAGCCAGCTGATGAGCTACAACTACACCTTGCAATATCAGCCCGGTCCGAAGAAAGTATTAAATATTAGCAATCGCTTCCAGCGTGGCAGCATGCGCAATGCGGAAGTGTCGACCCAGTGGCCGCTGACGAACCGCCTGTATGGCGTGGGCCGCATCAGTTATTCCCTGCTGGACCGGCGCTTGCTTGATGGCCTGATCGGCCTGGAATACAAGGGTGACTGCTGGGTGTTCCGCATGGGCGCGCAGCGTTTCGTGACCTCGACCAAGGATGCCTCGACGCCAATCTTCTTCCAGCTGGAATTGACGGGCTTGTCGAGCGGCCTGGGCCTGGGGGCGAATGGCCTGGATACCTTTACCAAAACCATCCCTGGTTATCAGGCACTGAGCCAGCCACTCCGTTAAGATGGGCACCGTTGCCGCCGCCGGACTCCCCGGCGCTGGCACCAACCGGTTTTTTTATTCACTTGAACTCATGAGCGCTCTACACATTATGCGTAATGCCAGTATGCACCAACTCAAAATTGCAACGGTTCTGTTGTGCGCCATTTCCGGCGCCACGACCAGTAGTGTCTGGGCGCAACAGGCTGCGCCAGCGCCTGCCGCCGCGCCCACCGCCGCCGCACCTGCGGCCGCTGCGGCGAAACCTGCAGCTGCGCCAGTGAAAGGTTTCACGCCGCCAGCATCGAGCAGTGGCCAGACCATCGATTCCATCGCCGTCGTCGTCAATGACGATGTGATCACGCGCAATGAAGTGGCGGCGCGCATCAAGAGCGTGGAGCAGCGCATGAAGGCGCAGAACGTGCCCTTGCCCGATCCTGCCGACTTGCGCCGTCAATTGCTGGAGCGCATGATTGTTGAGCGCGCACAAATGCAGCTGGCCAAGGAAATGGGCGTGCGCGTCGATGACCAGACCCTCGACCGTGCGATTGGCCGTATTGCTGAACAGCAAAAGATGACGGTGCAGGACTTGCGCAACCAGATGGAAAAAGAAGGCACGCCATTTGCAACCTTCCGCGAAGAAATCCGCGATGAAATTATCATGCAGCGCCTGCGCGAGCATGAAGTCGACGCCAAGATCCAGATCTCGGACTCCGAGGTCGACAACTTCCTGGAAGCGGAAAAAGCGGCGGCCAGCGAACAGGTCGAGCTGAACCTGGCGCAGATTCTCGTGCGCATCCCGGAAAATTCCAGCCCGGAACAGATCGCCGCGCGCCGCGCGCGTGCCGAAGAAGTCAGCCGCCAGCTGCGCACGGGCGCCGATTTCGCCAAGATGGCCGCCACGTATTCCGACGCCAGCGATGCGCTGAGCGGCGGCGATATCGGCTGGCGCAATAGCGACCGCCTGCCGCCCCTGTTCACGGAACAGTTGCTGAAACTGAAACCGGGCCAGATCACGCCCATCATCAAGAGCAACACGGGCTTCCATATCCTGAAACTGGTGGACCGCCGCAGCGCCGCCGAGGCGCAAGCCGTGGCCGCCGTGCAGCAGACGCATGCGCGCCACATCCTGCTGAAAGTGACCCCGACCCTGTCGGCCGCCGAAGCCAAGCGCAAGCTGGCCGAATTGAAGGAGCGTCTCGACAACAAGGCGGCCAAGTTTGAAGACCTGGCCCGCTTGTTCTCGAACGACGGCTCGGCTGCCAAGGGCGGCGACCTGGGCTGGCTGTATCCTGGCGATACCGTGCCGGAATTCGAAGCGGCGATGAATGCGCTGAAACCGGGCGAAGTGAGCCAGCCGATCGAATCGAGTTTTGGTTTCCACTTGATCGAAGTGCTGGAACGCAAGAGCGATGACGTCTCGAAAGAGAAGCAGCGCAGTGCCGCGCGCAATGCCTTGCGCGAGCGCAAGCTGGAAGAAGCGACGGAAAACTGGGCGCGCGAAGTGCGCGACCGCGCCTACGTCGAATTCCGTCCGGAAGACCAGTGATTGTGACCGTTTGCGCATGAGTACCCAGACTGCACCACACCGTCCCGCCATCGCCATCACCTGTGGCGAGCCGGCGGGTGTCGGCCCGGAAATTTCCATCCGCGCCGCCTGGGCCATGCGCCACGAGGTCAATTGCATCCTGCTGGGCGACGCGGCCTTCCTCGCGCTGACGGCCAGCCTGATCGATCCGGAGATCCGCCTGGCCGCATTGTCGCTGCAAGCCGTGCGCAACAGCGGCTTGCCGCAATTCGGCCCCGGCCGCCTGGCCGTGATCGACATCCCCACCGTGAACAATGTCATCCCTGGCGTACTCGACAAGGATAACGGGCGCGCCGTGCTCGATACCCTGGACGCGGCCGTGGAAGGCATCAAGGCGGGCTGGTTCGGCGCCATGGTCACGGCGCCCTTGCAAAAGAGCACGATCAATGACGCCGGCGTGGCGTTTTCCGGCCACACGGAATACCTGGCGGAAAAAACCGGCACGCCGCAAGTGGTCATGATGCTGGCCGGCGAACCCGGCCATGGCGAACCGACCCTGCGCGTGGCGCTGGCCACCACGCATCTGCCATTGAAGGACGTGTCCGCCGCCATCACGCCAGCCAGCCTGGCGACGACGCTGGACATCCTCCAGGCGGACCTGCAGCGCAAATTCGGCATCGCCGCGCCACGCATCCTGGTCACCGGCCTGAACCCGCATGCGGGCGAGGGCGGCTATCTGGGACGCGAGGAAATCGATGTCATCGCGCCCGCGATTGCCGCGGCGCAAGCGCGTGGCATCGATGCGCGGGGGCCGTATCCGGCCGATACCCTGTTCCAGCACAAATACCTGGCGGACGCCGACTGCGTGCTGGCCATGTACCACGACCAGGGCCTGCCCGTGCTGAAATACGCGACCTTCGGGCGCGGCATCAATATCACCCTGGGCTTGCCGCTGATACGCACCTCGGTCGACCACGGCACGGCGCTGGACCTGGCCGCGCAAGGGCTGGGCCTGGCTGACGACCACAGCATGCGGCACGCCCTGCAAACGGCGCTCGACATGCTGCGCGCCAGCACCCCGACCAGAGCATAGGGCGCAGGTCGGGTTGGCCGGTACGGCGTAACCCGACGCTGCCTGCCCAACCGATTCCGCCGGCCTGTGCCGGCTTTACCGCATTAATAGAAAACATATTATGAAACACGTTGCCCGCAAACGCTTTGGCCAGAACTTCCTGCATGACCGCTTCGTCCTCGACGACATCACGGCCGCCATCGGGCCGCAGCCGGACGATGCCATGGTCGAGATCGGCCCCGGCCTGGGCGCCATGACGGAGCAGCTGCTGCGCCATCTGAAACAGATGCACGTGGTGGAACTGGACCGCGACCTGATCGTGCGCCTGGAAAAAACGTTTAATCCCGCCAAGCTGACGATCCACTCGGGCGACGCGCTGAAATTCGATTTCGCGCAAATCCCCGTGCCGGCCGGCCAGAAGCTGCGCATCGTGGGTAACTTGCCGTACAACATTTCCAGCCCGCTGCTGTTCCACCTGGCGGACTTCGCGCCACTGGTGCAGGACCAGCATTTCATGCTGCAAAAGGAAGTCGTCGAGCGTATGGTGGCCGAACCGGGCAGCAAGGCCTACGGCCGCTTGTCCGTGATGCTGCAGTGGCGCTATGACATGTCGCTGCTGTTCATCGTGCCGCCGACGGCCTTCGATCCGCCGCCGAAAGTGGAGTCGGCCATCGTGCGCATGATCCCGGTCCACGAGCGCCTGGCCTGCGACCAGGCCACCCTGGAAGCGGTGGTCATGAAGGCCTTCTCGCAACGCCGCAAGGTGATCCGCAATTGCCTGGCCGGGATGTTTACGGAAGAGCAAATCAAGGCGGCCGGCATCGACCCGACGTTGCGTCCGGAAACGGTGGGGCTGGAGCAATACGTGGCGCTGGCGAACTTGCTGAAGGCACCGCAGTAATCGCAAAGGCTGGGGGCAGACCCTCTTCACCACCGGCGTCTGAGCAGACGCCGACGTGAGCGGGGGGCTGACCCCGGCAGTGCTGGCTTAACTTAAAACCACTGGTCGACCTGCTGCAAATCCTGCCGCAGCGCTGAAAAGCAATCGTCCACGTGGTGGTTGCGGCTGATTTCATTGCGCCGCATCAAGGCGATCTTGCGCTTGCAAGTGGGCAGGCGCAGGGGCGCCACGTGCAGGTCCTCGTCGTTGAGGAAAGTCGTGTACAGGCTGGGCATGATGCCCACGGCGATGCCGGCGCGCACCACGCCGTACAGCGATTCGCTGTGGATCATCTGGTACAGGCTCGACGGACTCAAGCCATGCTGGCGCAGCGCGCTGGAGGCGAATTCCCAGATGCTGCCCTTGGTAAACACGACGATTTCCTGTCCCGCCAGCTGTTCCCAGCGCACTTGCTTCAGCGGCGCCAGCGCATGGCGTCCCGCCGTCACCAGTACCAGTTCGTCCTCGAACAGGCCGACGCTTTCCAGCGACACGGAACCGGGCACGTCAATGCCCACGCAAAAGTCCAGCTGGCCCGAATGCAGGGCGTGCAGCAAGCCATCGTTGGGCATGTCGGACAGGACGATTTCCACTTCATCGCCATGCTGTTCGCTGTAGCGGGCCACCACGGCCGCCGTCATGGCCATGGCCGACGGGATGGCGCCGATGCGGATGCGGTGGCGTCCGCTGCCGATGGCGCGCTGGATATCGGCAAAGGTATTGCTCGCCGTATTGAGCAAATGCGTCGCGTAGTCGAGCGCCAGTTTGCCTTCGCGCGTCAGCTCCAGCTGGTGGGTTGTGCGGTTAAACAACTTTTTTCCCAATTGATTTTCCAGCAGCTTGATCGAGGCGCTGAGCGCCGGCTGGGTCACGCACAATTCTTGTGCAGCCTTGCTGAAGCTGTTTACCCGGGCTAGGGTGGAAAACGCTTGTAAATGTCGTAAGGAAATTTTCTTGCTCAACTCATGCATGGGTTTGCTTATTAGAAAAAGTAATGGATTTATAAAAATAAACAAATTTTCTTATCCCGCAATTTACCATATTCTGGACTGGTCTTTACTTGTCTTGAAGGCAACAATTTTCAGGGAAGTGCTTGCCGGGCGGCGCCGGCACACGCGGCAGCCAGCATGCAAGCGACACAAGCGATCAAAAATAATTCCAAAAAAACTCAGGGTTTATTCTTTTTTAGGGCGGCGGCGATGAACAAATGGATGACTGGAACGATGGTGGTAGGGGGCTTGCTGGCGGCGCACGGCGTGGCGCAGGCGCAAAGCAGCGTGCAGGTGTATGGCTTGCTGTCGGCCGGCATCGGCTATGTCTCGGATGAAGGCAAGGGCAGCCGCACGCATGCGTTGAGCGGCACGAACCAGAATCCGCGCATCGGTTTCCGCGGCCAGGAAGACCTGGGCAACGGCACCAAGGCGATCTTCGTGCTGGAAAACGGCTTCAATGTCATGACGGGCACGGCGGCGCAAAGCGGCCGCCTGTTTGGCCGCCAGTCCTACGTGGGCCTGTCCAGCAACGACAAGGGCACCTTGACCCTGGGCCGCCAGTATGAAGCCGTCAAGGATCTGCTGGGCCCGGTCGTCATCGCCAGTAACGGCGTGCACATCGGCGACAACGACAATGGCTACAACAATTTGCGCGTGCAAAACGCCGTCAAGTACGTCAGCCCGAACATCAGCAACCTGTCGTTCACGGGCTTGTATGGTTTCAGCGAAAATCCGGAAGATTCCAACCGCAACCGTGTCTACAGCATGGGCGCCGGCTACAAAGTCGATGCCTTCAGCTGGGCCGTCGCGTATACCAAGATGGATCACCCGAATGCCCCGGACGCGCCGAATGGCGCCATCGGCAATGACTATGGCAGTTCTTTGCTGATCTTCAACAAGAGCGCCGTCAGCGGCGCCGGCGTGAATGACCAGGCCATCGCCGGCACGGGAGGCTTTTATAATGTGGGCAGGACCAAGTTCGGCGCGCTGTACACCAACGTGCGCTACCACTACATGGATCAAAGCAATCTGACCCTGCAAAACGTGGATCTGAACATGAACCACAAGCTGACGGAAGCGCTGAACCTGGGCGCATCGTATTTCTTTACCACCGGTAAATATGATGTGGTCAACAAGACGCCGAAATGGCATCAGGTCAACTTCCAGGCCGATTACTTCCTGTCCAAGCGCACCGATGTCGCCATCACCTGGAGCTACCAGAAGGCGGCGGGCGATGCGACGTTTGCCCGCGTGTTCGGCTTCGGCGCCTCGGGCGGCAAGACGCAGAGCGTCCTGATCGTTGGCATGCGACATTATTTCTGATACTGATACATCTTTACAGGCGCTGTCCCCCAGCGCCGCCCCCTGAAAGGAAGCATCTTGAAAAAGCACCTCATGTTGGCGTTGAGCCTAGGCTTGCTGGCTAGCGCCGCCCACGCGGAAAAACGCACGCTGGTTATCTCGGCTTATCCGATTGCCCAGCCCTTGTTCATGAAGTATGTGTACGAGCCGTTCAAGGCCAAATGCGGTTGCGATATCAAGGTGGAAACGGGCAATAACGCGGACCGCATCGCCAAGCTGGTGGTACACAGCAAGAATCCGGTGATCGACCTGGTGTTGCTGTCCGATTCCGGCATGCTGGAAGCGGCGCAGAAAGGCGTCATCCAGCCCATGGATTACGCCAAGCTGAGTAATTACAAGGAGCTGTACGACGTGGCGAAAAACCCCGTCGGCGGCAACTACGCCGTTGGCTACACCCTGTATTCCGTGGGCCTGGTGTACCGCAGCGACAAGATTGCCCCGCTGACGTCGTGGAAGGACCTGTGGCGCCCTGAACTGAAAGGCCGCGTCGCCTTCCCTGACGTCAGCACCACGCAGGGCCCGCTGATGCTGCGCATGGCCGATGCGGCCTGGGGCGGCAAGACGGATGACTACGCCACCGGTTTTGCGAAGATCGTCGGCATGAAGGGCAACGTCGTCACTTTCTCGAAAAACAGCGCGCAGCTGGCGGCCCTGTTTGCCCAGGATGAAATCTGGGCCGCGCCCGTGGCGCGCTTTACCTGGTCGCAAATGCTCAAGACAGGCCTGCCCCTGAAATGGAGCATCCCGGCCGAAGGCCAGGCGGCCGGCATGAACGTGATGGGCATCGTCGCCGGTTCGAAGAACGCCGACCTGGCCTACCAGCTGATGGATTTCTGGCTGTCCAAGGAAGTGCAGACGCAGCTGGCCACCAACCTGGTCGATTCGCCCGTCAACAAGGAAGTGCGCCTGTCGACGGCGGCCGCGCAATTCAATACCTACGGCCCTGACCAGATCAATTCGCTCAAATTCGTCAAGCCGGAAACCATCCTCAAGCAGCGCAGCAACTGGATGACGCAGTGGAACAAGGCCATGAGCAAATAGTGGTGACGAGGAGAAAACACCATGTTTGCTGATCCAAAAAAGCGCCTGGGCCTGCTGCTGGTCCTGCCCGCGCTGATCTTTATCGTCGTCTGCTTCCTGTTGCCCGTGCTGGCCTTGCTGGTCGACGCCTTCCGCGTCGGCGACGGCATGCAGTGGGGCTTTGACCGCTTCATTGAATTCTTCTCGCAGGAATTCAACCGCACCATCTTCTGGCGCACCCTGCGCATCGCCGCGCTGGTGACCCTGGCCTCCGTCATCCTCGGCTACCCGGCCGCGCAGGCCGTGGCGCGCGTATCGCCGAAGTGGCGCGGCCTGGTGGTCGGCATGATGATCCTGCCGCTGATGGTCTCGCCGATCGCGCGTACCTACGCCTGGATCGTGCTGCTGGGCCGTAACGGCGCCGTCAACGCGGCGCTGGTCAACATGGGCTTCACGGAAGAACCGCTGCGCCTGCTGTTCAGCGAGTTCGCCGTCTTTGTCGGCCTGCTGCAACTGCTGCTGCCTTTGATGCTGATGTCGCTGGCGGGCGCGCTGGAAAACCTGCCGCGCGACGTGGAACCGGCCGCGGCAACGTTGGGCGCGAATCCATGGCAAGTGTTTTGCAAGGTCACCCTGCCGCTGACGCAGGAAGGCCTGGTCGTTGGCGGCACCTTGGTGTTTACGGGCTGCGTGACGGCTTACGTGACGCCTGCCCTGCTGGGCGGCACCAAGGTGCTGATGCTGGAAACCCTGCTGTATCAGAAGGTCAGCGTGGAGAGCGATTTCGGCGCGGCGAATGTCATCGCCGTCATCCTCGTTTGCATGACCCTGCTGGTGAATGCCGGCCTTAAACGTATTTCCTCGAGCCGGAGCTCCGTATGAAAGAAAGCTTGTTCTCGCGCGCCGTCCTGTGGCTGGTGTTTTTGTTCCTGCTGGGGCCTTTCGCCATTGTCGTGCTGGCGGGCTTTTCCGGCGGCGAAACCCTGGCCTTCCCGCCCGAGTCGTATTCACTGCGCTGGATCATCGAAGTGTGGTCGGCGCCCGAGTTCCGCCGCGCCTTCCAGACCAGCCTTGAAATCGGCCTGATCGCCACCGTCATCGCCCTGGCCCTGGGCATACCCGTCGCGTATGCGTTTTCGCGCATGCCGCCGCCAGGCATCGGTGCCATCCGCCAGGTACTGACGTCGCCGCTAATCATTCCCGCCATCCTGGTTGGCCTGGGTTTGCTGCACCACCTGGTGCTGACGATTAACGCGCCCGTCTACGCGGGCCTGCTGATCGGCCATATCGCGCTCTTGATTCCGTATTCGGTGCGCGTGGTGTACGCCAGCCTGGTGAATTTGCGCGTGGATATCGAGGATGCCGCCATCACCCTGGGCGCGTCGCGCCTGCGCGCCTTCTTCATGATCGTGCTGCCGAATATCCGCAATGCCGTGATCGCCGCCTTCTTCCTCGCCTTCGTCACCTCGTTCAACCAGGTGCCCGTCTCGCTGTTCCTGACGGGTCCCGGCATCAGCACCTTGCCGATCGAGATGCTGGGCCATATGGAAAACAGTTTTGATCCGTCGATCGCTGCCCTGTCGACCTTGCTGGTCCTGTTCACCATGGCGTTCGTGATGGTGACCGAGAAGGTGCTGGGCATTTCTAAATACATGTAAGAGGCAACACACCATGAGTTATCTGGAACTGCACAAGCTGAACCTCGGCTACGCCAAAAACACGACGTCCGTCAAAGACCTGGACCTGCACGTCGAGCAGGGCGAGCTGATTTCCCTGCTGGGCCCCAGCGGCTGCGGCAAGACCACCACTATGCGCGCCATTGCCGGCCTGATGCCGCTGCAGTCGGGCCGCATCGTGCTCGACGGCCGCGAAATCGGCAAGCTGGCGCCGAATAAACGCAATATCGGCATGGTGTTCCAGTCGTATGCGCTGTTCCCGCACCTGAACGTCTACGACAACATCGCGTTTGGGCTGCGCCTGCGCAAGGTCGCGCCGGCCCTGCTGAAAACCAAGGTGGAAGCGGTGATCGCCGCCGTGGGACTGACGGGGTTTGAAACCCGCTTGCCGGCGCAGATGTCCGGCGGCCAGCAGCAGCGCGTGGCGCTGGCGCGCGCCATCGTCGTCGAACCGGCCCTGCTGCTGCTCGATGAACCGCTGTCGAACCTGGACGCCAAGCTGCGCGTGCAGATGCGCGCCGAACTGCGCCGCATCCAGCGCGAGCTGGGCATCACCATGCTGTACGTCACGCACGACCAGGAAGAAGCGCTGGCCCTGTCTGACCGCATCGTCGTCATGAATGGCGGGCGCATCGAGCAACTGGCCGCGCCGGAAGCCGTCTTCAATACGCCGTCGACGCGCTTTGTTGCCAACTTCATGGGCTTTGAAAACCTGTTCGACTATCGCGACGGCGGCTTGCACCATGCGGGCGCCAGCCTGCCGTACACGGCGCCGGTGAGCAGCGGTACCACGGTGCTGGGCTGGCGTCCGGACAAGGTGCGCGTCTGCGCGGCCGACGACGCGGCGGGCCAGTATCCGGGCACCGTGCTGGCGCGCGGCTTCCTCGGCGACACCGTCGAATACCTGCTGCAAACGCCGCTGGGCCAGGTCAAGGGCATCTGCGCGGCCGGTGGCGCCGCCTGGCGTGAAGGCACGGCTGTCTCGTTCGTGCTGCCGGCCGATAGCGCCCTGTGCTTGGCTGCTTGATTGGCTGCCTAACTTCTACTGGAACCATCATGGACAAGCGTTTGAAAAAGATCTGGCTCGATACCGATCCCGGTTTCGACGACTGGCTGACGATGCTGCTGTTGGGCAGCAACCCCGGCATCGAATGGCTGGGCGTGAGCGTGGTGGCGGGCAATGCGCCCGTCGACATCACCTACGACAACGCCTTGCGCATCAAGGCCCATGATGGCTTGACGGTGCCGATCTACCGCGGCTGCGAAAAGCCGCTGGCCGGCGTCATCGAAACGGCGCAGCGCATCCTCGGCGACAGCGGCATGCCGACGACGGGAGAAATCCTGCCGCCGGGTGCCGCCGTTGATGCTTCTGGTCACGCCGTCGACGCGCTGATCGATGCCGTGCGCGCCCACCCTGGCCAGATCACCATCATGGCCATTGCGCCGATGACCAACCTGGCCACGGCCTTGAGCCGTGCACCGGACATCGCCGAAAAAATCGTCGAAATCATTTTGATGGGCGGCTCGACCGACCAGGGCAACCACACGGCGGCGGCGGAATTCAATATCTATGCCGATCCGGAAGCGGCCGCGCAAGTTTTCCAGGCCGGCATCCCGCTGCGCATGTTCGGCCTGAACCTGTGCCGCCAGCTCCTGGTGACGAACGCCGAAGTGCAGCAGTTGCGCGCCATCGGCACGCCGCGCGCGCAGCGTCTGGCCGGCTACCTGGAAGCGTATGTGCGCATCCGCAGCGCGGACGGTTCCGTGCCCATGCCCATGTACGACCCCGTGGTGGCGTTGTACCTGGAAGCGCCGCAGCTGTTCCAGTTCCAGAGCGCCCACGTGGCCATCGAATTGACGGGCGAACTGACGCGCGGCATGACGGTGTGCGAGTTTCGCGTGCCGCGCCGCGCGCCCATCAACACGCAGGTGGCGATGCTGGCCGATGGCCCGGCCGCCATCGCGCTGCTGATGCAGCGCCTGACGGCCATCCTGCACTGATTTTTAGCGTTTATCCACTAGCGAAGCGAGCTTCATGAGTAACCTTGTCGACACCGTGCCTGCCCTGACGATTGAACAGTTTTTACGCGCCATGCCCAAAGTGGAGCTGCATTGCCATTTGTTCGGCACGGTGCGGCAAGCCACTTTCCGCGCGCTGGCCGCGAAGACGGGCAATGTCGTCACCGCGGAAGAAATCGACGCGTTCTACACGCGCGGCGACAAGCCCGTCGGCGTGCTGCGCGTGCTGCGCGCGCTCGATGCGCACCTGATCGTTTCGCCCACGGACCTGTATTGCCTGGCGTATGAATACCTGGAAGACGCGCATGGGCATGGCGTGCGCTATGCGGAGTTCTTCTGGAACCCGACCGGCACGGTGCGCGTGTCGGGCATCCGCTACGAGTCGGCGCAAGACGCCATCGTCGCCGCCATCCGCGATGCGCAGCGCGACTTCGGCGTGATCGGCCGTTTGATTCCCAGCATCGACCGCGAAGCGAGTCCCGCCGAAGCCGTGCAGATGGTGGAATGGATGAAGGCCTACCGTGCGCCGGAAGTCATCGGCATCGGCATCGACTACCGCGAAAACGACCGTCCGCCCGAGCTGTTCATCGACGCCTACCGCGCCGCGCGCGCCGCCGGCTTCAAATGCACGGCGCATGCGGGTGAATTCGGCATGCCGTGGATGAACGTGGAAACGGCCATCGAGCAGCTGCAGGTGGACCGGGTCGACCACGGCTACACCATCGTCGACAATCCGGCCCTGGCGCAGCGCTGCGTGGAACGCGGCCTGGTGTTTACCGTGGTACCAACCAATTCCTATTATCTGCGCACCCTGGCGCCCGAGCGCTGGGCCCTGGACCACCCGATCCGCGCCATGGCCAAGCTGGGTCTGAAACTGCATCCGAACACGGACGATCCGACCCTGCACCACGTGACGCCGACGGGCGCCTGGATGATGATGCGCGAGTTCGGTTTCGGCCTGGACGACATGCGCGGCTTCATGCTGAATGGCCTGGACGCGGCCTGGATCGACGACAGCGTGCGGCGCGACTGGCGCGCGCAATTTGCGCGCGAGTTCGATGCGCTGCGCGCGCGCGTGATCGACGAGTCTTAAGCAGATACGGGAGGCACGGCCAGCAGCAAGGATGGAAACGCCCGCTGCGGGCAGCTTTGGCGCTCGCATACCTTGCAGCCCGTGCCGATCGGCGTGGCGCTGGTGGGGTCGTGCAAGTCGAGTCCCTTCGAATAGATCAGCCGGTGCGCCTGCGAGATGTCGCAGCCCAGCGCCACGGCAAAGGTTTTCCCCGGCGCCCTGAAACCCGGCGACGCCGTGCTGACCTGGCGCGCGATCCACAGATAGGTGCAGCCGTCCGGCATGCTGGCCACTTGCGTGAGCACCTGGCCCGGGTGGCTGAAGGCATCGTAGACGATCCACAGCGGACAGGTGCCGCCCACCCTGGAAAAGTGAAAGTCCGTGGCCGACTGGCGCTTCGAGACATTGCCCGCGCGGTCGACACGCACGAAGAAAAACGGCAGCCCCGCCGCCTCGGGGCGCTGCATGGTGCTCAGGCGGTGGCATACGGCTTCGAAACCCACGCCGAACTGATGCGCCAGGCGCTCGATATCGTAGGCGCGCGTTTCCGCCGCCTGCAAAAAGCGTTGATACGGCATCAGCAAAGCGCCGGCAAAATAATTGGAAAACGCCAGGCGCGCGCCCGTTTGCGCGGCCGCGCCGGAGAGTCCCGCCGCCAGCACCAGGGCATCGATCAGGTCGCTGTGCTCGAGCAGGCTGATTTGCGCCGCCATCTGGAAGGCGCGCTGGCCGCCCGTCAGGGTGTCGGGCAGCCACAAAATCTGTTGCTGGGCGTCGTAGCGGTGCTTGCGCACCATGCCCGCGTCGCCGTCGGACAGGCGCACTTCGATGCCGTGGCGCTCCAGCAAGCGGCCTTGCAGCGCGTCGAGCGTGCGCAGGGCGGGATCGAACTCGCCCGCCACCAGTTCCGCCGCCCGGTCCAGTTCATCGATGTAGTTTTGCCGCCGGTTCAGGTATTCGCGCACTTCCTCGTCCGTGGACGGCGCCGCCGAACTGGCGCCGCGGCTGCCGTCGTCGAGGCGGGCCGCCAGGGTATCGGCCCGTTCCGCCATCACCCGGTAGCGCCGCTGCAGCAACAGGATCGAGCGCGCCAGTTCCGGCATGTTTTCCACCAGCATTTTCAATTCCGCCATCGAGGTGGGCGGCGCATCGGGCAATTCGCCGAATACATCGCGCACGTCGGCCACCAGGCTGGCACTGTCGTGCTCGGAAAAGATCTGCGGGTCGACTCCCAGTACCGTGCCGATGCGCAAGAGGATCGGCACCGTCAGCGGGCGCTGGTTGCGTTCCATCTGGTTCAGGTAGCTGGGCGATATACCCAGGGATTTGGCCAGCGCCACCTGCGTCATGCGCCGTTCCTCGCGCAGGCGCTGCAGGCGCACGCCCATGAAAACCTTCGCCATCGCGTTTCTCCTTGCGTGGTTTGTGGAATCTGCAAATTTACAATATTTGCAGATTAACAGATTCAGCTTTGCATTATCTCGCATTTTCACGCCTTGTTTGCGGCGGCGATTGTGCGAATAATGCAAACAGACTTATACCCACACCAGGAGACACCGAGTGACCACGCAAACTGCAATTCCGACCGTTCCCCTCTTGATCAACGGTGAATGGGTTGAATCCCGCACCACCGTCTGGCGCGATGTCGTCAACCCCGCCACGCAGGAAGTATTGGCCCGCGTACCGTTCGCCACGCCGGACGAAGTCAACGCGGCCATTGCCTCGGCCCAGCGCGCGTTCAAAACCTGGCGCAAGACGCCGATCGGCGCGCGCGCGCGCATTTTCCTCAAACTCCAGCAGCTGATCCGCGAAAACATGGCCGACCTGGCCGCGACGCTCACCATGGAACAGGGCAAGACCCTGCTTGACGCGGAAGGCGACGTCTTCCGTGGCCTGGAAGTGGTGGAGCACGCGGCCAATATCGGCACCCTGCAGATGGGTGAATATGCGCAAAACGTGGCCGGCGGCGTCGATACCTACAGCGTGATGCAGCCGCTGGGCGTGTGCGCCGGCATCACCCCGTTCAACTTCCCCGCCATGATCCCCCTGTGGATGTTCCCGATGGCGATTGCCTGCGGCAACACCTTCGTTTTGAAGCCATCGGAGCAGGATCCGCTGGTGACGGAAAAACTCGTGCGCCTGGCCTTGCAGGCGGGTATTCCGGCTGGCGTGCTGAACGTGATCCACGGCGGCGAAGACGTGGTCAACGCCCTGTGCGACCATCCGGACATCAAGGCCATCTCGTTCGTCGGCTCGAGCAAGGTGGGCACGCATGTGTACCAGCGCGCCAGCCTGAACGGCAAGCGCGCGCAATGCATGATGGGCGCCAAGAACCACGCCGTGGTGCTGCCGGATGCCAATAAAGAACAAACCCTGAACCAGTTGCTGGGCGCGGGCTTCGGCGCCGCCGGCCAGCGCTGCATGGCCGCCTCGGTCGCCGTGCTGGTAGGTGCAGCGCGCGAATGGCTGCCGGAACTGGCCGCCAAGGCGCAAACTTTGACCGTGGGCGCGGGCAAGGACAATCCTGACCTGGGACCCGTGATTTCGTGTGCAGCCAAGGAACGCGTATTCAGCCTGGTCGCCAAAGGCATCGAACAGGGCGCCGTGCTGACCCTCGATGGCCGCGACGTCAAGGTCGATGGCTATCCGAACGGCAACTTCGTCGGGCCGACGATTCTGTCTGGCGTGAAACCCGGCATGGTCGTGTACGACCAGGAAATCTTTGGCCCCGTGCTGATCGTCGTCGAAGTCGACACTTTGGATGAAGCGATTGCCCTCGTGAACGCGAATCCGAACGGCAATGGCACGGCGCTGTTTACGCAAAGCGGCGCGGCCGCGCGCTACTTCCAGGAAGAAATCGACGTGGGCCAGGTCGGCATCAACGTGCCCATTCCCGTGCCTGTCCCGCTGTTCAGCTTTACGGGGTCGCGCGGTTCCAAGCTGGGCGACCTGGGCCCGTTCGGCAAGCAGGTCGTGCTGTTCTATACGCAGACACAGACGATTACCCAGCGCTGGTTCACGGACGCGGCTTCGGTGGGCAAGGTCAACACCACCATCAGCCTCAAATAAGGAGCTGGCATGGACTTTGAACTGAGCGACGAGCAGCGCGAGTTCCAGCAGGCGGCGCGCGCGTTTGCCGAAGGCGAACTGGCGCCGCAGGCGGCGCATTGGGATGCGGAATCGATCTTCCCGGTAGAAACCATCGCCAAGGCGGGCGAGATGGGCTTTTGCGGCCTGTACACGCCGCAGCGCTGGGGCGGCCTGGGCCTGTCGCGCCAGGACGCGGCCGTCGTCTTCGAGGAGCTGGCCGGCGGCTGCACCTCGACCACGGCCTACATCACCATCCACAACATGGCCACCTGGATGCTGTCGCGCTGGGGCCAGGAAGCCCTGTGCGACGAATGGGTGCCAGCCCTGGCGGCCGGCCAGAAGCTGGCCAGCTATTGCCTGACGGAGCCGCAATCGGGTTCCGACGCGGCTTCCTTGCGCACGAAAGCCGTCAGGGATGGCGACTTTTACGTTCTCGACGGCACCAAGGCTTTCATTTCCGGCGCGGGCCAGACGGACATGCTGATCGTCATGGCGAGGACCGGCGGCGAGGGCGCGGCCGGCATTTCCGCCTTTGCCGTGCCGGCCAACCTGCCTGGCATCGTGTATGGCAAGAAGGAAGAAAAGATGGGCTGGAACAGCCAGCCCACGCGCATCATCAGCTTTGACCAAGTGAAAGTGCCGGCTGCCAACCTGCTGGGCGCGGAAGGCGAAGGCTTTGCCATTGCCATGAAGGGCATAGACGGCGGACGCATCAATATCGCCGTGTGCTCGGTGGGCACGGCGCAGGCGGCCCTCACGCGGGCGCAGACGTACATGAAGGAGCGCACGCAGTTCGGCCGCGAGCTGGCGCAATTCCAGGCCTTGCAATTCAAGCTGGCGGACATGCTGACGGAACTGGTGGCGGCGCGCCAGATGGTGCGCCTGGCGGCCTGGAAACTCGACCAGGAAAGCCCGGACGCCACGGCCTACTGCGCCATGGCAAAACGGTTTGCCACGGATGTGGGTTTTAATGTCGCCAACGATGCGCTGCAGCTGCATGGCGGCTACGGCTACATCCGCGAGTATCCGCTCGAGCGCCATGTGCGCGACACGCGGGTACATCAAATCCTGGAAGGGACGAATGAAATCATGCGCCTGATCGTCGCGCGAGCGATTCTGAAAGACGGCGCCACGGAGACCTTGCGATGACTAAAGTGTATACAAATTTGCTGCTGGAACGCCGCGGCCACACGGCCCTGGTGACTCTCGATAATCCGCCCGCCCATACGTGGACCCTGGCCAGCCTGCGCGCCCTGAAGGAACTGGTGGCCGACCTGAACGCTGACGCCGACGTGTACGCGCTGGTGATCACGGGCGGCGGCGCCAAGTTCTTCTCGGCCGGCGCCGACCTGAAAGTGTTCGCCGATGGCGACAAGGACATGGCCTTCAATATGGCGGCCGCCTTTGGCGAAGCGTTCGAGGCGTTGTCCGCGTTTCGCGGCGTCAGCATCGCCGCCATCAATGGCTATGCCATGGGCGGCGGGCTCGAATGCGCGCTGGCGTGCGATATCCGCATCGCCGAGGAACATGCGCAGATGGCCTTGCCGGAAGCGTCCGTCGGCCTGCTGCCTTGCGCGGGCGGCACGCAGCACTTGCCGTGGCTGGTAGGTGAAGGCTGGGCCAAGCGCATGATTTTGTGCGGCGAGCGGGTCGATGCGGCCAAGGCCCTGGCCATCGGCCTGGTCGAGGAAGTCGTGCCGACCGGCAAGGGAGCGGCCACGGCGCTGGCCCTGGCCGCCAAGGTGGCGCGCCAGAGCCCCAGCAGCGTGACGGCGTGCAAGACCCTGATCCAGGGGGCGCGCAGCCATCCGCTCGTCAATTCCCTGCCCGATGAACGCACCCTGTTCCTCGGTCTGTTCGACACGCAGGACCAGAAAGAAGGCGTGCAAGCGTTCCTGGAAAAACGTCCGGCGGAGTGGAAGAATGGCTGAAATCTTGGCTGAAAGCACCCTGATTGATGCGGTGAAGATCGAAGAGCGCGACTGTCCCGGCGGCATGAAGCTGGGCGTCATCACGCTCGATGCGCCCAAATCCCTGCATGCGCTGACCCTGGAGATGATACGCGCCATCGATGGCGCCCTCGTGCGCTGGGCCGATGACGCCGCCGTCGCCTGCGTGGTGCTGCAATCGTCGACCGACAAGGCCTTTTGCGCGGGCGGCGACGTGCGCAGCCTGCGCACGGCCGTGGCCGAACAAGCGGGCGTGGTGCCGAATCCGCAGGCGCTGGCTTTCTTTGCCGAAGAGTACCGGCTCGACCACCGCATCCATACGTATGCGAAACCGCTGCTGGTGTGGGGCGGCGGCATTGTCATGGGCGGCGGCCTGGGCCTGATGGCGGGCGCCAGCCACCGCGTGGTGACGGAAAGCACGCGCATCGCCATGCCGGAAATTACCATCGGCCTGTTCCCCGACGTGGGCGGCAGCTGGTTCCTGGGCCGCATGCCGGGCCGCAGCGGCCTGTTCCTGGGCTTGACGGGGGCGCCGATGAACGCGGCCGACGCCTTGTACACGGGTCTCGGTGACTATTTCCTGCGCCAGGAGGAGCGCGCCATGGTGCTCGACGCGCTGGCGCTGGCGCAATGGCAGGCCAGTGCGCAGGCAAACAGCGAGCAGCTGGACCGCTTGCTGCGCGGCTTCTCGGCGCCAGCCACGTCCTTGCCCGCCTCGGAGGTGCGTGCCAACTTCGACGCCATCGCCGTGCTGACGCAAGCGCCCACCTTGCCGGAAGTGGTGGCTGCCATTGCCGCGTATGACGGCGATTCGGTGTGGCTGCAAAAGGCGGCTCACTCGCTGGCCAAAGGTGCGCCTACTTCGGCCGCTTTGGTGTGGGCCATGCGCGAGCGCACGCGGCACATGAGCCTGGCGCAGGTGTTCCAGCTGGAACTCATCGTGGCCGTGCAGTGCTGTGCCCATGCGGACTTCAGCGAAGGCGTGCGCGCCTTGCTGATCGACAAGGACAACGCGCCGCAGTGGCAGCCGGCCAGCCTGGCCGACGTCAAGGACGCGTATCTGAATGAATACTTCACGGCGCCGTGGACACAGCATCCATTGGCCGATTTACCCATTTAAACATTTAAGTAGTGCATAAAAATGCTCAGGGCTAGGCGCCTTGCCGAAGGCAGTACGACTAGTACGACGAGGCAAGGCAACAACGCCATGGGCTTTTTTAGGCGCTACAGGAGACATACATGCAACATATCGCTTTCATCGGCCTTGGCAACATGGGCGCGCCGATGGCCCGCAACCTGGTGGCCGCCGGCTTCCACGTGTCCGTCTTCGACCTGGCGCCAGCTGCCGTGGCATCGCTCGTTGAAGCGGGTGCCACGGCCGCTGCATCGGCCAGCGCGGCCGTGCAGACGGCCGATGCCGTCATCACCATGCTGCCTGCCAACAAGCATGTGCAGGAACTGTACCTGGCGGCCGGCGGCGTGCTCGACTCGGCCAAGCCGGGCGCCCTATTCATCGATTGCAGTACCATCGCCGCCGATGTGGCGCGGCAAGTGGCGCAAGCGGCTGGCGAGCGGGGCTTTGCCATGATCGATGCGCCCGTTTCGGGTGGCACGGCGGGCGCCGCGGCCGGTACGCTGACGTTCATCGTCGGTGGGAGCGAAGCGGCCTTGCAGCAGGCGCGGCCATTGCTGGAAAAAATGGGCAAGAATATTTTCCATGCAGGTGAGGCGGGGGCGGGCCAGGTGGCGAAGATTTGCAACAACATGCTGCTGGGGATCTTGATGGCAGGCACGGCCGAAGCACTGAACCTGGGCGTGGCGCATGGCCTTGATCCGAAAGTGTTGTCCGACATCATGGCCAAGAGCTCGGGCCGCAACTGGACCCTGGAAGTGTACAACCCGTGGCCCGGCGTCATGGACGGTACGCCTGCTTCGCGCAACTACAGCGGCGGCTTCGGCACGGCGCTGATGCTGAAAGACCTGGGCCTGGCGCAGCAATCGGCGCTGTCGGCAAATGCGCCAACGCCCCTGGGTGGCCTGGTGCGCCAGATGTACCAGATGCATGCGCAAGCCGGTTATGCGCAGCAGGATTTCTCCAGCATCGTGCAGATGCTGCAGCCGGGATTGCAGAAACCTGCCGCCTGAGGAATTTTGGGCAAAAAAAAGCCCGCTGGTAAAAGCGGGCTAAATCCAATTCTTGGAAGAGTTGGAGGAGACAGATGCATTATGCTGCATCGCCACATATAACTCCAATTTATCTTTGAAATATCAATTATAGATTTTCATGATATCTCTTCCCGGCAGCCGCGCTGCGGCTGCCGGCGCCATGCTTGGCTTAGCTTTTGGTGGCTGGATTGCAGACCACTTGCACGGTCGTGACGTTGGCTTCGCCCATGGTGCCGGTACCCGTGCCTGGCACCACGCTGCAAGTCAGGCCGGTTGGCTGGGTGAGCACGCTGATGCCATAACTGGTGCCATCGGCAACCGTGCCGTTCAGGGTGAACGTCTTGCTATCCTTCGTGATCGGCGTTTGCGTGTTGCCGTTAATCAGTACCAGGTTGTCCGCCGTCAGGCCGGTAATCGTGCCGGCCAGGGTATAGGCGTTCTGGCCACACGTCACGATAGCGTCGATGCTCACGTAGTGGCCGGCCGAACCGGAGCCGCCGTTGATGGTGCATGTCATGTGGGCCGGCTGTTTCTGGAAGGTGATGTTGTAGTCGGTGCCATAGTCGATACGCTTGGCAAACGTGAAGCTGGTGGCACCGGCGGCAGGCGATACGGTGTCGCCGCCATTGGCCAGAACCAGGCCATTATTGTTCAAGCCAACGATGGTACCGCTGACATCATACGAGGCCTTGCCGCCGCAGGCAGCCAGTCCGAGGGTCAGCAGCAGCGCGCCGAGAGGGCGCAGGCAGGATAACTTCATGTATTTCTCCAAAATGGGGTAGTGACGGATAGCAAGGCTTACTGCTGCTGCGGCGTGCAGTTCAGTGTGGCGCCGGTCGTGGCGGCGGAACCCATGGTGCCTACGATATCGTGGCCATCGGCGCTGGCCGAACCGGCGAACCGGCAAGTCAGGCCCGCAGGAGTGGTCAAGATGGAAATATTGTAGGGCGCACCGTCAGCGATCGCCGGGAAGGTGTAGCTGGTGCTGCCTTTCAGCGGGCTGGCGCTGTTGCTGCCGATCACCAGAGTCAAGCCTTCCCCGGTCAGGCCCGTGATGGCGCCGCTCAGCGGGTAGGTGTTGGTTTTGCAAGTGACATAGGCCGTCGTGACGGAGTAGCTCGATGCCTTGCCGCTGCCATTGTTAATCTCGCACACGGCGCCTTTTGGCTGTTCCTTGATGGTGATGTTGTAGCGGTCATCGGTGTTGACCAGCTTGGTGAAATAGAAGCTGGACGCGCCCGATGCGACCGGCAAGCTCTCGTCGCCATTCTGAAGGATCAGGCCATCCTTGAACAAGCCGCTCACCTGGCCGCCCAGGTACAGATTGCCGCCGCTGCCGCCGCAGGCTGCCAGTGTGGCGGCGCAAGCCACCGCCAGCATCGAGCGCAGGTACAAATTTTTCATACATTCTCCAAAACGAATTAGGTAGGGTAGCGCAACACGGACGCTGGCGCCGCATTGGAATGGCGCCTATTTTAGTCTATCTGGCATGCCGATTGATCTTGCCTTGTATCTCCGTGTAACAAATTTTCCTTGAGAAGCGCTGGCCTGGCCCCATTTTGCTGGCGAGCCGCCATGTCGGCGGCGATGATCAGTGCGACAATAGCCTTCCGCCGCGCGCCTTGCCGTGGCACTCTTTTGTGAATCAGCCATGTCTCTTGCTCCTGTCAATACCGCCGTGCCGCCCAAGGCCATCCTGTTCGACCTCGACGATACCCTGTGGCCCATCGCGCCCGTGATCGCCGCCGCCGAAACCTTGCTGCACGACTGGCTGGCCACGCACGCGCCCAAGGTGGCGCAGCAGTTTTCCATCGAGGTGTTGCGCCAGCATCGCCTGGCCATGCTCAATGCGCAGCCGCATTACCATGGCAACCTGATCGAATTGCGCCGCGCCGGCCTGCTGTCCGCCTTCGAGGCGGCGGGCGAGGATACGGCACTGGTGGACCAGGCCATTGCCCAGTTCCTGGCCGCGCGCAACCGCGTGCAGCCCTTTGACGACGTGTTGCCCGGCCTGGCCTGGATGGGCCAGCGCATGCTGGTCGGTTCCATCTCGAATGGCAATGCGGATCTAGACATCATCGGTCTGGCGCAGCATTTTAAAGTCTCCATCGCCGCCAGCGATTTCGGCGTCGCCAAGCCCGATGCCAGCATCTTCCTGGCCGCATGCGCCGCGCTGGACGTGGCGCCGAGCGAGGCCGTGTATGTGGGCGATGATTTGTATTTTGACGTGACAGGAGCGCAAGGGGCCGGCATGCGCGCCGTCTGGATGAACCGCAAGGGCAGCGATGCCCACCTGGCGGCCGGCGTGCAGCCCGACGCCATCTGCGCCAACTTTGATGAATTGCTGCTCTGGCTGCGGCAGCAACTGGAAGATTGATCGCCGCGGGCCGGTCGAACGTGCATAATAGAAGCAGTTGACGCACGCTTGGCCACTTTCGTTGCCGCTTGCTTAACAGAATACTGGCTTAACTCTACACACCATGCAACTCGATACCCGTGCCCAAACACTGCTGAAAGCCCTGGTCGAGCGCTATATCGCCGACGGCCTGCCGGTTGGTTCGCGCGCCCTGTCGAAAATTTCCGGCCTCGACCTGTCGCCGGCCACGATCCGCAACATCATGGCCGACCTGGAAGAACTCGGCTATGTGGCCAGCCCGCATACCTCGGCAGGACGCATCCCCACGCCGCGCGGCTACCGCATCTTTGTCGACACCTTGCTCACCGTCAAGCATCTGGACGAGCATATGGTGGAGTCGCGCATGCGCCTGCAGACGCCGCAGCCGCAGCGCACCATCGCCAATGCGGCGCAGATGCTGTCATCGCTGTCGCAATTTGCCGGCGTCGTGCTCAGCCCGCGCCGCGAATCCGTGTTCCAGCAAATTGAATTTCTGCGCCTGTCGGAAAAGCGCATCCTGCTGGTCATCGTTGCCCCGGGCGGCGACGTGCAGAACCGTTTATTGCTGACGGAAGCGGACTACACGCCCGCGCAACTGGTGCAATCGGCCAACTACATCAACCAGAATTATGGCGGCCTGTCGTTCGACGCCGTGCGCGTGCGCCTGCAGGGCGAGCTGCGCCAGTTGCGCGACGACATGGGCAGCCTGATGCAGGCGGCCGTGGAAGCGGGCAGCGAAGCGATGGCCGACCACAGCGACGACATGGTGATTTCAGGCGAGCGCAACCTGCTTAGCGTGAGCGATTTGTCATCAAACATGAGTTCGCTGCGCCAGATGTTCGACATGTTCGAGCAAAAGACGGGACTGATGCAGCTGCTCGACGTGTCGAGCAAGGCGACGGGCGTGCAGATTTTCATCGGCGGCGAATCGAACCTGGTGCCGATGGATGAAATGAGCGTGGTGACGGCGCCGTATGAAGTCAACGGCAAGATCGTGGGCACCCTGGGAGTGATCGGACCGACGCGCATGGCCTACGAGCGCGTCATTCCGATTGTCGATATCACGGCAAAACTATTGTCCAACGCGCTCAGCCAGCACTAGGCGCTGCAGCGGCGGATGGATGGTTTTGAAGACCATGCCAGCCGCTCCCTGGTGGAAACGGCCGGCATGCCTCAGGCGGTTTTGTGCGGGCAAGCCGTCTTGATGCAGTTGCCATAAATGGCCAGCGCGTGTTCGGCGATCTTGAAGCCGCGCTCTTCCGCTACTTTTTGCTGGCGGATTTCGATGTCTTCGTCGAAGAACTCTTCGACCCGGCCACAATCGAGGCACACCAGATGGTCGTGGTGGGAACCTTCATTGAGTTCGAAAATCGCCTTGCCGGTTTCAAAATGGTTGCGGTTAAGCAAGCCGGCTTGTTCGAATTGCGTCAGGACACGGTAGACAGTTGCCAAACCGACATCCATATTGTCGGCCAGCAGAATTTTGTACACGTCTTCCGCTGTCAGGTGGCGTACCGGGCTACTCTGGAAGATATCGAGTATCTTCAGCCGTGGCAGGGTGGCTTTCAGGCCGCTTGCCTTGAGATCACTAGGATTGTTACTCATGTTTGTTGCTCGTATGTGGGTCAGGTGCTTTATCATATAGCGTTTTAGCGGGGAGTGCCAAAATATGCATTTTTTGGCTGGCCGGTCACTCCTGGCGTTTTGTTCATCAAATTGAGGTCATTTATGCGCGTAACACCGGCTGTATTGCCATCTCTCTGGCAGCGTCTTTCATTTCGAGCCCCAGTCGTGGCAGGCATGGTCTGTGTCGCGCTGGCTTTCTCCGGCTGTGCCAGCCGTGGCATCCTCGGCGAAAAGCCGGCCATCACCCAGAAAGAGGGCACGGAAGTCGTGCCAGAAAAAGGTGCGCAGACCACCACGGTGACGCCGCTGCAGAAATTCATGTGGTTTTTCTCGCCGTATCGCCCTGACATTCAACAAGGCAACTTTATCTCCGAAGAGATGCTGGCCCAGTTGAAAGTCGGCATGACGCGCGACCAGGTCCGCTTCATCCTCGGCACCGCGCTGCTGACCGATATCTTCCATGCCGACCGCTGGGATTATCCATTCCGCCTGGCCCGCGGCAACGGCGAAACCACCAGCAGCCGCGTCGTCGTGTACTTCGACAAAGAAGGCAAAGTGGAACGCTTCGAAGGCGGCAACTTGCCGACCGAGAAAGAATACATCGACCGCATCGCCGGTCCGTCGCCGTTCGCGAAAGTTGCCAAGGCCGAGGTGCCTGCCGCCGTCGTGCCATCGCCCGTGGCGCCTAGCGCCGTGCCGGTGCCGGCCGAAGCCACGCCTGCCGTTCCGGTGAGCAAGCCTGAGCCGGCACCAGCCCCGGCGCCTGCCGCCGAGCCTGCACCTGCTGTCGAACCCACCAAATAAGTTGTTGCAAGAGAATAAAATGACTGAACTGAAAATTGCCATCGCTGGCGCCAGCGGCCGCATGGGCCATATTCTGATCGAAGCCGTCAGCAATGCCCCCGACGCCGTGCTGGCCGGCGCCCTCGACCGCGCCGGTGCGCCGTCCGTGGGCCAGGATGCCGCCGCTTTCCTCGGCAAGCCTGCCGGCGTGCTGATCGAGTCCGACCTGGCCACCGGCCTGGCCGGCGCCGATTACCTGATCGACTTCACGCGTCCCGAAGGCACCTTGCAGCACCTGGCGTACTGCGCCGAGCACGGCATCAAGATGATCATCGGCACCACCGGTTTCGATGACGCGGGCAAGGCGGCCATTGCCGCCGCCGCCGAAAAGACCGCCATCATGTTCGCGCCGAACATGAGCGTAGGCGTGAATGTCACCATGAAACTGCTGGAACTGGCCGCGAAAAGCCTGTCCGAAGGCTACGACATTGAAATCATCGAAGCGCACCACCGCCACAAGGTTGATGCCCCATCGGGCACGGCCCTGCAAATGGGCGAAGTGGTGGCCGGCGCCCTGGGCCGCGACCTGAAAGAATGCGCCGTGTATGGCCGCGAAGGCGTGACGGGCGAACGCGATCCGTCGACCATCGGCTTTGCGACCATCCGCGGCGGCGATATCGTGGGCGACCATACGGTGCTGTTTGCCGGCATCGGCGAGCGCATCGAGATCAGCCACAAGTCCAGCAGCCGCGTCACTTACGCCCACGGCGCCCTGCGCGCCGCGCGTTTCCTGGCCGACAAGCCGACTGGCCTGTTCGACATGCAGGACGTGTTGTCGCTGAAGAACTGAGGAAGACCATGCCCACTGCCATCCTGAATGGAAAAGATATCACCGACGACGCCAGTTTTCACGCGCAATGCGTGCAAGCCTTCGGTTTTCCCGCGTTTTACGGCAACAGCATGGATGCCTGGGTCGATTGCCTCAGCTACCTGCGCGATGATGAAAACATGACGCAGTTCCGCCTGAAGCCAAACGAAGTGCTGGAGATCGTGGTGCAGGATGCGGAAAGCATGAAGGTGCAGGCGCCGGATGTGCTGGAAGAAATGACCTTCTGCATTGCCGGCATCAATGAGCGCTATGAGGATTATGGCGAAAAGCCGGCGTTGAAGCTGCTGCTGAAGTAGGTCGGATTAGCGGCAGCGCCGCGTAATCCGACACATTGTTGGCTGTGCAAGTCGGATTACGCGCAAGCAGCTAATGACCTACGTTCTTCCCCTCAATCGTTACACCACCTTGCGCTCACGCAAGCCGTCAATCTCCCCGCTCTCCAATCCCAGCCACTGCTGCAACACTTCGCCCGTATGCTGCCCCAGCAATGGCGGCGGCAAGCGGTATTGCACTGGCGAGGCCGACAGACGCACGGGATTGGCCACCAGCGCCACCGTGCCCGCCGTCGGATGCGGCATGTCCACTTTCAAGCCACGCGCCACCACTTGCGGATCGGCAAACACCTGGTCGATGCGGTTGACGGGGCCGCACGGCACGGCTTGCGCCTCGAAGGCGCTGATCCACTCGGCCGTCGTGCGCATGACCGTGGTCTGGCGCATCAAGGGGATTAATATTGCCCGGTGTGCCACGCGCTGCGGATTGGTGGCGAAACGTTCATCCTGCGCCCATTCCGGGTGCCCGGCGACGGCGCAGAAGCGGGAAAACTGCCCGTCATTGCCGATCGCCAGAATCATGTCGCCATCGGCCGTCGGGAAGTCCTGGTAGGGCACGATGTTCGGGTGCGCATTGCCCATGCGTTGCGGCACTTTGCCGCCGCACAGATAATTGGCCGCCTGGTTGCCCAGCGCCGCCACCTGCACGTCGAGCAGTGCCAGGTCGATATGCTGGCCCAGGCCCGAGCGTTCCCGTTCGGCCAGCGCCGCCTGCACGGCGATGGTGGCGTACAGGCCCGTCAGGATGTCCGTCTGCGCCACGCCCACTTTTTGCGGCCCGGCGCCCGGCTGGCCATCGGGCACGCCCGTGATGCTCATCAGGCCGCCCATGCCCTGGATCAAAAAGTCATAGCCGGCGCGCGCCGCGTACGGCCCGTCCTGGCCGAAGCCCGTAATCGAGCAGTACACGAGGCGCGGGTTCAGCTCCAGCAAGCTGGCCGCGTCGAGGCCGTATTGCTTCAAGCCACCCAATTTGAAATTTTCCAGCAGCACGTCCGATTCGGCCGCCAGCCGGCGCACCAGCGCCTGGCCTTCCGGCGCGGCCAGGTCGATGCACAGGGAGCGCTTGTTACGGTTGGCGCACTGGAAGTAGGCCGCTTCTGCCGTGTCGCGGCCGTCCTCGTCCTTCAGATACGGCGGACCCCACGAACGCGTGTCGTCGCCGCGGCCCGGCTGTTCAACCTTGACCACGTCGGCGCCCAGGTCGGCCAGCATTTGCCCGGCCCACGGGCCGGCCAGCACGCGCGACAGATCGAGCACGCGCAAGCCGGTCAGCGGCGCGGGCCGCAAGGTGGAAGCCAAGGCATCCATTAGTTGAAGGCGGCGATGCCGGTGATGGCGCGGCCGATGATCAGCGCGTGCACGTCGTGCGTGCCTTCATAGGTGTTGACCACTTCCAGGTTGACCAGGTGGCGGATAACGCCGAACTCGTCGGAAATGCCGTTGCCACCCATCATGTCGCGCGCCACGCGGGCGATGTCGAGCGCCTTGCCGCAACTGTTGCGTTTCATGATCGAGGTGATTTCCACGGCGGGCGAGCCTTCATCCTTCATGCGGCCCAGGCGCAAGCAGCCTTGCAAGCCCATGGTGATTTCCGTCAGCATGTCGGCCAGTTTCTTTTGCACCAGCTGGTTCGCTGCCAATGGGCGGCCGAATTGCTGGCGGTCCATCGTGTACTGGCGCGCCTTCAGGTAGCAGTCTTCTGCCGCGCCCAGCGCGCCCCAGGCGATGCCGTAGCGGGCGCTGTTCAGGCAGGTGAACGGGCCTTTCAGGCCGCGCACGTCGGGGAAGGCGTTTTCTTCCGGGCAAAATACTTCATCCATGACGATTTCACCGGTGATGCTGGTGCGCAAGCCGACCTTGCCGTGGATTTCCGGCGCCGACAGGCCTTTCCAGCCTTTTTCCAGCACGAAGCCGCGGATCGCGCCTTCATCGTCCTTGGCCCAGACGACGAACACGTCGGCGATGGGGCTGTTGGTGATCCACATCTTGGCGCCGGACAGGCTGTAGCCGCCCGGCACCTTGCGGGCGCGCGTGACCATGCTGCCAGGGTCGGAGCCGTGGTTCGGTTCCGTCAGGCCGAAGCAGCCGATGAATTCGCCCGTCGCCAGTTTCGGCAGGTATTTCTGCTTGGTTTCTTCATTGCCGAAGGCGTTGATCGGCACCATCACCAACGATGATTGCACGCTCATCATCGAGCGGTAGCCCGAATCGACGCGCTCGACTTCGCGTGCTGCCAGGCCGTAGCAGACGTAGTTCAGGCCGGCGCCGCCGTATTCTTCAGGTATCGTCGTGCCCAGCAAGCCCAGCTCGCCCATTTCGCGGAAGATGGCCGCATCCGTGCGGCCATGGCGGAACGATTCGAGCACGCGCGGCACCAGGCTGCCCTGGCAATAGTCGCGCGCCGCTTGCAGCACGGCGCGTTCGTCGCCCGTCAGTTGTTCTTCCAGCAGCAGGGGGGAATTCCAGTCGAATACGGTTTTGCTCATCACAGGCCTCGCAGGTGAGCGCCGGTGAT
The DNA here is from genome assembly GCF_002878455.1 of Janthinobacterium sp. AD80. Taxonomy (GTDB): domain Bacteria; phylum Pseudomonadota; class Gammaproteobacteria; order Burkholderiales; family Burkholderiaceae_D; genus Janthinobacterium. Next base: position 56,477 of record NZ_NRDQ01000043.1, read on the forward strand.
CGGCGCAAGATTGAATATGGCTCATGGTAGGTTTTTGCCTAGCCTTGCGCAAACGATTTATTCGCAACCAGATATGCGTAGTGTGCATATCTTACGGCATACTGGCAGCTTTCTCCCTTCGCCGGTGTACCCATGACACGCAAGATCCCCATGCTGCAGGCATTGAACTGCTTCGAGGCCGCCGCCCGCCACCAGAGCTACACGCATGCGGCGCGCGAACTGGCGCTGACGCAAAGCGCCGTCTCGCGGCAGATTTCATCACTGGAAAGTTTTCTCGGCGTGCAATTGTTCCAGCGCACGCGCCACGGCGTGCTGCTGACCACGGCAGGCGCCGCGTATGCGCGCCAGATCGCCGCCCGCCTCGATGGCCTGGAGCGCGACACGCTCGACACCATGGCGCGTCAGGGCGGCGGCGGCACCTTGCAGCTGGCCTCCGTGCCCACGTTTGCCACGCGCTGGCTGATGCCGCGCCTGGCCAGTTTTGCCAGCGAACAACCGGACATCGTCGTGCATATCGACGCGTATACCAAACCATTCATGTTTGCCGATACGGAATACGACGGCGCCCTGTATGCGGGCACGCCCGAGCAGCTGGCACGCTGGCCCGGCACGCGTGCCACTTTGCTCATGCATGAGGAGATCGTGCCCGTCGCCAGCCCCCGCGTGCTGGCGGCGCGCACCGACTGGCAGCCGCAGGATTTACTGGAATTGACCTTGCTGCAGCAGAGCACGCGGCCCGGCGCCTGGCGCCAGTGGTTCGACGCCATGCAGGTCGAGGGCGAGTCAGCGCGCTATGGCGCCCGCTATGAACTGTTTTCCATGCTGGCCATGGCGGCCGTGCAGGGGCAAGGCGCGGTCTTGCTGCCGCGCATGCTGGTGGAAGCGGAACTGGCGCGCGGCGAATTGCGCATCGTGTGCGAGCGCCCACTGCGTGGCCAGCGGGCGTATTACCTGATCACGCCCGAGGCGGCGCATGAAAAGACGGCGTTGCAGCAGTTCCGGCAGTGGCTGCAAGGCGCGGCGGCCTAAAGCACTTTGCCCGCGTCGAAATGGGGATTGTCGATCAGGCCGATCTGGTTGCCGTAGGGGTCGAGCAATTCCACCGTGCGGATGCCTTCGCCCACGTCCGTGATCGGGTGGTGCACGGTGGCGCCCAGCGCGACGATGCGTTCGACTTCCTGCTCGATGCCTTCCACGCCCCAGTATGTCACGCTGCCCTGCGTGCCGGGCTGGCCGTCTGGCAGCAAGCCCAGCTCGAAGCCGCCGATGGCAAAACCGACATAAAACGGCTGGTCGAAATACGGCGCCGTATTGAATACCTGGCTGTACCAGGCCTTGGCCTGGCCGAGGTCGGGGACGGGATAGGTGACGGTACGCAAACCCTTGATCATGTTGTGCTCCTGATTATGTGAAGAATGCCGTCATCATGCCAGCGCTGCGCGCCGCGCGATTGTAAAAATGGAAGATGGTGTCAACCTTGTTTGCCCGCCAGCCAGGCATCGGGCGGGCTGTGGGCGAAATCCTGGAAGTCGTGGATCAGGTGCGACTGGTCGAAATAGCCATATTGCAAGGCCACTTGCGCCCAGTCCGGCGCTCCCGCCAGACCTTGCAAGCCAGTGCTGGCAGCGCGGAAACGGCAGATGCGGGCGAACAGCTTGGGGCTGATGCCGACCTGCTGGCGAAATTGCAGCGCCAAGGTCTGGCGCGATACGCCCAGGCGCCGGGCCAGGCCTTCCACGCGCACTTGGCCGTGCGCGCCTTCGATGGCCGCGATGGCGTGCTGGGCCACGCCGGGTGCGCGCAGCGGCGGTCCGGCGCGCAGGCGCCGCAGCAGATAATCTTGCAGGATCGCCACGCGTTGCGCATCGGGCAGGGGATCGCTCCACAGCGCGTCACCCAGGCGCGCGGCCAGTTCGCGGCCCCACAGCTGATCTAATGCCGTGCGGCCATCGTTGAGCTCACACAGGGGCAGCTGGAAGAAATGCGCCGCCGCGCCCGACTTGAAGCGGGCCGCCACCGTCTGCACCAGGCCCTGGCTGACGACCGTGATCGGTGCCGTCATCATGCCGACGGCAAAGCTGGCGTCCTGCTGGTCCTGGCACAAAATATCGATGCAATTGTCCGGCAAGACCCGGTGCGTGAAAGGCGTGGCGCCCGTGCGCACACGGCAGGTCCAGACACAGTCCAGCCAGGGCCGCAGGGCGGGGATGGGGGCGACTTCCTGGTAGACGATCATGGCCGGCTTGGATGAAAGAACAAGATTGCGTATATCTTACACAGCATAATTGTGCGCCTGCAAAAATATGCCGGCCCGGGCCGCCAGCGCGCCGCGCTATCGGGCGGCGACAACCAGTATAATGCTCGGTTCATATCCACTATTGGCCGGGCCACGCTGGTCGCACATCCATTATGCAAGATAAATATAGTCCCGCCGACGTCGAACAAGCCGCCCAATCGCACTGGAAGGCGATCGACGCCTATAAAGCCGTCGAACACGACCCACGTTTCCCAAAAGGCAAGTATTTTGCTTGCTCGATGCTGCCTTACCCATCGGGCAAGCTGCACATGGGTCACGTACGCAACTATACGATCAATGATGTGATGTACCGCTACCTGCGCATGAACGGCTACAACGTGCTCATGCCGATGGGCTGGGATGCGTTCGGCATGCCGGCGGAAAATGCGGCCATGGCCAACAACGTGCCGCCCGCGCAATGGACGTATTCGAACATCGCCCACATGAAGCAGCAGATGGAATCGATGGGCCTGGCCATCGACTGGTCGCGCGAAATGACCGCCTGCAAGCCCGAATACTACAAGTGGAACCAGTGGATGTTCCTCAAGATGCTGGAAAAAGGCATCATCTACAAGAAGACCGGTACCGTGAACTGGGACCCGATCGACCAGACCGTGCTGGCCAACGAACAAGTGGTCGATGGCAAGGGCTGGCGTTCGGGCGCGCTGATCGAAAAGCGCGAAATCCCCATGTACTACGCGCGCATCACCGATTACGCGGAAGAATTGCTGGCCTACGTGGACGACAAGCTGCCCGGCTGGCCCGAGCGCGTGCGCACCATGCAGACCAACTGGATCGGCAAGTCGACGGGCGTGCGCTTCGCCTTCCCGCACACCATCGCGGACGCCAGCGGCGCCCTGATCGGCGACGGCAAGCTGTATGTGTTTACCACCCGTCCTGACACCGTCATGGGCGTGACCTTCTGCGCCGTGGCAGCCGAGCACCCGCTGGCGATACACGCCGCGCAAAGCAATCCGGCGCTGGCCGCCTTTAACGCCGAATGCAAGCTCGGTTCCGTGATCGAAGCGGACATGGCCACGATGGAAAAGAAGGGCATGCCGACCGGCCTGTTCGTCACCCATCCGCTGACGGGCGCGCAAGTGGAAGTGTGGGTCGGCAATTACGTGCTGATCACCTACGGCGACGGCGCCGTGATGGGCGTGCCCGCGCACGACGAACGCGATTTCGGCTTTGCCAAGAAATACAATCTGCCGATCAAGCAAGTGATCGAGGTAAAAGGCCAGGAATTTTCGACCGATGCATGGCAGGAATCGTATGGCAGCAAGGATGGCGTGTGCATCGCTTCGGGCAAGTACGACGGCCTGCATTTCGCCTCCGCCGTCGATGCGGTGGCTGCCGACCTGGCCGAGCTGGGCCTGGGCGAAAAGAAAACCACGTTCCGCCTGCGCGACTGGGGCATTTCGCGCCAGCGCTACTGGGGTACGCCGATCCCGATGATCCATTGCGCCGATTGCGGCGTGGTGCCGGTGCCGGAAAAAGACTTGCCGGTGGTGCTGCCGGAAGACTGCGTGCCGGACGGCACGGGCAACCCGCTGAACAAATACGAAGCCTTCCTGCAGTGCGACTGCCCGCAGTGCGGCAAGCCGGCGCGCCGCGAGACGGACACCATGGATACCTTCGTCGATTCGTCGTGGTACTACATGCGCTATACCTCGCCAGGCTCGAACGATGCCATGGTCGACGCGCGCAACGATTACTGGATGCCGATGGACCAGTACATCGGCGGCATCGAGCACGCCGTCATGCACTTGCTGTACGCGCGCTTCTGGACCAAGATCATGCGCGACTTCGGCCTGGTCAAGTTCGACGAGCCATTCGTCAACCTGCTGACGCAGGGCATGGTGCTGAACGAAACCTACTTCCGCAAGGACGCGGCGGGCAAGACCACCTGGTTCAACCCGGACGACGTGCGCCTGTCCCTCGATGACAAGGGCCGTCCGCAGTCCGCGATCCTGGTGGCCGACGGCCAGCCGGTGGAAATCGGCGGCACGGAAAAAATGTCGAAGTCGAAGAACAACGGCATCGACCCGCAAGCGCAGATCGAACAATATGGCGCCGACACGGCCCGTCTGTTCACCATGTTCGCTTCGCCGCCGGAACAGACGCTGGAATGGTCGGGCAGCGGCGTCGAAGGCGCGAACCGCTTCCTGCGCCGCGTATGGAACTTCGGCTACGCGCAGTCGGCCACGATTCAATCCGCACTGGCTGGCGGTGCCGCACCGGCCACGGGCGACGCGCAGAAAAACCTGCGCCGCGAATTGCACAAGCTGCTGCAGCAAGCCGATTACGACTTGAAGCGCATCCAGTACAACACCGTGGTGTCGGCCTGCATGAAAATGCTCAACACGCTGGAATCGGCCAAGCTGGACGACAGTGCGCAGTCGAAGGCGCTGATCGCCGAAGGCTTCTCCATCTTCCTGCGCCTGCTCAACCCTGTCGCGCCGCACATCACCCACGTCTTGTGGGAAGAACTCGGTTACGCTGGCGTGCACGGCGACCTGCTCAACGTGGCATGGCCGCAAGTCGACCCGCAAGCGCTGGAGCAGTCCGAGATCGAGATGATGATCCAGGTGAACGGCAAGCTGCGCGGCTCGATCACGGTGGCCAAGGATGCGGACAAGGCCAGCATCGAAGCGGCCGCGCTGGCATGCGAAAGTGTGCAGAAGTATGTCGAGACCACGCCGAAGAAGATCATCGTCGTGCCAGGCAAGTTAATCAGCATCGTGGTGTAATCATGACGACTTCCTCTTCCGTTTCGCTGTTTCGCGGGCGCGCCTGGCGCGCCATGCTGGCCATTTCCCTGACCATGCTGCTGTCGGCCTGCGGCTTTCACTTGCGCGGCTCGAACGGCAGTTTCATGCTGCCGTTCGCGACGATGTACATCGGCTTGCCCGACACGTCGCCGCTGGCGATCGACCTGAAACGCTACATCCGCGCCATCGGCAGCACGGAAGTGGTCGACACCAAGGATGGCGCCGACGCCGTGCTGGAAGTGCTCAGCGATCCGGAGAGGAACCGTACCAAGACCATCCTGTCGCTGAACAGCAATGGCCGCGTGAGCGAATACCAGCTCGGCTACGCCATCAATTTCCGCGTGCTCGATAAAAACGGCAATCAGCTGCTGGGGCCGACGGTCATCAGCCTGGTGCGTCCGATCACTTTCAACGAGTCGCAGGTGCTGGCGAAGGAAACGGAAGCGGCGCAGCTGTACCGCGACATGCGCAACGATATGGTGCAGCAGATCATGCGCCGCCTGGCGGCCATCAAGCCGGTACTGCCGGCCATGTCGGTGGCGCCTGTGAAGCCCGTGACGCCCGTGACGCCGGCCGTCCCCGTCCCGCAGCAGTAACGGGGACGCCATGCAATTGCGGATAGACGCGCTCGATGGGCATGTGGCCAAGCCGCTGGCGCAGCTGTATGTGATCACCAGCGACGAGCACTTGCTGGCGCTGGAAGCGGCCGACAAGATCCGCCGCGCGGCGCGTGCGCAAGGCTATTCCGAGCGCGACGTGCTGACGGTGGAGCGCAGCTTCAAATGGGGCGAACTGCTGGCGGCGAACCAGGAGCTGTCGCTGTTCGGCGATAAAAAGCTGATCGAGTTGCGCATCCCCACCGGCAAGCCGGGCAAGGATGGCGGCGCGGCGCTGCAAAGCTACGCGAAAAATCTCAGCCCCGACAACCTGACCCTGATCACCCTGCCCAAGCTGGACTGGGCCACGCAAAAGGCGGCCTGGGTCGCCAGCCTGCAGCAGGCGGCCGTGTATATCGAGATTCCCAACGTGGAGCGGGCGCAGCTGCCCGCCTGGATCGCCCAGCGCCTGTCGGCGCAGGGGCAAAGCGCCGAACGGGCCAGCATCGACTTCATCGCTGAACGGGTGGAAGGCAATTTGCTGGCGGCGCACCAGGAAATCCAGAAACTGGGCTTGCTGCATGCGGCGGGCAAGCTGACGTACGAACAAGTGCAGGACGCGGTGCTGAACGTGGCCCGTTACGATGTCTTCAAATTGTCCGAAGCCATGCTGGCGGGCGACCCGGCGCGCTTGGTGCGCATGCTCGAAGGCCTGAAGGGCGAGGGCGAGGCGCTGCCGCTGGTCCTGTGGGCCGTCTCCGAGGAAATCCGCACGCTGTTAAAATTGAAGGCCGGCATGGCGCAAGGGCGCCCGCTGGGCGCGCTGCTGAAGGAGTACCGCATATGGGGGCCGCGCGAGCGCATGATGGAACCGGCCCTGCGGCGCATTTCGCTGCCCGTGCTGGAAGCGGCGCTGCAGCAGGCGGCGCAGGTGGACAAGATGATCAAGGGCTTGCGCGCCAAGGGCTACGCGGGCGACGCCTGGGATGCCATGCTGCAGCTGGGCCTGAAGATCGCCAGGGGTTAACTTTTATGGATACGAGCATGGATATCACCGACTATATGCAAGACGTGGGTACGCGCGCGCGCGCCGCTTCGCGCGCCATGGCGCGTGCCGACAGCGCCACGCGCAACCGCGCCTTGAGCCTGATCGCCGCCGCCATCGTGCGCGATGCGGACCTGCTGCGCGCGGCCAACCAGCGCGACCTGGACGCGGCAGCCGCCGCCGGCCTGGCACCGGCCATGCTCGATCGCCTGACCCTGTCCGATGCGGCCATTGCCACCATGGTCGAAGGCTTGACGCAGATCGTCTCGCTGGCCGATCCGATCGGCGAGATCTCGAACATGAAATTTCGCCCGACGGGCATCCAGGTGGGCCAGATGCGCGTGCCGCTGGGCGTCATCGGCATCATCTATGAAGCGCGCCCGAACGTGACGGTGGACGCGGCCGGCCTGTGCATCAAGAGCGGCAACGCGACGATTCTGCGCGGCGGCTCGGAAGCGATCCATTGCAACCGCGCGCTGGCCAAACTGGTGGCCGAAGGCTTGCAGGGCGCCGGCCTGCCCGCCGATGCCGTGCAAGTGATCGACACCACCGACCGCGCCGCCGTCGGCGCCCTGATCACCATGCCGCAATTCGTCGACGTCATCGTGCCGCGCGGCGGCAAGGGGCTGATCGCGCGCCTGATGAACGAAGCCACCGTGCCGATGATCAAGCACCTGGACGGCATCTGCCACGTCTACATCGACGCCAAGGCCGACATCAAGAAAGCGATCGACATCGGCTTCAACGCCAAGTGCCACCGCTACGGCACCTGCAACACCATGGAAACCCTGCTGGTGTCGCGCGCCGTCGCCGCCACCGTGCTGCCGCAGCTGGCCGAACTGTATTTGACCAAGCAGGTGGAACTGCGCGCCGATCCGGAAAGCCATGCCATTCTTGCCGCCGCTGGCTACCCGCATCTGGTGCCGGCCACCGAGGAAGACTGGTCCACCGAATACCTGGCGGCGATTTTGTCGGTGAAAGTCGTCGACGGCATCGACGAAGCGATGGACCACATCAACCAGTATTCGTCCAAGCATACGGAATCGATCATCACGGAAGACTACAGCGATGCGCTGCGCTTCCTGCGCGAAGTCGATTCGGCCTCCGTGATGGTGAACGCCTCGACGCGTTTCGCCGATGGTTTTGAGTATGGCCTGGGCGCTGAAATCGGCATCTCGAACGACAAGCTGCATGCGCGCGGCCCCGTGGGACTGGAAGGCCTGACGTCGCTCAAGTACGTGGTCTTTGGCCACGGTGAAGTGCGCAAGTAATCCTTTTGGCGGGTGGCCAGCAAGGCTGCCCGTTTTCCTTCTTCGAAATCTCTGACACTGGGAACCCCATGCTCTTTCTCTGGACTAAAGCCTTCCACATCATCTTCGTCATATCGTGGTTCGCCGGCCTGTTCTATTTGCCGCGCATCTTCGTGAACCTGGCGATGGAGACGGAAACGGTGGCCACGGAACGCCTGCTGCTGATGGCGCGCAAGCTGTACCGCTTCATGTCCCTGCTGGCGCTGCCGGCGATGGTGCTGGGACTGGCCCTGATGTGGATGCTGTACGGGGGGGGCGAAGGCCGCGTGAAGATGCCGGGCTGGATGCACGCCAAGCTGACCTTCGTCGTGCTGCTGCTGGGCTATCACCATGCCTGCGGTTCCATCCTGCGCAAGTTTGAAAAAGGCCTCAACAAGCGTAGCCACAAGTGGTTCCGCTGGTTTAACGAGGTGCCGGTGCTGATGCTGCTGGTCGTCGTCGTGCTGGTCGTGGTCAAGCCTTTCTAAGGAAACGAGATGAGTGCCAGTCAGAATAAAGTCGTGCAGTATTTCTTCGCGCCCCACTCGCCGTGGACCTACCTGGGCCACGCGCGCCTGATGGCCATCGCCGCGAAGACGGGCGCGCAGATCGACGTGCGTCCCTTCGACCTGGGCAAGGTCTTCAGCGTCTCGGGCGGCCTGCCGCTGGCCAAGCGCGCGCCGCAGCGCCAGGCGTATCGCCTGGCCGAACTGGCGCGCTGGTCGGCCTTTTTGCAAGTGCCCCTGAATGTGCAGCCGAAGTTCTTTCCCGTGTCGCCGGAAGCGGCAGCCAAGCTGATCATCGCCACGCGCCTGGCGCATGGCGTGGACGCCTCGCTGAAGCTGGCGCACGCCATCATGCGCGGCCTGTGGGCTGAAGAACGCAATATCGGCGACGAAGAAACCTTGGTGCAGATCGCCCTCGATACAGGCTTCGAAGGCCGCCAGTTGCTGAAGACGTCGGAGACGGCCAGCGTGCAGGCGGAATACGACGCCAACACGGAAGCTGCCACCGCCGCATCCGTCTTCGGTTCGCCGTGGTACATCGTCGATGGCGAAGGGTATTGGGGCCAGGACCGCCTCGATTTCGTCGAGCGCGCGCTGGAGAAGTTGTAGGTCGGATTAGCGCTCGCGCGTAATCCGACAAGCTCAGTCGCCAGCGCATGTCGGCTTAAGCCCTGGCGGGCTAAGCCGACCTACGGACAGGTGCGGTTTTGTCGCGAGGTGTTGAAGATATAGGTCGGATTAGCGGGGCAAGGCCGCGCGTAATCCGACAAGCACAGTCAGCGGCACATGTCGGCTGGCGAGGCAGCAAGTTAAAAGCAGTATTGGCAAAGTGGTTTTTTTAATGCAGTAAAAGTAACGACACCCTCAGGCACCGTCGCGAGCGGATCGCCGCTGGTCCGAGAAGCGCAGCCGTACGAAGGTACGGCGAGCATCGCCGGGCGAGCGCCGTACCGCGCAGCAGGTGCCTGCGGGTGTTCACTACAACGGATAAAAGGTATCCTAATTATGGCTTCATATTTTTGCCCATGCCCGCGCGGCATGGAAGCGGCGCTGGCCGAGGAACTGGGCGAGATCGCCCAGGATAGTGCGACCATGAAGGTCCACAACCAGGTGCCGGGCGGCGTACACTGCTCGGGCGACCTGCTCGATTCCTACCGCATCAACCTGCATTCGCGCATCGCGTCGCGCGTGCTGATGCGCATGGCCCATTCCGGCTACAAGACGGAAAACGACATTTATGACCTGACCCTGGCGCAGCCATGGGAAGACTGGTTCGGCGTGCACCACACGATCCGCGTCGACGTCACGGCCGTCAAGTCGCCGCTGCGCAGCCTGGAATTCACGACCTTGAAGATCAAGGATGCGATCTGCGACCGCTTCCGCGACCAGTTCAACGAGCGTCCATCGGTCAACACCAAGACGCCGGACATGCGCATCGTCGGCTTCCTCGACGCGCACACGTTTACCGTCTACCTCGACACCTCGGGCGAAGCCCTGTTCAAGCGCGGCTGGCGCGAAGAGACGGGCGACGCGCCGCTGCGCGAAAACCTGGCCGCCGGCCTGCTGCGCGTGTCGGGCTGGAAGCCGGGCATGGTGCTGTTTGACCCGATGTGCGGTTCCGGCACCATCCTGGCCGAAGCGGCGCAGATGCTGCAGGGCATTCCGCCGGGCGCGTCGCGCCAGTTCGCGTTTGAAAACTTCCACGACTTCGATCCGGCGCCGTGGAACGCCATGAAGAACGCCATCAAGGCCAATCCGCTGCCAGCCGAACCGACGATCTTCGGCAGCGATATCTCGGGCGACATGGTGGCCATGACGCGCCACAACCTGCGCTGCGCCGGCGTGCGCTTCGAGGTGCCGCTCAAGCAGATCGAGGCGCAGGAAGTCAAGCCGCCAAGCGACGTGCCGGGCATCATGCTGACCAACCCGCCGTACGGCGAGCGTATCGGCGTGCGCGGCGACAGCACCATTCCGGAAGACGAATTGTCGACTTCCTTCTACTCGGCCATGGGCACCACCCTGAAGCAGCGCTTCGCCGGCTGGACCGTGTTCCTCTTCACGGCCGACCTGGGCCTGCCCAAGCTGCTGCGTCTGAAGGAAGCGCGCAAGACGCCATTCTTCAACGGCGCGCTGGAATGCCGTCTGTTCCGCTTCGATATGGTGGCGGGATACAACCGCCGTGAAGAGGCAAAGCCGAAACCACAGCAGTAAGCGTTCACCGCAAGATACCCGCAGTAACCCCGCGCGCGGACCAATGCCGGTCCGCGCGCCACTTTGGATCCGCCATGTTTCCCACCCCTCCGGCCGACGTGCCGCCCGACCCGGTCACTCCCGTTCCGCCACCGCCGCCAAGCCACATGGCACCGCTCAGCCGCGGTGCGCTGGCGATGATGCTGGCCGGCCTGTCGATGCTGGGGCCCTTGTCGATCGACACCTACCTGCCCGCGTTTGGCGCCATCCAGGGTTCGCTGCAGGCCTCGCCGCTGGAGGTGCAGCAGTCGCTGACGTTCTACATGCTGGCTTTCGCCGGCATGGTACTGTGGCATGGCGCCATCTCGGATACCTTCGGCCGGCGCAACGTCATCCTCGTTTCCCTGCTGATGTTTGCCATCGGCTCGCTGGGCTGCGCCTCGGCGCACACCGTGCACTACCTGTGGTTCTTCCGCATCATGCAGGGCGTCTCGGCTGGCGCCGGCGTGGTGATCAGCCGCGCCATCATCCGCGACCTGTACGCGGATGCGGCGGCGGCGCGCCTGCTGTCGCTGGTGACGATGATCTTTTCCATCGCCCCGGCCGTGGCGCCGATTCTTGGCGGCTGGATCGTCATCTGGTTCGACTGGCGCTCGATCTTCCTGTTCCTGGCTTTCTACACGGTGGTGCTGCTGGCGTTCTGCTACTGGCGCCTGCCCGAGACCCTGCCGGTGGAAAAGCGCCAGCCGTTCAACCCCCGCTTCCTGGCGTCGAGCTACGGCCAGATCCTGCGCTCGCCCCTGTTCCACATCAAGGCCGGTATCGTCGCGCTCAATTTTGCGGGCCTGTTCCTGTTCATCACGGCCGCGCCGGAAATGCTGCCCAAGCAGCTGAACCTGGGACCATCGCAGTTCGCCTGGCTGTTCATCCCTTGCGTGAGCGGGATTTTCATGGGTGCCCTGGCGGCCAACCGCATCGCCGGCAAGGTCACGTTCGCGCGCCAGATCGGCATCGGTTTTACCTTCCTGCTGTGCGCCGCCACCGTCAATGTCGTGTATCACCTGTTCCTGCCGCCATCGTTGCCATGGTCGGTGCTGCCGCTGTTCTTCTATACCTTCGGCATGTCGCTGGTGGGGCCGGGCGCGACCCTGCTGGCGCTGGACCTGTTTCCGCACATCCGCGGCACGGTCGCTTCCTGCCAGTCGTTTGCCAGCACCTTGCTGGGCGCCGTGGTCGCTGGCGTGATCTCGCCGCTGCTGTCCGGCTCCGTGCTGTGGCTGGCATCGGGCCAGCTGGCATTTACAGCGCTGGCGCTGGCCCTGTGGCTGATTTCCCGGCGCTTCCGCCACCGTTTGCTAGGTTCCCTGAAGGCATAAGTTTCCACTGCAGAACGCTGGATTTATTTCAACTTAATTTTCTATATTGCAAGTAATATCCGGCGCTTATGATAAGATGACTTCTTTCCCGGCATCCTCTCAGGCAGTTTATTTTTTGGTTACAGGAGTGGAGGATTCCTCTGAACGTGGCCGCGCTTCGCTGCTGAGCGCGCTTCCTTTTCGAACCGGCAATGCCTGATACGATGCATCAATCTGATCAAGATATTCGCAATCGCCTGCTGATTGCCCGTCTGCCGGCCATGCCGCAGATCCTCATCAAGCTGATCGCCCACCTGCAAGCCGACGATGCCGGCATGCCGGAGCTGGCCGCCCTGATCGCCAAGGATGCCGGCATGACCAGCAAAATCCTCGGCGTGGCCAACAGCTCGGCGTATCACCGCCACGGCAAGGTCGTCAGCCTGGAGCAGTCGCTCGTGTCGCTGGGCACGGACATGATCAAGACCCTGGTCATCAGCGAATCCGTATTCCAGACCTTTAACAGCTTTCCCCATTCCGGCAGCACCGACCTGCGCGCCTTCTGGAAAAGTTCGCTGTCGGCCGCCGTCATGGCGCGCGCGCTGGCCAAGGCCATGGCCTACCCGCATGCCGAGGAAGCCTATCTGGCGGGGCTGCTGCACAATGTCGGGCGCCTGGCCCTGCTGGCCACGGCGCCGAAAGAATATGCCTTCAACTTCACGGCGCGCGATGACGCCGCCCTGTGCGCGGTGGAGCAGCGCACCTTGCAGATCACGCATGCCGAAGCGGGCGCCTGGCTGATCGAACGCTGGCAGCTCGATTCCTTCCTGGCCGACAGCGTGCTGTATCACCATGAACCGCTGGCGCGCCTGGAAACGAGCCACCCCTTGATCCGCATCGTGCGCCTGGCGCATCTGCTGTGCTGCCACGCCGGCGATGCCGACCAGGCCGAGTCGATCACGCAGGCGGCGCGCCTGTGCGCGCTCGACGAAGAGGTACTGGACACCCTGGTCGGCAGCGTCGCGCGCCAGGTGGAGCAGGCCGCGCAGCATCTGGGCATCGACCTGGCCGGCGCCGACGATATCGCCACGCCGCCCGCGTCGGCGCCGCCGCCCGTCAATCCGGTGCAGCAGCGCCTGTCGGAAGACGTGCGCAATATGGTCCTCGTGTCCGAAGTGGGGCAGACCTTCGCCCGCCAGCAGGGCGAGACCAGCCTGCTCGAAGCCATCACGCGCTCGGCGCGCATCCTGTTCGATTTCGAGACCACCGTCATCCTGCTGCAAAACCCCACCGGACACGCGCTGGTGGGCGTGGCGGCGGGCGAACAGCAGCAGCGCCTGGCCGGCTTTGCCGTGCCGCTGGCCAAGGGCGGGCCGCTGGCCGCGTCCGCGCTGGAGTGCAAGCCGGCCTTCTTGAAACGCGACATCCCGGGGCTGGGCATCGTCGAGGAGCAGCTGTTCCGCATCCTCGGCACCGACAGCCTGGTCTGCCTGCCCCTGGTGGCCGGCCAGCGCAGCTTGGGCGTGCTGATTGGCGGCGTGGCGGCGTGGCAGATTCCCGCCTGCCAGAAGCGCGAAGGATTCCTGCGCGCCTTCGGCAACCAGGCCGCCGGTGCGCTGGAAACGGCGATCAACGCGCGCGGTCTGGCGCGGCGCCAGCTGGACCACGTGGCCGAGGAGTACCGCGAAGCGTCGCGCCGCGTGGTGCATGAAGTGAACAATCCGCTGTCCATCATCAAGAACTACCTGAGCGTGCTCGATCACAAGCTGGAAAAGCAGGAACCGGTGGTGGGCGAGATGGCTATCCTGAACGAGGAGATCGACCGGGTTGGCCAGTTGATCAACGGCCTGGCCGACCTGCAGCCGGTGGCCGCCAGCGGCGTCACCGATTGCGCGCGCGTGGCCGACGATGTGCTGCGCCTGTTCCGCGCCACCGACTTCCTGCCATCGAAGATCGAGGTGGTCGTGCGCATGCAGGACGCGCCCAGCGAGGTGGAAGCCGATGCCGACATGCTCAAGCAAATTTTGCTCAACCTGCTGAAAAATGCCGTTGAAGCCTTGCCCGAGGGCGGCCGCATCGAAGTGACGAACCGTGGCCATGTGAACCGCGACCGGCGCCTGTACCTGGAACTGTGCGTCAGCGACAATGGCGCCGGTCTGGCGCCCGAGGTGCTGGCCAATCTGTTCTCGCCCGTACGCAGCAGCAAGGCGGGCGCGCATCATGGCCTGGGCCTGTCCATCGTGCATGACCTGGTCACGCGCCTGCATGGCGTGATCGGCTGCCGCAGCAGCAAGGCCGGCACCGCGTTCGAGATCCTGCTGCCCGTCCCCGCGCCGCAGTCTGGCGCCGCCAGTTCCGCCGCCGTGCCCGCGCTCGGTAATACCGCCCTGTCTTCGTAACGTCCATGAATTCCTCCGCCATTCCTTTTGACCTGGAAAATAGCCCGCGCATCCTGCTGGTCGACGATGAACCACGGCTGCTCGCCTCCCTGCACGAACTGCTGAAGGACCGCGGCTACCAGCTGCACACGGCTACCTGCGGCAGCGAGGCGCTGGCGCAGCTGTCGAAACTGCGCTTCGACCTGATCCTGCTCGACCTGCGCCTGCCCGACATGAGCGGCCATGAAATCATGGACCACATCAACCGGCGCGGCATCGAGGGCGACGTCATCGTCATGAGCGGCGATGTCGGCATCGAGGCCGCCATCGGCGCCCTGAAACGCGGCGCCTACGACTACCTGCGCAAGCCGTACAGCCGCGAGGAGCTGCTCAAGACGGTGGAGAACGCGCTGCAAAAGCGCAAGCTGGCGCTGGAGAACGAGCGCATCGCGCTGCAGCTGGAAAACTCGGAGAAGATGTACCGCTACCTGGTCGACAGCTCGCCCGACATCATCTATACCCTGAACCACGAAGGGCGCATCACCTTCATCAACGACCGCGTGCACCAGTTGCTGGGCTTTAGCCGCGAAGAGCTGATCGGCAGTCATTACTCGATCCTCGTGCACGATGAAGACCAGGAACGGGCGCGCTACGCCTTCAATGAGCGCCGCATCGACGAGCGCGCCTCGCGCAATGTGGAATTGCGCCTGAAGTGCCATAGCGGCAGCGGCAGCGACCGCACCTTCAGCAATACGCTGATGACGGTTCCGCTCAATTCGATCGGCATGCACAGCCTCGATCACGAGGCCAGGAAGCAGGAGTATTTCGGCACCTACGGCGTAGCGCGCGACATCACCGACCGCAAGCGCGCCGAGGAAGTCATCTCGTACCAGGCCTACCACGACATCCTGACGGACCTGCCGAACCGCATGCTGTTCAAGGACCGCCTGGGCCTGGCCGTGATCCAGGCGCGCCGCAAGCTGACGGAACTGGCCGTGATGTTCATCGACCTGGACCGCTTCAAGCTGGTCAACGACACGCTCGGCCACGTCAAGGGCGACGAGCTGCTGCAGCAGGTGGCGCTGCGCCTGAAGGACTGCCTGCGCCGCGGCGACACGCTGGCGCGCCAGGGCGGCGATGAATTTACCATCGTGCTGCCGGAACTGCGCGACCGCCAGGATGCGCGCCTGATCGCCGACAAGTTCCTCGAATGCCTGCACCAGCCGTTCGACCTCGATGGTAACCAGGTGCATATTTCCGCCTCCATCGGCATCGCCATCTATCCGGGCGACGGCGAGACCATCGATGAACTGCTGCGCCATGCCGATATCGCCATGTACCAGGTCAAGGGACTGGGCAAGAATGGCCACAGTTTTTATCACGAGTCCATGCTCGACGTGTCGCACCAGAAGATCGCGCTGGAACAGAGCCTGCGCAAGGCGCTGGAACTGAACCAGCTGGAGATGTATTACCAGCCGCAGGTGGATGTGACGACGGGCCGCATCGTCGGCGCCGAAGGCCTGATGCGCTGGAACCACCCGCAGCGCGGCTTGCTGACGGCCGGCGAATTCCTGCCCTTCGCCGAGGAAAACGGCCTGATGCTGCCGATCTCGGACTGGATGCTGGGCGCCCTGTGCCGCGACCTGGTGCAGTGGAACGCGGCCGGCGGCGAAGCCGTGCGCCTGTCGCTCAATTTGTCGCCGCAATACCTGGACCGGGGCGACTTTTTCGAGAAGATGCGCGGCGCCCTGACGCGCTATGGCATCGCGCCGGAAAAGATCGAAGTGGAGATCACGGAAAACATCTGCATCCGCAACCCGCAGTACGCGATCGAGCAGTTGAACAAGCTGTGCCAGCTGGGCGTGTCGGTGGCCATCGACGATTTCGGCACCGGCTATTCCTCGCTGTCGTACCTGCACCGCTTCCCCATCCACACGATCAAGATCGACCAGTCGTTTGTAAAAGAAATCCATGACGAACACGGACACTATCCCGTCATCCTGGCCATCATCTCGATCGCGCGCGGGCTGGGCCTGCACCTGATCGCCGAAGGCGTGGAAACGGAAGGCCAGGCGCGCTACCTGCAGGACAAGGGCTGCACCACGATGCAGGGCTATCTGTACCACCGTCCCATCTCGCTGGGCAGCTTTATCGGCGTGCTGCAGGAGCAGAACCGCCTGATCGCCGATGGCGCATCCGGCATGCCGGTGCCGCTGGCCATCGAGGCTTGACCGTGTCCGCTGCCGATCCCCGCTACACGGCTGCTCATTACACGGCTGATTATCTGCGCCTGAAGGGCCTGGCCGAGAAAGGCAATGCGAATGCCCAGCACAGCCTGGGCTTCATGCATTTCAATGGCCAGGGCATCGGGCAAAGCTACGCGCTGGCGCTGCACTGGTATGGCCTGGCCGCCGCGCAGGGACTCGAACACGCGCAATACAACCTGGGCGTGATGTGCCAGAAGGGGCAGGGCGTACCGCAGGATTTCACCCAGGCCGCGCACTGGTACCAGAAGGCGGCCGAGCAGGGTTATGCGGCGGCCCAGTACAACCTGGGCTGGCTGTACGCCAAGGGGCAAGGCCTGGCGCAGGACAGCGGCCAGGCCATGCTGTGGTTCAGCCGCGCTGCCGAGCAGGGCGATGCGGGCGCGCAGAATAACCTGGGCATGATGTATGACAACGGCAAGGGCGTGCCGCAGGATTTCGTGCAAGCCATCGCCTGGTACCGCAAGGCGGCCGAGCAGGGCTACGCGCGCGCGCAGTTCAACCTGGGCCTACGCTACGACAATGGCCAGGGCGTGCGTCAGGACCGCCAGCAGGCCACCGCCTGGTTGCGCAAGGCGGCCGAGCAGGGTTACGCGCCGGCCCAGTTCAACCTGGCGCTGCGCTATGAAAATGGCGACGTGCTGCCGCAGGACAGCGGGCAGGCGATCGCCTGGTACCGGCGCGCGGCCGAGCAGGGCCACGCCAGTTCGCAGTTCAACCTGGGCCTGATCTATGACAATGGCCAGGGCGTGCCATGCGACAAGCAGGCGGCCCTGGACTGGTACGTCAAGGCGGCGGGCCTGGGCCATGCGGCGGCCCAGCACAACCTGGGCCTGCACCATGAACATGGGGCGCACGATTACACGCAGGCGCAGGCGTTTTACCGCCAGGCGGCCGAGCAGGGTTTCCCCGCCGCCCAGTACCAGCTGGCCCTGCTGTATGAACATGGCCAGGGCCTGCCGGAAGACGCGCAGCAAGCCGTCCACTGGTACCGCCAGGCGGCCGAGCAGGGCCACGTGCGGGCCCAGTTCGACCTGGGCCTGCGCCATGAAAACGGCCAGGGCGTGCCGCAGGACCTGGCGCTGGCGCTGGAGTGGTACCGCCGCGCCGCCGAGCAGGATTACGCGCCGGCGCAATACATGCAGGGCGTCTTGCATGACCGCGACGATGGTCCCGCGCCCGACAGCCAGCTGGCCTGCGCCTGCTATTGCCGCGCCGCCGCGCAGGGTCACAGCCTGGCGCAGTTCGCGCTGGGCCTGCGCCACGACAATGGCCAGGACGTGCCGCAGGATTACGCCGCTGCCTGGGACTGGTATGCGCTGGCCGCGCGCCAGGGCCATGCGCGGGCGCAGTTCAATCTGGGCCTGATGGCCGCCAGCGGCCAGGGCGGCCCGCTCGATTTGCAGCAGGCGTATATCTGGCTGTCGATGGCGCAGGCGGCCGGCGTGGCCGGCGCGGAAAAATCCCTGCGCCAGACGGCGGCGCGCATGCGCGAGTCGGACCTGATCCTGGTGCGCCAGCGGCTGGAAGCGCTGGCCGCCTGACCCGCTTTTCCCTGCCACTGCATCGCCAGTGTCGCGCGCAGGCGTGGCTGCGGCAGTTTTTCCACGCTACGTCACCTCGCGCCGGCATGCGCTGCTGTTCCTGCTGCGACAAAAAATGCTGGCATCGCTGCGATTTTGCTATGCTGAGGGTTCAAGAACCCCGGCTTTCAAACAAAGGATGACTATGCGCCTGACCTCTTTCCCCGCCAGCCCCACCGCCCTGTTGTGCGCGCTGGCGCTGTGCTCGTCCATGGCGGGCGCCGCCAACCCGCTCGCAGCCCTCAGCAACCAGGATGCCAGCAATGGCCTGAAGGCAGCGCTGGAAGCCGGATCGGCGGCCGCCGTCGCCAAGCTGGGCATCGAAAATGGTTTCCTGAACAATGACAAGGTGAAGATCAAGCTGCCCGGCATCCTGGAGCAGGCCAAGCCCCTGTTGAAAATGACGGGACGGGGCCAGCAGCTGGACGACCTGGTGGTGGCGATGAACCGCGCGGCCGAGTCGGCCGTGCCGATGGCCAAGCCCTTGCTGCTCGATGCGGTCAAGTCGATGAGCGTGACGGATGCGAAAAACATCCTCTCCGGCGGCGACACCTCGGTCACGGATTTCTTCCGCCAGAAGACCTCGGCCCCGCTGGCCGTCAAGTTTCTGCCCATCGTCAAATCCGTCACGGACCGTTCCGGCCTGGCCAGCAAGTACAACAGCACCATGAGCCAGATCGGCAAGACGGGCCTGGTGCCGCAGCAGCAATCGACGGTGGAAGGCTACGTCACGGACCGCGCCCTCGACGGCCTGTACCTGATGATCGGCGAAGAAGAAAAAGCCATCCGCAGCAATCCGCTGGCCTACGGCAGCAAGATCATCGGCAAGGTATTCGGCAGCCTGAAGTAATCCCCCGCCACCGCGAAGATTTGCCCGCCGCGTTCCATTCGGCGTAAAATGCAGGCTTCGCGGGTGTAGCTCAATGGTAGAGCAGAAGCTTCCCAAGCTTACGACGAGGGTTCGATTCCCTTCACCCGCTCCAGTCAAAAACGGCGGAAAAACCTGTTTTCGCCGCTCCACACATCCGTGTCCGCTCCACAAAAATCCTTACATCGGCTTTTTGCACAAGCATATGCCAAGGTGTATCTGCATACTCCTACGATGAGATTGCATGTAAGGCAACTTTCTGTTATGTTGCCTTAGGAAAACTCTCGTGACTCTCTTTATCAGAGCTGTAATGGCGTTGGTCAATTTTGATCTGTTTTCACGCCTTTATTGCCCTCCGCCCCTTACATCCCACTGCTTATGTCAACACAAACTACCAAATATAGCTACTTTGACAATACTCCTGCCTGGATGATGTTTGTCCTAGCTCCTATGGCGCTTTTAGCTTTAGTACCACTATTAAATTTTTCTTTCCTAGCTTGGCAGAACTTAGATTTCAAATTCTTCAATATTGATGTGTTGTCCCTGGGCGGATTAGGACAAATGGGAGACTTTTTTGGTGGGCACATGGCCGCATTCGCCGGCTCACTTTCCTTGCTCGTTGTGATTTTTTTTACGTTTCATCAAGCCAATCAGCAACGACAGTTTTTTGACCAACAACAGTACCAGCAGAGGCAGTTTTTTGACCAACAACAGTCTCAGACGAACCAAGCGTCTATGCGAACTTTTTTTCTTGAAGGTGTGAATCAAATTACTCAGTGGGACATTGAGTCACCGGGATGTGACCAATGCATGCGACTGCTCGACTATTACGGCCGTGTAGCGTTGGCGTCAGAGGATCGCGAGTTGCTTCTTATCTTGAATACGGTGATTACGGCCAAAATCCGTAAGAATCTACAAGGTGAAAATGGTAGCTTCAAACAAAGCAATTATCCATATGCCTGTAAGGCACTTGATCACATAAAACCGCTAAGAGAAGAGGATGGGCGAGCATTAGCTGCACAGCGAGGGAAGAAGAGGCCAAAAGCATAACGACCTATCCACCCCCTGAGTTTCCTCAGAGGGTAGGTCCTCGACCGTCACCTCCCACTGATTGGGGAGGTATAGGAGTTGCTCAGTGCGTTGTCTTGCGACAAGGATAGTCAGTAGTATTTGCTTTTGGATGCGAAATGTCAAGCTAGCTTTTTTTGCTAATCTGCAAAGTTTTTTCAATGCTACCTTGTTGGCGCAACAATCTTGCCTCGTCGCAGATAGTGCCGCTGGGTTGTCTTCACGCTGTCGTGTCCCAAAAGATCGCTGGCCGCTTGGTCGCCACGATCATCCGAAGTATCATCGGCCGCCTTCGCGCGCAGGTCGTAAAACCAAAATGCCATGATGTCCTGTGCCAGTTCCGGTACGTTTTCCGCCGCCCGCTTTTTTGCCGCGTCAAAGTGCGTGCGAAGCGCTGGTGCGGTCAGACGTTTGCCGTGAATATTGGTCAGTAGTGCGCCCGTCAAGATCTTGTGCGTTGCTTTGCGTGCCCGAATGCGATCCATCAGCTTGGCCAGCTCTCCGGTGATGGTGATACGGAGCGGCTGCTTGGTTTTTTCCTGCGTAATGATCAGGTGCCCATCGATGATGTCTTGTTCAGTCATGCGCAGCGCATCCGCTGGACGCTGACCGGTTAGGTAGGCCAAGTCCATCGCATCCCGTAGCGGCTCGCTGCCATGCATGCGCACGGCGGAAAATACTGCATCCGTAATGTAGACGGTACGCTTTGCCAGTGAATGCCCCTGGATGCCCTCGCAAGGGCTTGGCAGGCTCGTGTAGCCCCAGCCTCGCGCATGGTTCCACATGGTAGAAAATACCCGTTTGCAACGGTTGGCGGTGGTCGGCTTGTCAGCGTGGTCGTTGAGGAACTGTCGAATGTGCATAGGCTTGATCTGGTCCAGCGGCGCCCCGGCAAAGGCTGCCAAAAGGTGCTTGATGTCAGACCGGTACATGCGCGCCGAACTGGCGGCAAGTTTTGGAACCGCTTCAACCAGGTAGCGCGTTTCGACATCTGAGAACGTCGCGTTAGCGGTGAGCTCCACTACGATGTTTAGCTCAGCATATTTTTTCAAGGCCAAGATGAAGTCGGGCCCAAGCGGGATTTCTTTGCGCGGCTTGTCCTTCGTGTACATGTAGTAATACACCCTGCCGCTGCGCTGGGTGCGCGGGTGCATGTTCGGCGGCATGTTCAAATTACGTGTGTTTCGTCGGCCCATTTTTATTGATCCTTGGCATTACCCATGTTTTTTCCCGTGGCGCTTCTTTGCGTCCCTCAACTGCGGCGACCGTGACAACCGGTCGCCCGATGGCATTTACCCAAAAGGGTAGGCCCATCTTCCGCAGCGCCTCAATTTGCTTCGTTTTCATCTTCCTGCCGGTCAGGGCGCAAATATCGTCCATCGACAGGAAGGTGGCATTTGTTGCGATCTGGTCTGCCATACCATGTCCCTAAATCAGCACGGGGATAATTGCCGTCAGTGGCACGGCGCGGAACATGCCGGGCCACTGGTGGTCCAGCTCGACCCAGGCATGCAGCTCGCCATTGCCCACGTCGCGGCGCAGGTCATTGACGGTGCCGGCCTGGTAGCCTTCATCGGTATCAAATGTCACGCGGTCGCCCGGGGCGATTTGCCGCGGTGAATCGGTCAGGGTGTTCAGCATTGCGGTGCTCCTTTCAGTTTGGCGGTAACGCCGCACACGCCGAAGTGGTCGAGGGCGGCCTGGATCGCGTCGCCGCTGGAAGCGGCAATCGCGGCGTATTCAAAGCGTTCTGTTTGCGTGCGAACGATCACGGCATAGGTGCTCACGTGCCATTTCCTTTCATTGGTGTTGTGTCTGTGGCAATCACTTGCGGGAATGGACACGCTCCTATTGCGGCCATTTCGTGGATCAGTGCGATTTTTTGTTCGTCTCCGTGTATTCGGGGGAACGGACAGGCCTGGTTGTGCGCCCAGGAACACAAAATCGCGTTCTGGTCGATGTCGCTATAGACGAATGGGGGCGCAGAAATGGGCGTGGTTGGAATTACGTCGACGGGGTGCGTACAGTTATTTACACGAGTCCGAGGAACGGCAACCCCAACAGCCACCCCGCGCCCGCCTGTGGCCTGTACCGGCGTCCACGTATGGCGCACGGACTTGAAGACCACGCCAATCAGATCGCTGCAGCGCACGCCGTAGGGCGTGATGCGTTGCGTTTCGCCATAGCGCCCGATGACGGTTTTTTCGTCCTTGGCCAGGGTGACGACCAGTTCCTTGCGCGGCACCAGGGCGCCGCCCTGGGCGCGCAGGTATTCGGCCCAGCAGGCGCGCTTTTCGCCGTCGATCTTTTGCACGGCGTCCCAGGCACGGCGCATGGCGGCCGGGGCTTCGTTGAGCATGCTTTCCTCGATGCGGCGCAGTTCGCGCCAGACGGTGACGGGCGCGCCGCCCCATTGCTGGAATTGACGGATGCCCCAGCACGCGGCCCAGGATTCGACGCGCGCCGATGGCGTCAGCTCGACATCGCCTTCGGTATCGGCCGTGACGACATAGCCTTCTTTCGTCTTGTGGTCGGCCACGCCGTCGATGTTCTTGGCCACGTACTTGGCGATGTAGCCGGCGGCGCTGCCCTTGGCCCAGTCGATGCGTTTGACGTCCAGGCGGCGCGCGAAGGCGCCCGGTTCGCCACGGTCCACGCGCCAGGCGTAGCGCTTCATGATGCGGATGGCGCGGCCCGCCACGTCCTGCAGGTGGGCCGTCTTGTATTTCGCGGTGGGGCGCACGAACAGCAGCAGATGCCAATGCGGGCAGCCATCGTGATGTGGCTCGGCGATGCGAAAGCCGTACAAACCAATGCCCCGGCGCGCCAGAGCGGAGCGGCACAGCGATGTCATCTTGCCCAAGTACGCATTGGCCTCGCGCGGCGTGGAGCCGTCGAACTTGTCGTTGGGCTTGCCGCTGTGCTGCATGGCGTGAAAGCGTGATGGGCACGTCCATGTGATGAAAATGCCCTGGTCGCCGCACTCGCGGGCGATCTGCTCAAAGCCGTTGATGCGCAACATCAGTTCGCCGCGCCGGATGGCTTTGTTGGCGGTCGTCTTCTCGGCCAGCTCGGCGATGCTGAATTGCTGGCCATTCTCGTTCTGCACCAGCGTGGCGGCCAGCGCTGCCGCGTTTCGCCGGTTTTGCGCCAGGCGCGACAGCACGGCGTCGTTGCTGGCATAGGGTTCGCCGCGATAGTTCACGTAGCCCAGGCGGATATTGCCGGCTTCGAAGGCGCGCTTGACGCGCTTGCGCAACTGGCGGCGCCACCAGCGTGCATCCACCAGACGGGCGATGATGTCGGCTTGATCGTCGAATTCCGGCAGCTCGATGCCATACGAGGCGCATTCGTCTTCCATGATCTGCAGGGCGTGCGTGTCGGACACGGCCATCCACAGCATTTTGGTCACGCCGGCCGCCGCGCGTTCAGCGGTGGCCACGATGTCGGCGTCGCTTTGCGACAGGTCGACGCCGGCCGGCACGTACAGGTCGGCGAACTCGCGCACAAAGCCGGTGGCGACGGATTCATAGACTTTGTACCAAGACGACCAAGCCATCTTGGCCAGGGCGGCCGTGATGACACGGTTGCGCCATTTGTAGGGGATGCGGGCCAGCTCGGGCGCGAACTGGGCGGATCGCAAGAAGGCTTCGTGACGCTGCGGGGCCGGCAGCAGGATTTGTTTAGATTGCATTCAACAGTCTTTCGTACACACGGATAGCGGCAGAGGTGGCGGCGCGCAGCTCGATGCGCTCTTCCTCGGTAAAGGAGTGGATGGGCGATTCCCAGCGGTCGGCGTCCAGGCCGGCGGCAATCAGCACGGAACGGCGCGCGCCGCGCGGCGACAATCCCCAGGCCTGGGCCATGAAGGGCGCCAGGTTGCGCGGCTTGATGCTGCGCAGCTGGGCCTTGGCTTCGGCAATGGCGGCCAGCGCATGCCCGGCGCCTGGTGGCGTCGGCATGTCCTTGTCACGCGCTGCCAGAATCTCGGCGGCAGGCTGGAACGACAGGTGATTGTCGATAAGGGACGCCGGCATGGTTCAGTCCTTGATGAAGCCAATGGCCCGCAGCACGCCAGGGGCAATGACGATCAGGAGCGACAGCAGCCAGATGCCGCAGGTCTTGGCCAGACGCTGCATCAGCGTGCCCATTCCTTGGCGAAGTACTTGGCCCAGTAGGTCAGCGTGCGCAACGAGTTGTTGCTGGAGTAGACGACGCCGGCTTCGCTGGCGAACATGTAGCACAACACAATGGGCAGCTCGCCGACCATGGCGCGCTGGTTGTCCGGCATGAAGAAGCCGCCAAGCTGCAGCGCATGCAGGTCGCTGATGATGAAGGTGATATTGGCCGCGCCGTAGGCGTGGTAGGTCTTGGCAATCTCGCGGATATAGGCGGAAAGTTCCTTGACGCTGGTGCCAGCGTTGGCGTGCAGCAGGAAGCAGGTCGGCGCCACAGGCACGACGCATTTTTGCAGGGCCGGGCGGCGCGTGGCCGATGCAGGGGATTTGTCGGCATGACTGGCGGCGTGCAGCGTGTTTTCCATTGGTTTTCCTTATTTCAGGTTGAACGAATCCCGCACGCTCAAAAGGGAGCGCTGCAGGGCACAGCAAAAGAGGGGAGTTACTGCGGCCGGGTTACGGCGGCGCGAGGGTCGGGATAGTCATCAGCAGCCCGCAGTCAGGTCCAGGGCCAGCTGGCTGGTGGCTGCCGTACGCGCATGCTGGGACATCGGGATGCGTATATCCGGCTTGGGCATGGCGGACAGCGAAAGGGTGCGCAGTACTTCCAGGCCTGCCACGAAGGAGTGCCCGCATTCGGGGTTCTGGCACATGTAGGTGATTTCCTTGAACATGGCGGACATCGTGCGGCTCTTGACGGCGCGGACGGTGTATTCGCAATGCGGGCAGGGCAGGCCGATGACTCTCATTTCAGCTTTCTTTCCACTTGGTACAGGGCGCGACCGCGACCTGTCATGTTTTTCGACTGCTTGCGTAAGCGCGACTTGACGAGCCATTCGGCCGCCTGCTCGATACTTGCCAGCCCCTGGCGCTGGCGCACGAGTTCCAGCACCGCGCGCTCTTCGTCATTGAGGTTAATTTGATGGTCTGGCATTTTCTGTAACTTTAGAGTTGCTCAAAAGTGACTCGGTTTAAACGCTGCGACGCTGTACGCTGTCGATAGTGGCGTCATCCAAGGCGATCACGGCCAAGGCTTCACGCATCACGATCTGGCGCACCAGCACAGCAAGCTCTTCGCCCTGGTAGTTGGCGATTGAGGAAACAAGCTGGTGCTCGTAATCGTCCAGGCGCAGCATGACGCGGTGGCTGCGGATACGTTTTGCATCGGGGTACATGACGTTGTCCTTAGTGGGTGGATTTGGATGCGAGTTCGCGCTTGTAGTCGGCAAGGCCGCGCAGGATCAGGAGGCGAAGGAGCCATGCGCGCGACCGCTGTTGAGCGGCGGCAAGAGTTTCGATTTCTTTTACCTCGTCAGGAGCCAGACGAACGCCAAGCGGCTGGGAGGTGACGCCTTTGGTAATGCGTCCGACTTTTGACAAATTATTCATAATGTTATGATCTGTAATCGCTACGGAATGGCGTAAATATATCACTCATTTGAGTGATTTGGAAAGGTATTTGTACTCAAATGAAGTATTTTTTTGATCGTCTCAAGGAAGAACGGAAGCGCCTCGGCCTCAATCAGGACGAGTTCGCTGCCCTTGGTGGGGTAAAAAAGGGGGCCCAGTTCAACTATGAAAACGGCTCCCGAACGCCAGATTCTGACTATTTGGCGGCCGTTGCTGCGGCTGGAGTAGATGTGCTGTATTTGCTGACAGGAGAACATGCGCTGTCAGCGTTGCCTGCGGACGAGCATGAACTGTTGACTGGCTATCGAAATATGGACGTTCGCGGGAAAGCAGGAGTACTCGGGATGATTAGCGGCATGCGCTCGCCAACGCCCCCGGCATCCCAAGCTGGGAATGCGCCACACGTTGAAACCCACGGCAAGATTGGGCAAAATTTCGTGGGCAATATCATTGGGCCGCAGACTTTTAATGTGGCCGGCAGCGGACGAAAAAAGGAAAAATAGTCTGCAAATGATTTACCTTCTTATGCATATTGTAATTGCTACTTGTTTTATCTGCATACTACGCATAACGATCTGATGCATGATGGTAGCGCCAAACTGTACGTTGAATTCCCTTAAAGCAGATGACAATGAATATTGACGAGTTCGAAGCATTTAAAATCGCGCGCATTGCTGCACATGACCGTGGTTGGCAGTGGCGCCCACCATTCTGGATTTCCTTAGATGAGGGGGAATGGCGAGTTCATGCGGAGAGCGAATGCGTGGTTCGAATAAGTGCTCAGACCGGCGATCTTGTACTGCAGCTTGGTTTCGTCGATCCGTTGATCGCAATGGCCGCCGCCAAAGAATACGCTTTGAAAAATGACCTAAGTTGGAAGCCCGCTTTTTCACTTTGTCTTACTGCAGAGGGATGGGATGTTGGTGCGTGTCAAAGCCAGTTTGGCGGCCAGACGAACATTTACGTAAGCCAGCATGGCGAAGTCATTCGCCATCAAATCAATCCCAAATGAACAGCGGGTAGATGCGCCCCCCCGTTGTCATGGCTCACTTCCAACGTCCGCACTGGGGCAGAACCTGGCAACGGCGGAAACCGGCCAAAAGCGGTCGTTCCACACACCCTTAATTTGACGGTATCTCATGATGAGAAATGTGCTATCTGTCAACGAAGTAATCGACCGCGCAGATGAGCTTGACGGTAAGCCGGTCGAAATCGTTGGTTTGCTGACGTTTGAATTTGAGAATCACTCTCTCGGCCATTATCCAAAGGCAGAGCGACGGGAGATCACGGAAGCGGCAGATCCTCCGTACTATCAATCCAGCGTTTGGATTACCTTTGGTGCAGGAAGTATCCAGCCGAATCAAGAAATGCTCATGCGCTGGCATGGAAAACGCGTCCGAATTTCTGGGGTTGTTTGTACGCCCCAAGGGTCGTTTGGTTGCGGTCATTTCAGCGGCTGGGGATGCGAAGTTGAGGCTTACACGATTGAACGTCTCTGAACTTCTGCAATGTGACGGAGCCTGGCAACGACGGCAACCGGCCAAAAGAAGTCATACGCGTCGCTGACCCAGTTTGTTTCACTGACTGGAGGGCAAGGTGTCTGCTTTAGGTAAAACAGGCATTGAATAATATATCCAGTGCCAACCAACGGAGAAATCAGAGTGGTGAAGAAACCAACAGGGACTCTCGGTCCAAACAAAGTGACAGTTCAGCCGGACGGAATTATTGCCCACTCCTTCGAAAAGATTGCTTTTCCAAAAGAGAAAAATGCGGTTGAAGAAGTTATAGTCAGCAACTTTATCTCATCGATGAACGATTTGATGTCGCAAAGCCGTATGAAATGGTTTATGTCTGAACCAATACAAAATTCGGAAAACGATTTCGATTTTACGATTACTTTGCCCAATGGGAGCAAGGCATGGCTTGAGCTCATGGAGATCGCCCCGCTAGAACTGTTCGGTGGATACGACAAAGTACCCGGCAAATACAAGCCGTACGACCTCGCAAAAATCATAACTAGCATGATCATGAAAAAAGCAGTGCGCTATTCGGGCTCGATTGGAAAAGAGCTCCATTTGCTGACCTACATTACACACTGGGCCTTCACGCCAAGTGAAAGCCTGATCAACCTTTTGCGCGTTTTCATAGCTCAGGAGAGGCACCCGTTTGCCGGTGTGTATTTGTACTCACCGCTGGAGCTTGGTGTTGGAACTGGAAAAGTCTTGGCACTTGGCGACGCGAACCTACACGCGGGATTTAACCCAGAAGAATACAAAGACAACACAGTCATCAACTTGGATCCGACGAAGTTTCAGCTTGTCCAAGGGTCTGTTGACTCCTCACCGGCCAAACCGATGCTTTTGGTCGTCGATGGCGAACAAAAGAATGTGCATGAAAGGAATGTATCGCTGAGTTGCGAGAGCGATCACCGAACAACGAAAATCGAGGGTCTGTAGAGCAAGTGCAATGTCCGCTTTGGGGATATTATGTTGAAAAACGCCGGTACGTTGATGTTTAGATAGAAAACCTGTCAGCCTCGACTGGCCACAACCGCCGCTATTGAACGATCACCGGCTGCTTGAAGGTTCTAGGCATCCCGAAATGGTTGCCGCTCGACACTTTCAACACAATAGGGAGAAAGCAGCCGCTGAGCGGATGTGTCGGGCGCACGGTTATGCTGCTTTTGTTTCTGCTTCTGCTGCTGTTTGCGTAGGTTTCCAGGGTTCCTCGCTGTTTTCGCGGATGATGTCCCGAATTTCTTCGATACGCTTCCAAGCATGTAGCACCGCCCGCTTCGCGGCCTGCTTGCTCTTGTAAGTGTGCTCCAGCGTCTTGAGCTGACCCATGGCACCGGCCTGCTCCTGCCCCGCCTTTTTCTTCTTCGCCGCCACGTCCTTCCACTTCGCCACCACGCCCGTGATGCCTTCATCCGGGTCTTTCTCGTCCTCGCGTTCGGCCTCGACCGCTTCCGTTTTCGTTTCAAACTCCACCCGCGTGGTAAAGCCGTTGCCGCCCAGGCTGTGCGTGACCTTGACCGATAGCCAGTCGGTGGCGTCGATCTCGGGCTTGAATCCTTGCACGGTCACGGGCGATTGCGGGAACACGGCCGGGTTGCCCAGGGCCAGGCTCATTTCAAAGGTGGCCAGGCCGCGCAGGATGCGCTGCCATTCAGCCACGGCCGCCGCGCGCGCGTCCGTCTCGTTGGCGAAGGTCGTGCGCAGGCGCTTGCTGTTGCCGGGCACGCCGGCCACCACGCTGCGCCGCCGCGCGTAGCGCTCGTCATGCCAGAAGGCGCGCACGCCCGTGTAGGCATCGCTTTCAGCGCTGTGGTAGCGGTGGCCATCGCCCAGGGCGCGCGTGATGGGGATGACGGGCAGCGCCTTGCCGCTGGCGGTGCGGCTCTGGTTGATGGGGATGAACAGCAAAGTGTCGTTCTTGACGGTGGCCACCGCGTCGTATTTCCTGCCCAGCCGACGCAGGAAGGCCGCATCGCTTTCATGGGTCTGGTCGATGTGCTCAATGGCGATATCGCGCAGACGCACCGACACGCCCGAGGCCAGCTCGTTGCGAAAGGCGATGGCCTCGATGATGGCGCCCAGGGTGGTCTTGTGAAAGCTGTGTTCCTGCTGCTGTTTGAACGTGTCGATCAGGTTGGCTGACCTGGCGCGCAGGGTGATGGTGTCAGGCGCGCCGCTGTGCTCGACCTCGTCGACGGTGAACTTGCCCATGTCCACCAGGCCGGTGGCTTGCCAGCCCAGCGCCAGGGCGATCTGCGCGCCGCGCGGCGGCAGGGCCAGCTTGCCGTCGCTGTCGTCCAGGGAAATGTCGAGCTGGTCGCTCTCGTCACCACGGCACAGGGTCAAGGTCAGATTGATGAGCCGGGGCGACACGATGGCCGTCAAATCCTTGTCCTCGATGCTGACCTTGAAGGCGGGGATATGCTCGCTCATTTGAACTTGTCCGCCGCGCTACCGATGGCGCCGCTGATGCTGCCGCCGATCTTGTCCTTCATCTCGCTGACCACGCCGCCGTATTTCGAGGTGATGCCGCCGACCACATTGCCTACCACGCTGCCCACGGCATTCCTGGCCGCGCCGGCAATGCTGCTGGCCATGCCGTCGATGCTGAGCATGTTTTTCAGGTCGCCGATGTCGCCCAGGCCGACCATGGCCAGCACGCCGTCGTCGTCGCGCTTGAGCGCAATCGAGAACTCGACGCGGCGTGCGCCGCCGCTGCCGTCGAGGATGGTGCGCCCCTCCGTCATGCTGGTGATGCGGTATGAGCCGAGTATGCGGCCCGTACCCTGGATCAGAATCCACGACTTGCCCGTGTCGGCCATCATGCGCAGTGCATCGAGCGAATACAGGGAGCCGGTCAGCTCCGGCGCCACCCAGCCGGACAGGGTAATGGTGTCGTCGCCTGGCCCCACGTACTGGTGCGCGTCGCGCAGGCCCACGCGCGCCGTGCTGGCGTGCTTCCATTCCGTTTGCCGCTGCAGCTCGTGATAGGCCAAGGTGGGAAGGCTGAACACGAACATTCCTAAAATCATCATCATGGTGCTTTTCTTTCTTTAATCGTGGTCGCGCAGGGAAGAGCGGATGCGCGCCGCCTTTTCGCGGTCGCGCTGATCGAGCGCCGCGCTCACCGCGCGGGCGATGGCCTGGGGATCGGTGCCGGCCTGTACATGGAAGGTGATTTCGATCTTGTCTCCCTGAATGCTCAATCCGGCGCCGACCCCGCCTTGTGACAGCGGCGCGCGTGTGTCGAATGCGCTGGCGGGTAACGCCGTGGCCGTGCCGATGGCGATGCCGGCGCCCAGTTGCGTCAGGCGCTGGGCCAGGCCCGATACCTTGGCAATCGGTGCGCCCTCGCTGCGGTCCAGGCCTACGGCCAGGCCTTGCATGGTGTAGTCGCCCAGCTGGGCAAACACGCGGCTCGGGCTGTGGATGCCCAGCTTTTCCTTGAACCAGGCAATGGTGCTGGACCCGGCATTGCTGATGGCGTCCTTGACGGCGCCCATGGAACCGGTGATGCCGTTGACCAGGCCGCGCAGGATGTTGGCGCCGAACTCGGTGAACTGCGCCGGCAGCTTGATGCCGAACCAGCTCATGACGCCTGCGAACGCCTGGTAAAACACGCCGACCGGCGACCAGTTGATAATCAGGGCAGTGATGCTGCCCATGCCGCCCGCACAGACGGTGCGCAGGCGCGACCAGATATCGGCGAAGAAGGCGGAAATAGGCGCCCAGGACGCGGTGATGCGTTGCAGGATGCTGGCGCCGAAGTCGGTGAACTTGGCCGGCAGCGTAATGCCGAACCAGCCCAGCACGCCCGCGAAGGCGCGATAGAAAAGTGCCAGCGGTGTCCAGTTGGCGACCAGGGCGCTGACGCCACCAATGCCGCCGGCAAAGGCGGTCTTGATCTGCGACCAGATGCCAGTAAAGAAGCCGGCCAGCGGCGCCAGCCCCTTGGCGAAGCGCCCCCGGATACTGGCCGCAAAGTCGGTGAACCTGGCCGGCAGTGCAACACCGAACCAGCCCAGCACGCCCGCGAAGGCGCGATAGAACAGGCCCAGCGGCGACCAGTTGGCGATCAGGGTGCTGACGCCGCCGATGCCGCCGGTAAAGGCTGTCTTGACGTGCGACCAGATGCCGCTGAAAAATGCCTTGATCGGCTCCCAGTATTTGTAGATCAGGTAAGCGGCGCCGGCGATGGCCGTCACGGCCAGGCCAATCGGGTTGAGCATCAGGGCGCGGCCCAGCCACAGCACGGCGCGGCCCGCCCACATGAAGGCGCCGCCCAGGCCGCGCAGGATGGGCGTGAGCACGCCGCCCGTCACGCCCATCTTGGCGAACATGACGTGCAGCATGGCATACGGGCCGATCATGGCGGCAATGCCCAGCATCAGCGGGCCGAGCACCAGCAGCAGGCCGGCCAGCACGGCAAAGGCGGTAATCATGATCTTGGCCACGGTCGGGTTGCGTTCCATGAAGCCATTCAGGCGCTGCACGGCGGTAATCGCCATCTCCAGCCCCTGTGCGTACAGCGGCAGGATTTTCTCGCCCATGGTGAGCTTGAGGTTGGCTAATTTTGACTGCGCTTCCAGTTCCTTGCCTGCGGCTGTGTCGCGGCCCAGCTTGTCCAGCTGGCCGATATTCGCGGCGCCCCGGTTGAGCTTTTCGTTTTTGTGTATCTGCGCGCGCTGCAAGTACATCTGCGAATACAGGTTCGACGCCGTGCGATTGGAAAAAATGCTGCCGATGGCATCGAGCACCTGCTTCTTTTCCGTGATGCCCTTCTTGGCCAGTTGTGGCAACAGCACCTTTTCCATCCACTCAAACTGATTTTCGCGGAACAGCTCGGAACCCAGCAGCGCACCAGGATCGAGGAATGCAATTTGCCCGGCTTTATCTGGCGTGACCTTGCTTTTGTCGCCAATCAGACCAAACTCGTCGAGCTTCCTGGCCGAGCGCTTCGTCGTGCGGCCCTGATACAAGTTCTGGTAGGCGCTCATCAGGGACGTGCCGACGCGATTGCCGCTCATTTCCTGCACCAGCGGTTCCATCTGGTAGTAAAAGGCGTCATCCTTCAATCCTTTGGCCGCGATGCCGCCTGTCTTGATCATGTTCAGCCACTCATTCGGGCCGACGCGGCCGCCCGTGGCGGTGATGACCTGCTGCACGATATTGGCCTGGGCTTCAAACTTTTCCTTGCTCTCCAGGCCCCCGCGCAGCTCGATCACCTTGAGCATGTCCATGAACTTGCGCTCGTTGTCGGCGCCTTCGGCCTCGCCAAAGAAGGCGTGATTGGCAAACTTCATCTTGGCCAGGGTGGGGGCAACCATTTCCGCATGGTGCACGTCGGCAAAGGCGCTCATGCCATCGCGCATGAGCTGCAGGTTGTCGAGCTGGCTGGTGCCGTAGGTTTTCATGTTGCGCGCGAAGGCGACGGCCTCGGCCGATACTTTATCTCCCAGGCCCAGGGCGTTGACGCGGCCCACTTCCGTTTGATAGTGCTTGGCCTCGTTCAGTCCCTTGACTACAGGAGCTCCCAGCACGGCGCCCGTGGCGGTGGCGCCCGCGCCGGCCATGGCCAGGTTGCCCGCCTTGTTGCGCAGCTTGTCGGCATGCTGGGTGGCGTTGGTGACGCGCTGCTGCTTGGCGTTTGCATTGGCCAGCTTCTGCTGCTGCAAGGTCATGGTTTTGTTGGTGGCCTCGATCTCGCGGCGCAAGGTGCGCTCGTGGTTGGCCAGGTCTTTGGTGCCGATGCCGGCACTCGCCAGGCGCTCGCGCATGACCTGCAGTTGCTGGGCCTGCTGCTGGCCGGCTGTCTTGAGGGCGCCGGCCGCTTTGACGGCGGCGTTAAACTCGCGCGTCATGGCACGCGTGGGCGCTTCCGTCTGCTTCATCTTGGCGGCCAGGCTGGCCACCTTCTGCTGCGCCGCTTCCAGCTTGCTGCGGGTGGCGTCCAGGCCGCCATGCAGCTCGCGGAATTTGCTGATGTTTTTCTGCTGTGCGTTCAGGTCGCGCAAGCGGTCACTGGTGGCCTTCAAGGCCTTGGCCGTGTCGCTGGAGCCGCCCATGATTTTTTTCAGCGGGCCGGTGATTTTGTCCAGCGCTGCAAACACTACCTGTAACTTCAAATCCCGACCAGCCATCTATTCCGCTCCGCTTCGCTGCCTGGCGCGTTCGCGCCAGGCCATCAGTTCATCAATCGTAAAACCATCCATCGCTGCCGGCGTCCAGTGGAAGACGCCGGCAATGTCGGCCATGGCGTCTTCTACTTCGCCGGGGATACCGAAAGGCGATCTGCTTTGCTCGCCAAAAAACCGGCAACCTCGGCGCCCACGGCCAGCAGGTCGGCCGGGTCCATGTTGGCGATGTCTTGCGCGGTCAGGGTCGGCTCGGTGATGCGCGGCAGCACGATCTGCAGGGCCGACACGTTCAGGTTGGCCAGCTCGATCAGGGAAATGCCGCGCAGGGCGCCCGCCTTGGGTTTGCGCACGGTCAGCGCGGTGATGAAGCTATCGCCGCGTTTGATCGGGTCGTCCAGTTCGATGACGGCTTGGTTTTGGGTATCGTTGTTCATGCTGTGTTCCTTGTGGTGGGGTGGTCAGTAAAAGGGGATTACAGGCCGATGGCTTTGCGGATGGCCGCGTTGGTGTCGCCGCCGCCGAAGTTTTCGGTGCCGCTCATGAAGTCCAGTTCGATGACGGTGGCGCCGTCAATCATCAGCTTGTAATAGCTGCAGGCCATCGTGTATTTGTGCGTGGTGTCGTCGCCCATCTTGGCGCCGCCCATGTCGATTTCCTTGTAACGGCCGCGCACGACGACCTCGACGGCGGCGACCGTGCCATCGTCGTCTTCCTGGTAGGCGCCGGCAAAGCGCAGTTGCACGGCGCCGTGCGTGTGCGCACCGTACTGTTTCAGGGCTTCGGCGATCAGGCCGCCGCCGCTCCATTCCAGCGACAGCGCCTCGTTGCCGAAGTCCACGGACACGGGGCCGCTCATGCCGCCGGCACGGTACTCTTCCATCTTGCGGCTGAGTTTGGGCAATGTGACTTCCGGCACCATGCCCATGAAGGACACGCCGTTCTGGAACAGGTTAAAATTTTTCAGTTTGCGTGGCAGGCCCATAATTTCTCCAGTGAATCAATGCGCCCGCACGGGCGCGGGCAGGGTGGTGGTGTTTACGCCGCGATGCGCGAGGCGAAGTCGGCGAGGTAGCGGTCGGTAATGCGCTGCTGGAAACGCAGGTTTTCCAGCGGCGGCACAGGCGTGTAGTCGTAGTCGATGGCCAGCTTGCCGTCTTTCAGCGCCGTCTTGTCGTTGTATTGCTCGTCATACCAGGCATGGCCGTCGATGATGTAGCCTTGCAATTTCAGGTCGCGGAACTTGGCATTGATGCTTTCCAGCAGATCGCGCACCAAGGACGGATGCAGTGGCACATCGACATAGGCGAAGTGCGCCTCGGCGATGGTGTCCGCCAGCACCTGGGCCGTGCGCGTGTAGCTCTCGAAATAGAAGAAGCCGCCCGGTTCCTCGCAGGTGCGCGAACCCCAGAAGCGATAGCCGCCCATGTTAATCAGGGTGGTCACTTCCTTGGCGTTGAGCACGCCGGCATCGGTGGCCGGGTCTTGCAGGTCGAAAAACACGTCCTTGCTGATGCCGGTGGGACCGTTGACAACCACGTTGGACAGGGTCTTGTGCCAGCCCGTTTCCTCGTCGATCTTGGCGCGCAGGCCCATGGCGTAAGCCACGGCGGAAATACTGGCTTCCTCGTCGATGGCGGTGTTCCAGTCGACAAAATCGGGCCAGATGATCATGACTTCGCGCTGGCCGAACTGGCCGCGATAGGTGGTGGCCGCCGTGACGGTGGCGCAGCCATAGGCCGAGGCGTACACGAAGGCGCGAAGGCGCTGCGCCACGCTGGCCAGCGCGTTGGTGACGGCCTGGGTATCCAGGCCAGGCGCGCCCAGGATGCGCGGTTTGACGCCGAGCTTGCTTTGCGCGGCCAGCAGCGCCTGGGCGCCCAGGTACTTGCCGTCCGGCGACACGCCGCCTACCACGTTGCTGGTGGTTTCCGCTTCCGTCTCGCCTTCGGCCACGCGCACCACGATGGTCAGGGGCTTGGTCTGCGCGGCGATGGCCTGCAGCGCGCGATACAGCGTGCCCGTCTTGCCGGCCTTGCCCATGGCGGCCAGCACGTTGGTGACGAGCACGGGCGTGTCGAGCGGGAAGGCCGCCGGGTCGGCATCGTCGGCCGTGGCGATCAGGCCCAGCACGGCCGTGGACACGGTGCGGATGGGGCGCGAACCTTCGTTGATTTCAATGACGCGCACGCCATGGTGGTAGTCGGTGGCCATGTGGCTCTCCTGGTGAGTGGTGAATGTCGGGGGTGTTATTGGATGCTGCCGGCATCATCGAAGGCGCGCCGCGCCTCGTCGGACAGGGTGGCGGCGATGCGCACGAATTCGGCGCTGACGGCCGCCTGCAGCGTTGCCATATCCTGCGCGGCGGCGACCGTCGGGCAGATGGTGAT